>DATJEN010000134.1:0-2218 GCA_035496575.1 Pirellulales bacterium
ATCAGGCTTTGGTTATCCGCTTCGATGCGCCGAACAGTTCGACGGGAGAAGATATCGTTGAATATCAATGCCATGGCGGCCGCGCAACGATTGACGCGCTGATTGAGGCCCTGCTTGCCCGGCCCGGCATCCGGCTGGCGGAGCCCGGCGAATTCACCCGCCGTGCATTGGCCAATGGCCGGATCGACCTAACCGAAGCCGAAGGCCTGGCCGATTTGCTGGCGGCCGAGACGGAATTGCAGCGGCGTTCGGCAATGGCCCGGGCGGGCGGGGCATTGCGCAGGCGGCTCGATACGTGGCGCGAGCAATTGCTGGCGTTGTCGGCACGGGCCGAGGTGGCAATCGACTATGCCGACGAGGAAGATGGATCAGCTGATGCCCGATTGCGGCCTGACATAGGATTGCTTGCTCATGAGATGACGAATCTCGTCGATGCTCCTCGCATCGAGCCGCTTCGCGAGGGCATCAGGGTGGTTGTTGCAGGACCACCAAACGCGGGGAAATCCAGCTTGATCAATGCTTTGGCGCAAAGCGAGAAAGCGATTGTGACGCATATCCCGGGTACCACGCGAGACGTCATCGAAGTGCCGTTGGCCATTAATGGCGTCCCTTTTGTGCTGGTCGACACGGCCGGGCTGCGCGATTCGGATGACGTGGTCGAGGCCATTGGCATCGAGCGCGCGCGGGGCGAGGCTGACCGAGCGGAAATATTGTTGTGGCTTGGTTCGCCAAAGGAGGCACCGGACCGCCCGGATTTCATTCTGATCGGGGCCAAGGCCGATTTGGGCGTGAGCCAGGACGGGATTCCGGTGTCGGCCGTCACGGGTCTGGGCTTGACGGATTTGACGAGCTTGCTGGTCGATCGTGCCCGGCAGCTGCTGCCGAGGGGTGACGAGCTGGCGCTGGATCGGCGGCAGCATTTGCTCTTAGCGGAAGGCCAGGCGGCCTTGGCGCGGGCCGCCGACCTGGAGGATCCGGTGCTGATCGCGGAGGAGTTACGCGTGGCCCGGCTTGCTGTCGGCCGCATTTCCGGGCGCGCTGGTGTCGAAGACCTGCTCGACGCGTTGTTCGGGCGCTTCTGTCTCGGCAAGTAACCAAAGCACTCCTGCTGGCCCTTCCCTAGTCAAGCTGCGCCGACTGCGCTTCTCGGCTGTCCCCCAGACAGCCTCTGATGCTCGTTTCACGTGAAACATTGAGGCGCATGTCACTGCCATGTATGGGCGCTTGATGTTCGATGTTTTGGTCATTGGCGGCGGTCATGCGGGTTGCGAAGCGGCATGTGCCGCTGCGCGCCGTGGTGCGCGCGTAGCGCTGCTGACCTTTCGCGCCGACGACCTCGGCCAAATGTCGTGCAACCCGTCGATCGGCGGCGTCGGCAAGGGCCATCTGGTGCGTGAAGTCGACGCGATGGGCGGGATCATGGCTCGTGCCGCTGACCGTGCCGCAATCCATCGGCGCATGCTCAATGCCAGCAAGGGGAGCGCTGTTCGGGGTCCCCGCGTGCAGGCCGACCGTGCGCTTTACCGCCAGGCGGTGTGGGAGTTGGTTGCCGCGGCCGGTGTCACTGTCCTGGTCGGCGAGGCGATAGCCCTGCGAGTTGGCGGCGGCGCGGTTGTGGGCGCGGAACTGGCCGATGGATCGTCGATAGGCGCTCAAGCCGTCGTTTTGGCGACTGGCACGTTTCTCGGTGCGACGATGTTCCGGGGTGAGGAGCGTTGGTCGGGTGGCCGGCAGGGTGGCCAGGACGCGGGTGCGCTCGGCGGCCAGATTCGCGAGTTGGGACTAGCCCAGGGACGCCTTAAGACCGGCACGCCTCCCAGGCTCGACGGGCGGACGATCGATTGGGCCCGGACCCAGCCACAAGCGAGCGATCGCGAGTCATGGACGATGGCGCTCGCGCCCAACCATCGACCGCTGCCGCAATTAAGTTGCGCGATTACAAGGACTAACTCGCGAAGTCATGACGTCATCAGGGCCGGACTGGGCCGGTCTCCGCTATTTGCCGGCGCGATCGAGGGCAGGGGTCCGCGCTATTGCCCCTCAATCGAGGACAAGGTTCATCGGTTCGGCGATCGCGACGGTCACCAAATCTTCCTCGAGCCCGAGGGGCTGGGAAGTCATTTGGTCTATCCCAACGGCATTTCCACCTCGCTGCCTACCGATGTGCAGCTGGAGCTGGTCCGAAGCATAACGGGTCTTGCACGGGCGAAGATTGTCC
>DATJEN010000135.1:0-2341 GCA_035496575.1 Pirellulales bacterium
ACTCAAACCGCACACGCCGAGCCGCTGCCGTGAAGCGCATCACCAGCCTGCAAAACCCGCGGGTTAAGGAAGCTTTGCGGCTGAGGCAATCGCGACAGCGGCGCAAGGCGGGCCACTTTCTGGTCGATGGAACCCGCGAAATTACGCGCGCGATAACGTCCGGGATTCACGTTCTTGAAGCTTTTGTGTGCCCTGCCCTGTGCGAGACGGCCGACCGTACTCGCGCACTCGAGCTGGTAAAGCAATCCGGCGTTCCATTGTGGGAAGTGCCCGAAGAAGTCATCGCCAGGCTGGCGTTCGGCGAGCGAAGCGAAGGTATCTTGCTTGTGGCCGACAGCACTTCGCGACCACTCAACCGTCTCGCAGTATCGAAGAATCCCTTGATTGCCGTGGTGGAAGGAATCGAAAAGCCTGGCAACCTGGGGGCGATTCTGCGTAGCGCCGACGCGGCCGGCGTCTCCGCGGTCATTGTGACCGACGCGCTGGGCGACCTGGAAAATCCCAACTGCATCCGGGCAAGCCTGGGCACCGTCTTCACGCTGAAGATCGCATTGGCCTCAAGCACGGAAGCGTGCGCTTGGCTACGCGATCGAAACGTCCGCGTGTTCGCCGCCGACCCGGACGCCACACTCGATTACACGCACGCCAACTTTCGTTCGAGTAGCGCGATCGTACTGGGAAGCGAGGCGTCTGGTCTATCGCGCGTTTGGAACGCCGCGGAGGTCACGCCGATTCGATTGCCGATGCTGGGTGTGGCCGACAGCCTGAACGTGTCGGTTACGGCGGCCGTGCTGTTCTACGAAGCCCTCCGCCAGCGCTCCGCCCCAACCCCCAACCCCTAACCCCCAACCCCTTTGCCCTTCACTGCTGTTGCCGGGCCGCTTCGAGCGTGTTCACCAGCAGCATCGTGACGGTCAGCGGGCCTACTCCGCCGGGCACGGGCGTGATGCGGCCGGCCACTTCGCTCACCGGGCCGAAGTCGACGTCGCCCACGAGTCCAGTCGGCGTGCGATGAATGCCCACGTCGATCACGGTTGCGCCCGGCTTCACCATGTCGGCCGTGATGAAGCGCGGCTTCCCGATGGCGACGATCAGGATGTCGGCCTGCCGCGTGAGCGCGGCAAGATCGCGCGTCTTGCTGTGACACACCGTCACGGTCGCATCGCCACCAGGCCCTCGTTGCATCAAAAGCAGTGCCGTGGGCTTTCCGACGGTGTCGCTACGGCCGACGACGACCACCAGGTGGCCCGCGATTTCAACGCCGCTGCGCACCAGCAATTGTTGAATGCCATAGGGCGTGCACGGGCGAAAGCGTGGATGTCCCTCGACCAGTCGCCCCACGTTTTCAGGGTGAAATCCGTCAACGTCCTTGGCGGGACTGACCGCGTGCAGCACGCGCGTCACGTCGATCTGCGCTGGCAAGGGTAACTGCACCAGGATGCCGTGGATGGGCTCTTCCTTGGCGCGGTTGAGCTTGGCGATGAGCGAGAGCAGATCCTCCTGGCTGGTCTCGGCGGGCAGGCGGAACAGCCGGCTGTGCATCCCAACCTGCTCGCAGCCCGTCACCTTGTTGCGAACGTAGACTTCGCTGGCCGGGTCATGGCCCACCAAAACGGCGGCCAGGGTCGGCACTTCGGCGTTGTTCTCGATGAATTCCGCGACCTGGTCGCGCAGCTCCTCGCGGATGGTTTTGGCTAGTTGTTTGCCATCCAGAATGGTTGCCGGCACGATGGACCTTTCGATGATGGCTCACCAGGCGGGGGTCCGCATTCTAGTGAACTTCCTAGGGGCCGCCTATCGGCCCCATGTACTGGCGTGGCAACGGTCTGAACCGCGCTTGGCTTGGCGGACGGATTTCCGATATAGTCGATTGACAACGCGCACAAAGCTGCGAAGATGACTATGATGCTTACCATTGTAAGCATTCCTGCCCGCCTGTCACGTCCTGGTGCCTGACATGTCTGACCAACCCAAGCTGAATCCGGTCGAGGCCGCTAAGCTCGAGAGCGATTATCTGCGCGGGTCGATCCGCGAGGAATTGCAGGATGCCAACGACTTCTTTGGCAAAACGAGCATCAACCTGCTCAAGCACCATGGCACCTATCAGCAAGACGATCGCGATGCACGCGCGGCTGGCCGGGTCGAGGGAGGAAAAGGCAAGTCGATCAAGGCCTACTCGTTCATGGTCCGCACGAAGATTCCCGGCGGCAAATTGACGAGCAAGCAGTTGCTGGCCGAACTCGATTTGGGCGACGAGGTTGGCAACACGACGCTGCGCATCACAAGCCGCCAAGGCCTGCAACTGCACGGCGTTCTCAAGCACGATTTGTGGAAGACCATT
>DATJEN010000136.1:0-2507 GCA_035496575.1 Pirellulales bacterium
GCTCTCCGATCGAATCCCAGGAAACTTGCGGAGCGCGCTTGTCCTCGGCCAGAGTGGGGAAATCGGCGGAGAGGAGCAACGACTCCAGATCGCCGTGCAGGTAGATGCGGTACCCGTTTTTGGGGTGCCGGCGGGCCTTGAGCTTGCCACTGCGGTCCCAGTTTCTGAGCGTGGCTCGCGAAACGCCCAGGAATTCAGCCGCTTCGCCAACCGTGCGATAGACGGCGAAATTGGGGCTGCCGGTCGAGCGCGGCATGGCCAGCTCCCTGTCAAACCTTGCAAATGGTTGTCACACGTGCAATGTACGCGCGGAGCAACGAGATGACAAGAAAAATTGTGGGGGGAGCCGCGAACCCAGTCGTCACAAAAGGCAGCACACATGGTCACGACGAGCGCGCCGCTTGCAATGGCCTGGCAGCAAGCATCCATGGCACCCCGTCTCAATTCCTAGCGATCCTTTTCCGATAATCCTCACCCGCGGACGAGCAGGGTGGCCAGGTCCAAAAAGGCCCCGCCGCACAGGCGTCCGGCCAGGGCCTGCTGCGGCTCGCGCGTGAATTCCTCGTGCGTCAGCCGTGGCCCGAAAGCGATGGGCCCGCTCGTTGCGATCGACGACAACGGAAGCGGGCAAGAGCAACTTCCCACCCGGCAGGCTGGCAAGCCGACCGCCTATTTGACGCCTGAGAGTAGTGAGGTTACAAGCAAACCGTGCAAATCCAATATCCCGTCTACGTGATTGCCAATCAGGACGGCGTGCTCGTCGTCACCAACGACGGCGAGGACTGCCTGTTATTGTTCCGCGACCGCGCGCATGCCGAGCGGCACATCCAGGAAACCAAGTCGATGGGATCGAAGCTCGAGGTGTATCCGCTCGCGGTGCCCGACGCCGAGTCGTTCCGACACGGCATCGAGAGCCTGCCGCCCGATGTGCGGTGCGCGATTTGGGACGCGAACCTCGATCACGGTGAGTTCGTGCACGTCGACATCGAAGAGGTGCTGCGCGGGGCCGAGCAACACTGAAGAGAGAAAGAGCGCCGGATCGCCCCCTCGACCCGCTTCGTGCTGGGCGCAACTCTCGGCCTGGCTCGACCAGCTAGCCCGCTCAAAAAACCAGGAAAACCATGCGATGAAAATCGCCCAGGTCGTCTGCCAGATTCTGCGAATCGAAAACGTCGAGGCCAAAACGGCCAGCAGCCAGGACGCGGTCATCGTTCGCGTGCGCAGCGACACGGGCCTGGAAGGCATCGGCGAGGCGGATGCATCGCCGGAGGTGATCAAGGCCATCGTGGACGCGCCGTTTAGCCACAACATTGCCTGCGGCCTGCGCAAGATCATCGTGGGCGAAAACCCGCTCGAGACCGAGCGGCTGTGGCAGAAGATGTATCGCCGCACCATGTACTTCGGCCGCACGTCGGTGGGCATCGCCGCCATGGCCGCGGTCGATATGGCCTTGTGGGATTTAAAGGGCAAGCACTTCGGCGAGCCGATTCACCGCTTGCTGGGAGGCAAGCAGCACGACCGCATCAAGGCCTATGCTTCCATCCTGTTCGGGCGGGATGGCCGGGAGACCGCCGACATTGCGCGTCGCTGGCGGGCGGCCGGATATCGGGCCGTCAAATTTGGTTGGGAGCCCATGGGGCAAAGCGAGCAGCTCGATTTGGAGCTAGCGCGCGGGGCGCGCGAGGGAATCGGGGATGGCACCCTGCTCATCGACGCCGGGTGCGTGTGGGACGCCCGCACGGCGCTTCGGCGCGCGCATGCCTTCGCGGAGTTTGGCATCGAGTGGCTCGAAGAACCGCTCCGCGAGAGCGATCTGGAAGGCTATGTCTGGCTGCGCGATCGCTCGCCCGTGCCCATCGCGTCGGGCGAGGGCGAGTGCGGCCGCGAGGCGTTCAAGCCATGGATCGACCGCCGCGCGCTCGACGTCTATCAAGTCGATCTGTCGCGCAATGGCTTTACCGACGCTGCGTACATCCGCTCTCGCGTGGAAGAGCAAGGCGCGCGGCTGTGCAATCATTGCTATACCAGCCCGCTGACCGTGGCGGCGAGCTTGCACTGGCTTTCAACGTGTCGCGACGCATTCATCTTCGAGGATTGCGTGGAAGACTCGCCACTGCGGCACGAACTGACCCACGAAAAGGTGCAGGCCGAGGATGGCTGGATCAGCGTGCCGGATCGGCCCGGGCTGGGCGTGACTCTCGATGAGGCATTCGTGAAAGCACATTTGGTCAGCGAATCGGTTTGAGCGCGGATGCTGCATGCCGCACGTCGACTTCCCTCAATCTCGCTGCAGCGTCGGCGTAGGCCGAGCGGATATCACGCCCCCGGTGGGCATGTATCACCGCATGTGGGGCGCCGCCGCGCACGAGCGCTCGACCGGCATTCACCAACCGCTCACGGCCACGGCGCTAGCGCTTGCACCGCTCGACGAGCACCACGCCGCCGCGCCGGACGGGCTGCAAATCATCGTGGGCCTCGATCACTGCTTGATGTGGCGCCCGCAATTG
>DATJEN010000137.1:0-25025 GCA_035496575.1 Pirellulales bacterium
ACAACGTCGACTACCTGGTCTTGGCCCGTTACATGCGCGTGCTGCCAGCCGCCAGTTGTTGGAAATATGCCGGCGGGCGGATCATCAACCTGCACCATGGGCTGCTACCAAGCTTCCCCGGCATTCGCCCCTATCACGAAGCATTTGCCAGCCGCATGCTTACCTACGGGGCGACGTGCCACTTGATCGTGCCGGAGCTCGACGCCGGCAACCAAATCATCTACCAGTCGACCTTCACGGTCAGCCACGGCATGAAGCTCGACGAAATCATCCGCCGCGGGCAGGAAGACAACGAGCCGCATTGCCTGGTGGAGGGCGTGCGCCGCGTGGTGGACGGCGAGGTCCAATTGCACTTTCACCGGGTCGTGGCGCGCTAAAAGCGCGCGAGGCCTAGACTCTTTCAGGCCGCCACCCGCCCCTGGCGCCTTATGGTTTTGCCGAGGGAGCGATCAGCCCCCCGAGCCGCCCACCGCCCGCCCAGGGCGTCATTTTCGCTACCAATTGCCGCCGGGGCGGCCAACGGGGTGCTAATCGGCCTCGAAGAACTGGTCTAACCAGAACTTTCAATCGCCGCCATAATCCCGCTGCACCGGGTGGGTCGAAAATCTTGCTACACGCGCGTCCGAACTTCGGCGCCCTTGAACCCCGGCACGCATCGATCAGGTAATTGGATGAACGATCACCCTTCGCCGAAACGCCTGCGGCTGACCTGCAACCGGTCGCTGGTGCTTGATGTCGTGGCGTTGTGCGATCGGTCGGCTTACTTTCCGCTCGAGCGAAGCTTCGACCTCGGCCAAATCGCGGCCCTGCGAAAAGCCGCAGCGCCGCGAATCTCCTGGTCGGCGATCTTTCTAAAAGCCTACGCCATCGTGTCGGCCGTCACGCCTCAATTGAGACAGGCCTATATCCGCTGGCCCTGGCCACACTTGTCCGAATACCCCAACAGCATCGGCCTGCTGGCCGTGAACCGCCAATTCGAGGGCGAAGACCGGCTGTGTTGGGCGCGCTTCATTCATCCCGAAAAAACTCCGCTCCCGCAGTTGCAGCAGGCGCTCGACGATTACCAGACCAAACCAGTCGAGGAAGCCTTCAAGTGGCAACTGCAGCTCAGCCGGCTCCCGGCCGTGCTGCGCCGCGTCATCTGGCGCGCGAACCTGAATTTCTCGGGCCGCAAGCGCGCCAAACGCATCGGCACCTTCACGATGTCCTCCCTGGCGGGCCAAGGCGCCATCAACCGCTATCATCCGACCCTCGCCACCAGCAGCTTGACCTATAGCCCGCTCGATGGCGCGGGCAAATCGCTGGTCACCTTGATCTGCGACCACCGCGTCTTCGACGGCGTCCTGGGCGCTCGGGTTCTCGATGACTTGGAGAGCGCCCTGCGCGGGATCATCGGCGAGGAGTTGCGCCTGCTGGCCTCCCCACCGACGGAGCAGCGCGACTTTCTCCATCTGCGCCGCTGGGCGTAAAACACGGCGCTCGTGCCAGCGGTGGCGAACGGCGCAGCGCTCGTGTAGAGTGGCACGCGCCACTTCCTCCAGCCATCCCCTGTCCGTCGGCAGGCCATGAGTCCCACGTATGACGTCGCAGTGGTCGGGGCCGGAATCGCCGGGCTCGCGCACGCCTTCCATTTGGCGCGGCAGGGCCGACGCGTAGTCGTCTTCGAGCGACACCCGGCCGCATGCGGCGCGTCGATTCGCAATTTCGGCATGCTGTGGCCCATCGGGCAGCCGGCGGGGCGAATGCACAAAATGGCGCTCCGCAGCCGCGACCTGTGGCTGGAGGTTCTCGCGTCGAGCGGGCTATGGCACGCGCGGTGCGGCTCGCTGCACCTGGCCTATCGCGAGGACGAAGCCCAGGTCTTGGCCGAGTTCGTCGAGCGCGCCCCCGCGGCAAATTACCAATGCCGGCTTCTGAGCGCCCGTGAAGTCGAACAGCGCTCGCCCGTCGTGAATCCCCAGGGACTGATAGCGGGCCTGTGGAGCGAGGAGGAAGTCTGCGTCGACCCCCGGCAGGTGATCGCCGCCCTGCCCACTTGGCTGCACCGCGAACTGGGAGTTCAGTTCGAATTCTCGTGCCCTGTTACGAGCTTCGAGCCAGGGCTTGCCATCGCCGGCGGTAAACAGTGGAACGCCCAGCAACTTCTGGTTTGTTCGGGCGATGAACTGAATCTGCTCTATCCCGGCGTGTTCGCCGACTTTGGCCTGTCGCGTTGCAAACTACAGATGATGCGATCCGCCGCTGACGGCACTCGGTTGGGGCCGATGCTCGCCGCCGGACTGACGCTACGTCACTACAAATGCTTCCAGGACTGTCCGTCACTCGCGGCGGTAAAAGCACGCATAGCGCGAGAGAATCCTGACCTGGACCGCTATGGCATCCATGTCATGGCTTCGCAGAATGGCCAGGGAGAAATCGTCATTGGCGACTCGCACGAGTATGACGAACAGGTCGCGCCTTTCGATAAGCCCGAGATCGATCGGCTGATCCTGGAATACTTGCACACGTTTCTGAACGTGCCGCGGCTGAGCATCGCGGCCCGCTGGCACGGCATGTATGTCAAACATCCGACCGAACCGTACATCGTCGCACGCCCGGCGCCCGCCACGACCATCGTGGCCGCCCTGGGCGGCGCCGGCATGACGCTGTCCTTCGGGCTGGCCGAGCATGTGGTCCGCGAAATGGAAAGGTGACCGAGCATGCCCATCGACTTAGTGATCTTCGACATGGCCGGAACAACCATCAACGACGACGATGGCGTGAACCGCTGCGTTCGCGCGGCGTTGGCCGAAGTCGATGTCGTCGTCTCACGCGAGGCCGTCAACCAGGTGATGGGAATTCCCAAGCCGGTTGCTCTGACAAAACTGCTCGAGCGCGCCGAGCGCACCGATCTGTTGCCGCGGCTCGATCGAATCCATGCTGATTTCGTGGCTCGCATGACACGCTTCTATCAAACCGATCCGTCGGTGCATGAGATTGCAGGCGCTGGCGAGGTATTTAAAAAACTGCGCGGCGCGGGAATCCGCGTCGTCCTGGACACCGGATTCACGCGCGACATCGCGGACGTCGTGCTGGCACGGCTCGGATGGAATCAGCCAGGCATCCTGGATGGCACCGTGACGAGCGACGAGGTGGAGCGCGGTCGTCCGCACCCGGACATGGTGCGCAAGGCGATGCGCGACCTGGGCATCTCCGACGCACGTCACGTCGCCAAAGTCGGCGATACGCCGGCCGACTTGGATGAGGGAACGAGCGCCGGCTGCGGGCTTGTGGTGGGTGTCACCGAGGGATCCCACACCGCGGATCAGTTGCGCTCCTCTCCGCATACGCACCTGGTGGGCACGATCCGCGAGCTGCCGGCGCTGCTGGGAATCTAAAAAACCAAGCGTCAGCCCGCGGCGCGGCATTCTGCCGCTAGCAAGCGCGGCCGATAATGTTCGAGGTCGGCCACCCGCATGCCTGGCACTTTTGCCAGGTCGTCCCAACGCCGCAGTGCCAGCGCGTCGCGGAAAAACGGATTCTCCTCGAACTCCGCGAGCTCCCGCGGGCCGAATGGTCCGCCCTGCAAGGCAAGACTTTGCAGCGAGGCGGCCGACAACTGCGCCTGGTACGTGGAATCGGTCGCGCAAAGATAACGTTTGGCGGGCACGTGCAGCCGAATCGGTTCGGTCACCCCCGGCCCGAAATGTCGTGCCAGCCAGGCCTGCCCGATCATCTCGTGCCGCGTGTCGAGGCCATGGTCCGCCGCGTCCTCGGGCAGCTTGTGCAACAGGTGCCCAATGTCATGCAACAGAGCCGCCACGACCAGCTCGTCGCCGGCGCTGGTCTGCTCCGCATGATGTGCCGCTTGCAAAGCATGCTCCAGTTGAGAGACCGGCTCGCCCACATAGGCCTCGTGCCCCTTCGTGGCGAACAGTTTGAGTATCTCATCGACGACGCTCATGCCGTTTGGGTCCGTCGTTGCAGGTGGAAAAAGACAGCCGCCACCAAAGCGGTCAGCACGGCCACGAACGCCATGGCCCGGAACGCTCCCGCCCAACCGTAATCGTTGCTCAATATAGCTACGCTGCTGCCGGCGAGCATGGCGCCCAAATAGCCGACGCCGTCGATGATGCCACAGGCGGTCGCCGCGCCGCGCTTTCCGCCCAGATCCAACGAGATCGCGCCGGCCAAATAGGAATAGGGCCCGAGCACCAAAAACCCAACCAGGCCGGTCAGCCACACGGGGTTCAGAGAGCTTTCGATCGTCGCGGGCGAGCCGAGCAGCCACAGGGCCACGGCCGCCGCAGCGGTTCCCACAAGTATCACGGCGGCGCGTCCGCCTCGCCCCAGCCAGTCTCCCAAACAGCCGGCCAACAGGACGGCTGAACCGCCGAGCAAGGGAAATAGGGCACTTTGATGCGCGGCTTCGGCGCTCGACGATCCGATCGTTTGCGCGAAGTAAGTGGGCGTCCAGATTCCAAACGCCTCGCGCAAAAAAGTGAGCCCCAGCGAAAGTAAACAAACCGTCACGAATTGAGGACTCGTCAGCAGAGGAACCAAAAGTTCGCGCAATCCGTGTTGATGCGAGTCGTCGTCGGTCGCGGCGTAAACGTTGGTTGGATTGGGCGGCGGCTCCTCCGCGCCAACGTCGCGGGGCGACTCCTTGAGCCACAAGAGATCGAAGCCGAACAACACGAGCAGAGCGAACCCGCTGGCAATGAACACGCCGCGCCATCCTAAGCCAGTTTCCGTCAGCCATCCCGGCTGCATCAAAAGGCCCATGAACCACCGCGCCGCGGCATCTCCGAATAAATAGCTCAGGCTCACCACCCCCATGGCGCTTGCGTAGGCCGAGTACGAGAACCATTTGCCGGTGATCTTCACCATCCCCGTCCAGCACAACGACTGGACCGCGCGATTGCCGATCCACGCCAAGGTAAACAGCGGCAACCCGCCCCCCACGGCAAACCACAGCGTGAACAGCACCGAACCCAGCATGCCGGCCAGAACATTTCGCCTGCCGCCGAACATGTCGGCCAGGCTGCCGGTGACGAACTTGCCCAGGGCATAGGCCAGCGTGCCGAGCGAAGCGACCCAGCCGAGCGCCAGCCGCGCCTCTTGCGGCTGCAAGCCTTGCTCGACCAGCGTGGCCGCGATGAGATTGAGCGTGACCGAGAAATTCGATCGGCATAGATAGCAGCCGGCGTAGCCCACGGTCATGAGCAATAAAACGACCGCTTGCCATCGCCGCAGTAGTGTTTTGCCTGGGCCCATTGCCGATCTCTGCCTGGCCCAATGGCCTGTCGCCAAGCCGGTTGGCGCTGAATCGATACAGGGACGCCTCGCGCCCCTAAAGCTCGCTCGAGCGCGCGAGCGCTAGCCAGCCGGCTTCACCTCGTTTTCGCCCATCGTGCCGGCGAAGGCCACCGTTTGCGTGGGGGCAAGCGCGCTTAACGCTAAGCCCGAATCAAACGAGGACCACCAGTTATCGGCATCGCGGGCGCTCCAGGAAACCAGCGGCACGCATTTTCTGAGCGCTTCGGCCACTGCCGCCGCGCTCTGCGGCCGATCCTGAGGGTTCTTGGCCAGGCACTGGAGCACCAGCTTCTCCAGATCCGCACAGATGGCGTGTCCCACCCGCTTCGAAGGCGACACGGGCAGGTCTTCCACCTGCTTGCGGATGATCTCCATCACGCCGCCGGCTTCGAACATGGGATGCCCGGTCAGCAGGAAGTAGGCGACGCCGCCCAGCGAATACAGGTCGCTGCGCTCGTCAGCCCGATCCGTATCTTGGATGCTCTCCGGGGGTAGATATAGCGGGGTGCCGGTGATCACGTCGGCCGCGGTGAGCGTCCGCTGCTTCTCGGAGTCAACCGCCTTCACCAGGCCGAAGTCGAGCAGTTTCACGAAGTCGCGCACGCCCCCGCGCGCGGTGAGCATGATGTTTGCCGGCTTGATGTCGCGATGGATCAGGTGTTGCGCATGCGCTTCGCTGAGCGATCCGCACACCTGCAGCATTATGTGAATCACGCGGCCATCTGGCTGCGCGCCGAAGCGTTCGACCAGCGATTGCAGCGACAAACCGGCCAGATACTCCATCGCATAATAGAACACGCCCTCGCTCGTGCGCCCGTAATCGTAAATCGTGATCGTGTTCGGGTGGTTGAGCTGGCTGGTGTGCTGAACCTCGCGCTCGAAGCGGGCAATCGAGATCTCCGTCGTCTTCGATGGCTCCAGCAACTTGATGGCGGTTGGGCGGCGCAGCATGGAGTGTCGTCCGCGGTACACGCTGCCCATGCCACCTTCGCCGATTTTTTCCTCCAGGGCGTATTGTCCGAGTTGGCCGGCCGCGATAACCGCCTCGCGCATCTTGGTTTCCATGCGCCGCGCGACGAACGTCATCACCAACAGCAATAGCGCGAGTGCCGACAACAGGCCGAACAGGGTCCAAAACGCATTTCGCAGCACGACCACCGGCCGAAACGCCTCATCGGCGTCAATTTCTGTCGCGACGGCGAAGCCCAGCTCCGGAAGCCAGGCCCACGCGCCGAGCACAGGGACTCCGCGATAATCGCGATAGCCTTCAACGTCGACTCCCGGCGCATCGATGCCCGGCTTTTGATGGATCGCATCAGCCGCCATTCGCGTTAGCGGCTGCTTGGAACGCGGAAGCGCCGGGCGGGCACCGGTCATCATGTCGACGCCCGGATCGCGCAAGTCCAAGGTTAGTGCCGAGCGCGAGCCCGCTTGCGTCGAAAGCAGCCCCAGCTCTTTCAAGTCCTCATCGAAGCGGCTGTTCGAAAGAAGCTTGCCGTCCTTGTTGAAGGCATACGTTTCGCCACTCGCGCCGGTGCGCGCCACGTTCAAGATTTTGGTGAAATCCTGGCTCGGCCGCAGTCGGATACCTAACACGGCAACCGGCCGCCCCGCATCGTCCTTGACCGGCGCTGCCGCGAACATGGTCGGCGCGCCGACCACCAACTCGCCATTCTCATCCGGTTGCGCCGAGCGCGAGGGGAAGGGCTGCGTGACCACGGTCTTGCCAGCCAGCACTTGTTCGGCAAACTCGCGGTATCCAGGCGAAGATTTCAGCCCGATCAAGCTGGCCGTATCGGAGGCCACGATCGTGTACTTGTTATCGAGCACGACGTAGCCGATGTACTTGTGCTCACCCGCCCGCGCCACGGTACTTGACGATTGAAACTCGTCCAGCCATGGCTCGAGCGCCTTAACGAGCGCTTGCCGGGGCTCGGCGCCGAGCAGCGCTTCCACCGACGAGCTACGCTCTTGCGCGAAGCGAACCAGATCGAGCACCGACTTCCTGAGGACCGGCGCTTCGGAGGCCGCGTCGATATAATCCTTCTCCGCTCCGATCCACAGCTTGAGAGCTTCCACGTCCGCACGCAAAAGCGTGACCAACTCGCTCTGCTTCTGCTCCTTCATGGCCGCGTCGATGCGCGAACGCAGCCAGTAGCCGGCAATCGCCAGGCACACCATCGCCAGCACCGGCGCGATCCACAGCGGCCGGCGGAACAACGCCCCCGTAATGCCCCCGCGCGAATACCCAGTCCGCGCTTTGCGCACGGACGTCAGCCGCACCGATCCGCTGGCTGCTTGGGGGGTCACGGGCAGGCACTCGCGAGACTCATTTTCGGCCAAAGCAGGCCAGGTTTTCGCTCGCGAAATCCGCCCGCAAGCGACCTGTTAAAAGCGTAATCCTCGGGAATTCAAACCACAAGCGGCCCAGCGGAGTGCCGCTTCGCCCCTTTAGCGGACCGCGCCTGTCGACCGGCCCGCAACCAGCGGCAACGTGACGGGCGACTCATGCTCGCCAGTCGCCGCGTTCAGCTCAGCGGGCACTCGTCCGCTGACCACCGGGCTTGCGCCCATCACGTGCCATTGCTTGTAATCGGAACGGGCCAGCAGGCGACCCGAATCAATCACGGCCACGCGAGTCTGGGCGTCGTAGGCGAGAACCGTCAGCTTGGCGGTTCCCATGGCCCGCGTGCGCGTGAAGAGCTCGAGCTTTGGAATCGAAATCGGTGAAGGCGGCGGCAGCGGGATTTGTGGCATGCCGACGAAGAACTCTTGCCGGTCGGTGCCAACCGCGCCGCTGCCCACTTCCAAAATCACCTGGGCTTCTTCCGGCTTGTCGACAAGTGTCGAACCGTTGCGCAGCAGCCGCTGATGCACGCTCACGATAATGTAATTCTTGTCCACGCAGTCCAGATACTTGGTCTCGACGAACACCTTCGCGTTGCGAATCGGTTCGAAGTTGACCTTATCCAGCGCCTGGTCCGTGGCACTTGAAATTAGTAGCTGCTCGATACCCGTGCGGGCCGTGTCCGAGCTCTTCGTGGTCGCGCAACCGACAATCGTGGGCAATGCGCAAACGAAACAGGTGAGCCAGCGAAGTGACATGCGCCCCCCTCGGAAATGATCTGCGCCGTGCACCCTAGCGAGACATGACAACAGGGCGGGTGCTAGCGTGAATTGGATTCGGGCGCAGAGTTTGCGCCTCCTCAGGTTCATCGGCGCACTGCTAGGGGGGACTTCATGCCGATTGTCCAGTTCACCGCTCGCCATTCCTGCTCGAAAGACCCAAATGCCGCGGAAAATGGCCCGAACAGGCTGGCATGATTATTACTATATCGTAATAATAAAGCTTACGAATTCGTAAGTAACCGGCCTACAGGCCATTTGCCGCCTCGGCCATGAGGGGGAACATGCGACACCGAATCCTGCCTCGGCCGAGCGTTCTCGCCGCCGATGCGATCAGCGGCACGGTCGTGTTTCTGGTGGCATTGCCACTCTGCCTCGGCGTCGCCCTCGCGTCGGGCGCGCCGCTCTTCTCGGGCATCTTGGCCGGAATTGTCGGCGGAATTGTGGTCGGAAGCCTGAGTGGCTCGAACACGAGTGTCAGCGGCCCGGCGGCTGGTCTCACTGCCATCGTCGCCGTCCAGCTAAAAACGCTCGGATCGTTCGAGGCCTTTCTGCTGGCTGTCGTCATCGCGGGATTGATTCAGATCGGTCTTGGGATTGCCCGCGCCGGTTTCATCGCGGCTTTCTTTCCGACCAGCGTCATCAAGGGACTGTTGGCCGCCATTGGCGCCATCCTGATTCTGAAACAGATTCCACACGTGCTGGGGCACGATGCGGATCCGGAAGGCGAAATGGCGTTCTTCCAGCCGGATCAGGAGAACACTTTTTCAGAGCTCAGCCGACTGCTCGAGGATCTGCATCCCGGCGCGGCCTTGATTGGCATTCTTTCCGTTTTGATTTTGGTGCTGTGGGAGCGTTCGCCCAGGTTGAAAAAATCGATCGTGCCTGCGCCCTTGATCGTGGTGGTGTTTGGAATTGCCGCGGACCAATTCCTCCAGTCCCTCGGCGGCCGCTGGCCCATCGAGGCCAGTCATTCCGTTCAGGTGCCGGTAGCCGAGACGCTGGCTGGGTTCGTGAACTTCTTGACGCTGCCCGATTTCAACCAATGGGCCAACCCGGCCATTTATAGCGCGGCCCTCACGCTGGCAATCGTTGCCTCGCTCGAGACGCTGTTGAACCTGGAAGCGACGGACAAGCTCGATCGCCGGCAGCGCACGTCTCCGCCCAGCCGCGAGCTGCTGGCGCAGGGCGTGGCCAACAGCCTGGGCGGGCTGATCGGCGCGATTCCCGTCACGTCCGTCATCGTGCGCAGCTCCGTGAACATCAACTCGGGCGCGAAGACCAAGTTATCCGCGATCTTTCACGGAGTGTTGCTGCTGGTGTGCGTGGTTGCTCTGCCGGCCTATCTGAATCTGATTCCGCTCTCGTGCCTGGCCGCGATTCTGTTGGTCACCGGCGCCAAGCTCGCCAGTCCGGCGCTCGTCAAACAGATGTGGAGCGAGGGGCGATATCAATTCATTCCGTTCGCGGTGACGCTCGCCGCTATCGTGCTCACCGACCTGTTGATCGGGATCGGCATCGGGATGGCAGTCAGCCTGGCGTTCATCTTGAACAGCAACTTGCGGCGGCCACTGAGGCGCACCCTGGAAAAACACATCGGCGGCGAGGTGCTGCACATCGAGCTGGCCAACCAGGTCAGCTTTTTGAATCGAGCGGCGCTCGACAGGGCGCTGCGCGACCTGCCGCGCGGCTCGCACGTGCTGCTGGATGCCAAGCACACCGACTACATCGATCCCGACATCCTGAGCTTGATTCGCGAATTTAAAGAGCGCGCCGCGCCCGTCCGCGGCGTGCAGGTCAGCTTGCGCGGCTTTCGCAACAAGTATCAGCTCCAGGATGAAATCAAGTTCGTCGATTACTCCACGCGCGAGCTGCAGGGCCAAATGACGCCCACCCAAGTTCTGCGGCTGCTCAAAGACGGCAACGAGCGGTTTCGCTCCGGGCACCCCTTGACCCGCGATTTGGGCCGCCAGCTCGACGCGACGGCCAAGGGGCAGCACCCGCTGGCCGTGGTGCTCAGTTGCATCGATTCACGCTCGCCCATGGAGCTGATCTTCGACCTGGGTCTGGGCGACATTTTCAGCGTTCGCGTGGCCGCCAACGTGATCAGCCGCAAGGCGCTCGGCAGCATGGAATATGCCTGCGCCGTGGCGGGCGCCAAGTTGGTGCTGGTGGTCGGCCACACCCAGTGCGGCGCTGTCACGGCCGCCGTCGAGCTCGCCGCGCTCTCGGTGGGCGCTGAAGAAGCGACGGGCTGTCAGAATCTGGAGCCAATCGTGCGCGAGATCCAAAGTTCGTTCGACGTGGCGACCGCGTCGGGACTGGCCGCCGCCTGCGCGGCCGAGAAAGGCGCCTATATCGACAGTGTCGCGCGAGAAAATGTGCTCCGCAGCGTGCGGCTCATCACCGAAAAGAGCAGGACCATCAGGCGGCTGGTCGACGAAGGCCGCGTGGTCGTCGTCGGCGCCATGTACGACATCAGCAGCGGCCGCATCGAGTTGCTCACCGAGGAAGCTGTCGGCGCGGCACTCGTCAGTTCGCAAACCGACGGTTTCCTGCGGGGCTAAAGTGCCGCGGCTACGCGATGAGCTCCGGTATCGGCTCGCCTTCGGCCAGCACGCGCATGGGCCGCCCGCTGCGATCTAAAAACTCGCGCGCGGTGTCGATGCCCAGGAAGTGATAGACCGTTGCCAGCATGTCGCCTGGGCTGTACGGCCGCGTAATGGGCCGGGAAGCCGTCTCGTCCGTCTCGCCGACAACCTGCCCTACCTTCAGCCCGCCGCCCGCGAACAGCACACTGAAGGCGCCAGGCCAGTGATCGCGACCGGCAAATGGATTGATCTTGGGCGTGCGGCCGAACTCGCCCGATACCAACAGCAGCACGCGGCGATCGAGCCCACGTTCGTGCAGGTCGGCGATCAAGGTCGCCAAGGCCTGATCGACGGGCGGCAGCGAGCGATCCTTGAGCGTGGTGAAGTTGTCGCGATGCGTATCCCACTCCCCGCCCGATAGCACGGTCACGAACGTGACTCCCGCCTCGACCAGCCTACGCGCCAGCAAACACCCCTGCCCTGCCTGCGTGCGGCCATAACGCTCGCGCAAGCTGGCTGGCTCGCGCGATAGATCGAATGCCGCATGCGCCCGCGGGCTGGTGATGATTTCCAGCGCCTCGCGCGAGAATTTGTCGACGCCGGCCAGCTCGCCTTGCCGCTCGACGTCGCGCCGCAATCGATCCAGCTCTTTGAGCAGCCCTTCGCGGTCGCGCAGCCGCTCGACGTCCATTCCCTGCGGCAGCCCCAAGTTCTGCACCGAGAACTTCGGCGAGTTCGGATCGCTCTCGGTCGTAAACGGGTTGTAAGCGGGACCCAGATAAGACGCCGCGCCCAACAACTGCCGGCGCGGGATGCTGACATACGCCGGCATGCCCGGCACGTTCGGCCCGCGCTCGTGCGAGACGACGGCGCCGCAGTAGGGATTGACGTTGCTGGTTGTCGAGGGCGGCGGCTGGTAGCCGGTCATCATCCAATGCGAAGCCGGCAAGTGGCCGGCATTCGCGTGGGCCATCGAGCGCACCAGGGCGACATGACCGAGCGTCGCGGCCAGGTGCGGCAGATGCTCGCTGATCTGCACGCCGGCTAGCGCGGTCGAGATGGGCTTGAACTCGCCGCGAACCTCGGCGGGCGCAGCGGGCTTCAGGTCGTATAAGTCGATGTGGCTGGGCCCGCCACCCATGAACACGTGAATGACGGCCGTGTCGGGAGGCGCTTGCGCCGCGCCTTGAGCGCGCAGCCGCAACATGTCGCCCAGGCTCAGCCCACCCACGGCCAGCGAGCCGATTTTGAGCAGCGCGCGCCGCGAGATGACGCCGGTGCGGCTCGATGTGCGTTCCCAGATCGAGAACATGCCTGGCCGCCTGAAGTACGCGAGAAACCCAGATCATACCGCAACCCACGCGCCTGGCATTGTATCCGCGGGCGTCCGCTCCTCCAACAAAACCTCGCCCGGCCCCGCCGGCGGCGGGCAAATGGCCATGCAGTCCGCGTCGTTAACAAACCGTTTTTTCCCCGTGCGAACCGCTGCTGCGGTATTTACAATGGCTTTCCTACTGCCCTCGCAACCCCACCCGCCCCCACCGCAATTTCTTAGAGGAACCCAGCCGTGATCGATCTCGACCGTCGCCGCTTCTTGCAATCGAGCTCGCTGCTGCTTGCCGGCGCGTACTCGCGTAACCTGTTCGGCGCCGAGCCGGCCCCGGCCTTCGCCGCCGAGCCCACCTACGATCCGCGGGCCCTGTTTCTCACCTGGCAGCGCGACCCCACGCGCACAATGACCATCCAATGGATCGGAGCGGCCCAAGACGCAACGGCGCGGCCGATCTACTTTGCCAAGCGCGGCACCGACCAGTGGGCCCACAAAGCGGCTGCCGCTCGCCCCTTCCCCATGACCGAGCATTCAATCATGCGGGCAGAGCTCACCGATCTCGAGCCCGACACCGAGTATGTGTTTCGCGTGGGGCTCGATTCGGCCGAGCAGCGCTTCAAGACCATGCCGGCCAAGGCCACGAATCCGATCCAGTTTGTTTCGGGCGGCGATGCGGGCATTGGGCAGCATCCGGTGCAAAGCAACCGCGTCGCGGCGGCGCAAAACCCCAGCTTCGTGGTGCTGGGCGGCGACCTGGCCTATGAGAACGGCAAGAACCCCAACGTGTTCCTGGAATTCCTGGGCAACTACTCGCGCGACCTGCGCGACAGCCAGAAGCGACTGATCCCGATGCTGGGCTGCCTCGGCAATCACGAAGTCGATGGCGGCTATCGCAAGCCCCGCTCGTCGGCGCCCTTCTTCTATTCGATCTTCGATGGGCTGTTCACCGACACCGGCTATGCCTGTCTCGACTTCGGCGACTACCTGTCCGTTATTCTTCTCGACACCGAGCACACCACGCCGATCGAAGGCGCGCAGACCGATTGGCTGGCGCGCACGCTCAAGGAGCGCGAGATGATGCCGACCGTGTTTGCCTTCAACCACGTGCCGGCCTATCCGTCGTTCCGCGCGTTCACGGGCGAGTCGGCCGAGAGCGGCACGGGCGCCGGCAATCGCAAGCACTGGTGCCCGCTGTTCGAGCGCTACAACGTAGACGCGGTGTTCGAGCATCACGACCACACGTTCAAGCGCACCCATCCGCTGATCGACGGTCTGGCGAACAAGAACGGCGTGCTGTACCTGGGCGATGGCTCATGGGGCAAGATCCGCCCGCCCGCCAAGCCACAGGCGCGGCCTTACCTGGCGGTGACCGACGAGGCCTATCACCTGTCGGTGCACCGCATCGAAGGCGACCAGCGCCATCACGTCGCGCTCACCGACACCGGCCGCGTGGTCGATATCTGCTCGACGACGAAGCGGAGCCGGACGGGCAAGGCGTAGAAACGTAACCGTGTGGTGGTCGATTCAATCAGCCGAGTTGCTTTTGTTGCGCCCCACCCAGAATGCGCCGGCCACCAAGCCAAGAGCTGCAAGCAGCAGCACGCCTCCGACTGTTAGGGCGCCGGCATCGCTAAACGTCTTGCCGTGAGCGATATAGCGGATGGCACCATAGAAGCACGGAAGCGAGGCGAGTTTCAGCAGCGTGCTCATACTCATGCGGGCCATTATAGGCCCGTGGAACGGCTGCCTGGAGGCAAGCGAGCGATATCGGTTCGATGCGCGCCCCCGGCTTTTCAAGCACCGCCGCTTTGCGGTACAATTCGGGGCTCCATCTGCGAGAGACCGACTGCCCATCCGGCAATGAGCCGAAAGATTTCGATAGGAACTGGCCATGGCAAAGAGCAAGAAAAAGGTCGAGACCGTGTTTCTCGTGTGCGACGAGACCGGCGACTACAACTACACCCTCCGGCGCAAAACCGGTGGCGAAAAGCTGAAGCTGATGAAGTACAGCTCGCGGCTCCGCAAGCACACCTTGCACACCGAAAAGAAGAAGTAGGCTCAAGCCAGAATTCGGGTTTGCGGTTTCTTTTTCTTCACTAGCCGGAAGCGTTAGCGCCCGGTTTCGCGCTGCCTCCGATCAAGCACCGAACGGCCGCTGGTCGTGCGCTCCGTCGAGTATTTCTTCGATCTGTTTTGCGATTCCAACCTGACCGGGCGCTAACGCTTCCGGCTAGTGAAGTTTCTCGCATCCAAGCGGATTGCCTTCCCCCGGCTGGCGTCATCGAAACCGCCACGTGCTTGCCCCGGCTGCCCTGATCTGTTTCAATTCGATCCAGGAAATTGGACGCCCCCGGTTCGAACCACTCAGGGATGATATGGCCAAGCAGTGGCGCATCGCGCCGCATGACCCGGCGCGGATCGCGGCCCTCGAGCGCGCCGCCTCGCTGCCGGCCGTCGTCGCCCAACTGCTCATCTGCCGCGGCATTCACGACGCCGAGCTGGCCCACCATTTTCTCGACGCGCGCTTAAACACACTGCGCGATCCGGCCGAGCTGCCCGGCGCCGACCAGGCCGCCGCGCTGATCGTGGCCGCCATCCAGGCCGGTCGAAAGATCGTCATCTATGGCGACTACGACGTCGACGGCATGAGCGGCACCGCGCTTTTGTATTGCTGCTTGCGGATGCTCGGCGCCGACGTCAGCTACTACGTGCCGCACCGCATCGACGAAGGTTATGGGCTGCATCGCGAGGCGTTGGCCACGCTGGCCGGGCGCGGAGCATCGCTCGTCATCACCGTCGATTGCGGCGTGACCGCACAGGCCGAGGCGCTCTATGCCCGCGAGCTGGGCCTCGAGCTCATCATTACCGACCATCATCAACTGCCCGATGGCCTTCCCGAGGCCGCGGCCATCGTCCATCCGGCGCTTGGCAATCAACCCACGTTCACCGGTTTGTGTGGCGCGGGCGTGGCCTTTAAGCTCGCCTGGGCCGTGTGCCAACGCTCGAGCGAATCGAGCAAGGTCGCGCCGCGGATGCGCAATTTTCTGATGCAGGCGATCGGACTGGTCGCGCTGGCAACCGTGGCCGACGTTGTGCCGCTGGTCGATGAAAACCGCGTGCTCGTGCGGCACGGCCTGACCAGCTTGCGCGAAACGCCCGGACTGGGGATCGCGGCGCTCTTGAAATTGACGGGCGCCGACCAGCAGCCCTTTCTGTCCAGCGAGGATATCGCCTTTAAGCTCGCGCCCCGGCTGAACGCTGCCGGCCGCCTGGGGCAAGCCGCTCTCGGCGTCGAGCTGTTGACGTGCGACTCGCCCGAGCGGGCCAGCGCGCTAGCGGCTTATCTACACGAGCTCAACGGCAGCCGCGAGAGTCTGGAGCGCAGCATCTACCTGGCGGCCAACAAGCAGGCGCAAGAGCAGTTCGATCCCGAGAACGATGCGGCGCTCGTGCTGGCCGAACGCGGCTGGCATCCCGGCGTGATCGGCATCGTGGCTTCGCGGTTGGCCGAAAAGTTTCACCGGCCGGTGGTGCTCATCGCGCTCGATGCCGTGGGTGCAAAGCCGGGCGTCGGTTCCGCGCGCAGCGTGCCGGGCTTCAACCTGCATGCCGCGCTCGCGGCCTGCGGAGAGCACTTGCTGGCCTACGGTGGCCACGCCGCCGCGGCCGGCCTCAAGATCGACGAGGCCAGGCTCGAAACCTTTCGCGCCGCGTTCTCGGAGCACGCCGCGGGCGAGATCACGCTCGCCGCCCGCACCGCCGAGCTGCGGATCGATGCGGAAGTGCCGTTTAGCGCGCTCTCCAGCGCGGCCGTGCAGCAAATGGAGCGCCTGGCTCCGTTCGGGCACCATAATCCGCGCCCCCTGCTGTGCACGACGGGCGTCCTGTTAGGCGAACCCCCCAAGCGAATCGGCGGAGGCGAGCGGCATTTGTCGCTCTCTCTGCTCCAGCACGGCATACAATTGAGGGCGGTCGCTTTTGGCTGTGGCGACTGGGCCCCTGTGCTCACCGAGCACCAAGGGCCGATCGCCGTGGCCTTTCGTCCGATCATCAATCACTTTCGCGGGCGCAAGTCGGTCGAGCTGCAAGTCTGCGATTGGCAGCCGGCCGCGGCGCTTGACTCGCGCGAGCTGTGCGCGGGGCGCTCGGTAAGCGCCTAGCGCAGCGAGCGTGGCGGGGGAAACGACGCATGTCCGCGGACGACGCGTTTTTGAGCGCGCGCGAGAAAATGCTGAGCGAGCTCGTCGAGCGCGACATTCGCTCGAGCGAGGTGCTCGACGTCATGCGCCGCATCCCGCGCGAGCGTTTTCTGCCCCAGCAACTCGAGCACCTGGCCTACGCCGACCGCGCGGTCGGCATCGGATCCGATCAAACCATCAGCCAGCCGTATATCGTCGCGCTCATGACCGAGGCGCTTCAGCTCACGGGCCACGAACACGTCCTCGAAATCGGCACCGGCAGCGGTTATCAAACCGCGATTCTCGCCGAGCTCGCCGGGGACGTCGTTTCCATCGAGCGGCATCCGGAGTTGAGCGCGCGAGCCGCCGAGGTTTTGGCCCCGTATCAGAACGTGAAGCTCGTGGTTGGCGACGGCACCGTGGGCTGGCCCGACCTTGCGCCCTACGACCGCATCGTGGTGACCGCCGCCGCCCAGCAGGTTCCGCCCGCTCTCACCGAGCAGCTACGCGAGGGCGGCATTCTCGTGATCCCGCTGGGCACCAGCCAGTCGCAGATGCTCGAAGCCTTTCACAAAGTCGGCGAGCGTTTGCAAGGTGAGCCGTTGTCCGGCTGCCGCTTCGTGCCGCTCGTGGGAGCGGTACAACCCGAGTGATTCCGCCTGCGGCGCAGTACGATTCCATCGGCAAGGAGGGCGCTTTCTACGGCGCTGCCGGCGGAAAAATGGTTTTCCAATCCGACTTCATGTCCACAACTACCCAGCCGCGCTCGGGCGCTTGATCGAGCGCGACGTCGAGCGTTCCGACCGGGGACTTGCGATCGTAGGCATATTCTCGCTCCGCATCCGTGTGGTGCACGATCAGCCCCAGACGAGCGCCGCTGGCAGCCGTGGTCCACTGCAGCATTTGCAAGTCGCCATCGGAGTTGCCGAAGGCCGCAATCGGCCGGCGACCGATGAAACGCTGAATGCCAAGCGGTTTGCCCGGCCCATTGTCGACGAAGTCGATCTGCGGCAGCCGCTCGATTTCGAAGCCGCCATTGCGGGCTTGAAATTTTGCTTTGATGCTACTGCCAACCACTTGCTGGGTGGGAATGCCATACACGCGATTAGTCCAAGGGCGCATGAAATCGATGCCACCGCCGGACACGATGAATGTCGTGAAGCCTTTCGAGCGGAGGTAGATGAGCAGCTCGAGCATCGGTTGGTAGACGCACGCGGTGAACGGCCGCTTGAAGCGCGGGTGCCGGGCCGTGGCCAGCCAATCCGTGACGAGTTTTTCGAACTGATCGGTGGTCATGCCGGCGTGCGTGGCCGAGACGACGTCGGCGATGCCATGTTCGCCGCCGGACACGGCCGCCTTCATGTCGCCCTTCAGTAGCGCGGCGAAAGGCTCTTTGGTTTTCCACTCGGGATGTTGATCGGCCAGGGCACGCACCCGATCGATGAGAAAAAACGCCTGCACGTAATTCGGCTGCTCACACCACAGCGTGCCGTCATTGTCGAACGTGGCCAGCCGATCTTGGGGTCGCACAAAGTCCGGGCTGCCAGCGGTTGTCACCCGCGAGACAAAGTCGAGGATGGCGCGCTTGTTAGGGCCGTCGTTCCACGAGGGCAGGTCGTCGGCGGCCCGTGCGCTCGCTGATGGCAGCCAGGCAAGTAAAAGTGCCAACGAACAGAGGCGTCGTTGCGTTGATGTCATAAGTTCTCGGCAACTCGCGCGTTCGGTCGTTTAACCCAAGAGGTATTCGCCCTGGGGCAGCATTCTATCAGAGCGCGTTTTTGAGCCGCCCCAAAAAACTTTGCCGGCGGTCTTGACATATTCCCATAAAGGAATATGATGTCGGCATGTCACGAGCGCCGACCACCAGCGACGTCTTCAACGCCATTGCCGAACCACGCCGGCGCGAGATCATCACCTTGCTGGCAAGCGGCAACTCGCGCTCCGTCGGCGAACTGGTTCGAGCCACCAGGCTCGCGCAGCCGGCCGTCTCCAAGCATCTGGCCGTGCTGCGCGCCGTCGGCCTGGTGTCGGTCCAGCGGGCCGGCAAAAGCCGCTTGTATGCCGTCAACCCGTCGGAGTTGAAACGCGTGCACGACTGGGCCAAACAGTTTGAAAAGCTCTGGACGAGCCAGCTCGATCGCATCAAAGCGCGGGCTGAACGTAAAGCGCAGGAACGCTCCGCCAAGAATTGAATTCAGATTTCGAAAGGAACCAAAAACATGGTCACAGCCACGGCTCAAGAAGCAATCCAAACCTTGTGTATCGAAAAAGAAGTCCACATCGGAGCCCCCATCGAGATCGCCTTCGAGGCCCTGCTCGAAGAACTTGGCCCTGCCAATGCGATTCCCGATGGCAAGCCCATGCCCATGGTTCTCGAAGCGTGGCCAGGGGGGCGTTGGTTCCGAGACCTGGGAAAAAACAGCGGTCATCTGTGGGGACACGTGCAAGTCATCAAGCCCCCCACGCTGATCGAAATCTGCGGGCCGTTATTCATGTCGTATGCCTGCACGAACCACGTGCAGTATCGGCTCGCCGCCGACGGCACAGGCTCCCGACTGCTGTTCGCGCATCGCGGCATCGGAGAGATTACGGCCGAGCACCGCGCGGGCGTCGTTGAAGGTTGGAAGTACAAGCTGGATCGGGTCCGCCAAATCGCCGAAGCGCGCGCCTAACCGCGCCCGATCATCAGGAACTCAACTACCCAAGAGAAGTCGCAAACATCAGGAGATACGACATGTCACTCGCTCAGATGATGCTGGCTGAGTTTCAACAAGAAGCGCAAACGACGCGCAAGTTTCTGGAGCGACTGCCGGAAGACAAGCTCGAATGGCGGCCGCATCCCAAGTCGATGACCGCCGGACAATTGGCACTGCACATTGCGCAAGCACCGGCGGGGGTCGTTCGCATGGCACAAGAAGACGTGTTTCCGGCGCCCGACTTCGGCCGGAGCAATCCCCAGCCGGCCAACACCCGCGAAGTTTTGAATGCTCTGGAAGAAAGCATCGCCACGGTAACCAAGGTGTTGCCCACCTTTAGCGATCAACAGATGCAAACCATGTGGAAGATGAAGGCGGGCGACAAGGAGCTATTGGCAATGCCGCGCGCCGCTGTTCTGCGCACCATCCTCCTCAACCACTGGTATCATCATCGCGGGCAGTTCGGCGTGTACCTGCGGCAGCTAGGAGCCAAAGTTCCGTCGAGCTATGGTCCTAGCGGCGACGAGCAGCCGGACTTCATGCAAAAGTGACGCATCGCCCGCGGCGCTGGCCGACGCGTGAGAGCAGCACTCGCGAGCGCTCTGGGCAGGCAGCCGCTCACTTCGCAAGAAGTTCTTCGATCAACTCGGTGCTCGGCAACTCGCCCTCGTAGCCCTTAACAACTTTCCCTTCCTTGTCGATCAGGAACACGCTGGGCCAGGAGGTGACGGCGAATTGCCCGGCCGTCTTGCCCGAATCGATTGCGATGGGAAAAGTGATTCCTTCCTTTTCGACGAACTCACCGCATTTCTCGCCGTCCTGCTCCGAATGAATGCCGATCACCACCAGGCCGCGCTCCGCATATTTGCGCGACAGCGCTTGCACCAGCGGCAACTTTTTGACGCACGGCCCGCACCACACCCCCCAAAAATCCAACAGCACCACTTTCCCGCGCAGTTTCTCCCAGGTCAGGCCGGCGTCCGAATTCAGCCAACTGCTCGCGTCGATTGCCGGCGGGACGGAGCCCGGCAGATTGCGCAAAATTTCTTCGCGCGCCAGTTCCGCCAGGTAAGTGGATTTCAGCATCCGTTCGGCCACGAGCAACTCGCCGTCATCGATCAACGACGATTTACCGTGAAATTCGCGCATGAAGCCGCCAACCATGGTGCTTACGCCGTATCCAGGCTTCGAGCGTTGCATGGGATTCAAGCGAACTAAGGCATCGAGTTGTTCCTTATCGCTGCCAAGCGCGACGAAAAACCAGTCATCCCACGACCAGGCGGATAGCAGGCGCGAGTAAGTGCTCCGGCCAGCGCCCCAACCGCGACTTGCGGCCTTCTCATCGAGCACGGCGGTTCTGGCAAAAAACCCTCGGTCATCCTTGGGCTGCCGCAGGGCGCGCAAAAATGGGCCCGTCTCTCGGATGAAGTACCGCGCGTCGCGAAACGAGAGCTCGAACTGAAAACCACCGATACAGGCCACCTTGGGCAGCTCATCGCCGGCAACCTCTGCCAAAACGATCTGCCAATCGAGCGCGCCCCCTTTGTCGGTGCGACGAACCACCAGCCACCCATCCGCGACAGACAGCTCGTACGAATCGCCATCCTCAACGGGCCGGATGACTTGCTTCCAACCGTTGCCGAAGTTCTGCGCGTCGATCGCAACGACGACTCTTTCCAGCGGCTGGCGGGCATGGGAAATTGTGGCCAGCGGCAAAAAGCCCAGTAGGGCAAAAACCAAATATCGAACCGTTGAGCAGGGGAAGTTTGACCGCATGACTATCGCCTCCCAATCTTTAAGCCCGGGGCCCGCTTTAGTATCGAGTTGTTCTAGACGTTACAAACGCGTTGATAACCCAACGGCCGATCATTCACGTTCCACAAGTCCGCGAGAGTGTCGGACTGTCCCTTTTGCGAGTCGCGAGCAGCTACGCCATTTCGACTCTATAGTGCAGCGCAGGTGCGACAGCAATAGCTCGTGGTCTGGCATCGATATTCTGTGTTGCGTGCCGCGCCGAGGCGCGTTGCCCTTATCTAAATGCCGTTTTTCGCGCCGTGCCTTGCCGAGGCCGATATGATGACCAACAGATCAACTCTGACGGCCATGCGACCGCGACAACCGCACCGCGGGCAACCGCCACCTCAATACCGGCGAGGAGAACATGCCAAACACCTACCGAGCCGTTCAAGTCACCACCCCCGGCAAATTGGAGCTTGTAGAACGCGAACTGACGCCGCCGGCGCCGGACACGGTGCGAATTCGCGTCGAAGCGTGCGGCGTCTGTCATTCGGATTCGATGACCGTCGAAGGGGCAATTCCCGGCATTGCGTACCCTCGAGTTCCCGGCCATGAAATTGCGGGCGTGATCGACGCCGTCGGCCCCCACGTGCCGCAGTGGCAAGTGGGCCAGCGCGTGGGCGTCGGTTGGAATGGCGGCTACTGCGGAACCTGCGATCACTGCCGCCGCGGCGAGTTCTTCGCATGCGATAAGGGACAGGTAACCGGCGTCTCATTCGACGGTGGCTACGCCGAGTACGCCTACGCTCCCGCGAGCGCCGTCGCGCTCATGCCGCCTGACCTGCAAGCGGTTCCCGCCGCGCCCTTGATGTGCGCCGGGCTGACGACCTTCAACGCCCTGCGCAACAGCGTCGCGCGACCGGGCGACGTGGTCGCCGTGCTCGGCCTGGGCGGATTGGGCCATCTCGCCACTCAATATGCCGCCAAGATGGGATTTTTTACCGTGGCCGTCGCGCGCGGCAAGGACAAGGAAAAATTCGCGCGCGAGTTGGGCGCGGCCGTTTACATCGACAGCAACGCGCAAGATCCCGCTAAAGAACTCCAGCGCCTGGGCGGCGCAAAAGCCATTGTGGCGACCGCGACCAGCGTCGAAGCCATGACTGCCATACAAGGCGGCCTCGCCGTCGGCGGCGCACTGCTTGCCATTGCCGCCGTGCCCTCGATCCAAGTCTCGCCAATCTTCCTCTTGGGCGGAAACCGCGCCGTGAAAGGCTGGTATTCGGGCACCTCCATCGACGCGCAAGATACGCTCGCATTTAGCGCACGCACGGGCGTGCACTCGATGAACGAAACGTTCCCGCTCGAGCGTGCCGTCGAAGCTTATGCCCGCATGATGAGCGGCAAGGCGCGCTTTCGCGTGGTGCTGACGATGGGCGGCTGAGGACTGCGGTGGTAGCACCCGCTACATGGCAGCAACGAGACTTGAATTCAGGGAAGACCCCCGAGTAGCCGATGAGACGATAAGGTGGTGCCACTGCTTCGCCCGCCACCGAATAGCGACGCTTGCACTTCGTTCCGCTCGCTCGGTACCCACCGCCGACAATCCCTCCTGCTAGCTCCGCTCAGCTCGTTTAGCTGCATTGAGTTTCCGCCCATCAATGCGGTCCATTCCCTTCGCAAACCAGCCCGACAAGCTGATGATTCGAAAGCTGCTCATTCTGAAGGCGACCCCCGGGTTGCTCGCGCTGCGACTGGTCTTGCTCACCGCCGTCGCATGCTGCCTGCACCCGCGCGCCATGCGAGCCGATGAACCTGCGCGAGAGGACGGCGAGGCCATCCTGCCGGCATCCGCGCTCGAGCTGTCTTCTCAACCGACTTCAGAGTGCGAATCGCTCGGGTATTTTCTCGTTCCGCGAGACGACGCTGCGGCTCCCATCCGTGACGCCGACGACGATCTGTTTGATTTGCCTCTTTGCGAGGTCGCGAGCTCCGCTGCGCCGGCCGCGACGTCGGACGCCTCTACGAAAAAAACGTGGATTCCCCAGGGGGTCATCCCCTATATCGGCCCGCGAACTCCGGACGCGGAGAAGGACCGCGGCATCGGGCGGCCGCTACCAGAGGGTTTGGGTTGGCGAAGGAACCCCTTTGCAATCAGCGGCTTTTCCGGTGTCACCGCCGGCAACGCCTTCATTCCCCATCACGTCAATCAGCAGGCCAGCTACTATGGCGGGCTCAACATCGCTTGGGACTACGACCATTATTGGGGCATCGAAAAGCGGCTCGGCTTTGGCGCCCTCAGCCTGACCGATTGCAACCACCATCCGATCCACGGCCACAATGTGAGCGTCACCGGCGAGTATCGCTTGATGTATTACCCGCTCGGCGATGCCCGCTGGCGGCCTTTTCTGACGTCCGGGCTGGGGTGGAGTGATTTTTATTTCAACGACGATCGCGGCGACCGCCGTCTCGACACCGTGGGAATGGTTCCGTTCGGAGTGGGGGTCAAGTATCTGCAGCACGAGAACCTGGCGATGCGCGTCGACTTGATCGACGAGCTCACCTTCGGCGCGGGCGCGCTGTCGACGTTTCACTACGTGGCGCTAACGGCGGGCTTGGAAGTGCGCTACGGCCGCCGTCTCTTCAAATGGCCTTGGCACCGCGGCGACGCGGATGCCAATTGAGGCTGGCGCAAGGACCGCGCGGCGTTCGTCGCGACGATGCCCGAGGGATGTTTGCCGAGCGTCGCGGTCCGACCTGCTTCTGCGGTCCGCAACCCCAAACCCCTACTCCCTTTCCGCCACAGCGGGTAGAATGCCGCCTTGGCCATCCGGCCACACGGGGCGTAGCTCAGCTTGGCTAGAGCGCTGCGTTCGGGACGCAGAGGTCGCAAGTTCAAATCTTGTCGCCCCGATTTTTTCTGAGCTTTGATTATGCGGAAGCAGTTCTCTTCTGTTTCTTGGCTCCGCTTTGGACGATTCACCGGTCCAGCGGAAATGATGGGACCTTCGCATTGCAAAAGCGAGCTCTCAAAAAGAAAGTCTGGGAATCTAAGGGTTGGGAGCGCGGCGAACAATTGCCGGGTGGCGCTCAGGGGTTGACATTTTTGGCCCGAAAACGGACAGATTGTCCCGGCGAGTTCAATTACGTCTTGAAGTTGTTACGGCGTCAGGAAGACCCCAACCGGCGCGCGATGTTCTGCGGTGAAATCCGCAATATGAACCTGCTCGACCACCCTGGCATTGTGAAGGTCGAGGACACCAATGCTGAGCAATACTCGGAGGACGAGGAATTATATCTCATCACTGAGCGAATTACTGGTGAGGACTTCGAATCGCGGATACGCGAGGAAGTCCTGTCGCTTGCAGATGCCGTGCGTTTGACCGTCTCAGTGCTCCATATACTCGGCCACTGTCACAGCCGGGGCGTAGTCCATCGCGACATCAAACCGTGCCACGTGATTCTCCGGAATCGTCTGCTCACCGACCCTGTGCTGATCGATTTTGGGTTAGCTTACAACGACGAGACCCAGCCGCACGGCGCTGAATCAAATCCCAATGAGCGCAAGGGGAATACATTCGTAACTGGTCCCGAGCACCTAATTGGCAGTCCAGGAGCGAACCGAACACCAGCATCCGACATCGTTCAATGTCTCGGATTGCTGTATTTTGCGTTGACCAAGAATTACCCCGGAAGTTTGCGAGCGATCGGGGATAAGATGCCACACGAGAGGGAACCGGGCATTGCTTTTGCGACCGATGTCGCTCAGTGGAAACGGAAAGCTATCCTAAGGCTGCTCGACAGAGGGTTTGAGTGGGAGCCAAGCAACCGTTGGCAATCTGTTGACGAACTCGTTCCGCCGCTCGAGGCGGTTCTGGCTGACAATGAGCCGCGTGACTTGAAGTTGCAGTCGATGTTGGCCGACATAGTTCGTCGCGGGAAGACTGACTCTAAAACTTCACGCATAAAAGTCGCGCAACAGATGGCCGCGGAGATCATCGAGGTCATAGAAGCGTCGGTTTCGCTTGGCAAGAAGCAAGCAGCGGAATTCTTGGATATTAGTTGGCAGAAG
>DATJEN010000138.1:0-28651 GCA_035496575.1 Pirellulales bacterium
GCAAGGAAGGCTTACGATTCTCCGGCCCCGCAAAGGTGTATGACTCCGAGGAGGACATGCTGCATTCGTTTGAACGGAAAGAGATTCAGAAAGGTGACGTCATCATTATTCGTTACGAAGGTCCCAAGGGCGGCCCTGGAATGCCTGAGATGTTAACGCCAACCTCCGCCATTTTCGGCGCCGGGCTCGGGAAAGACGTCGCCCTCATTACCGACGGCCGGTTTTCAGGCGGATCGCATGGATTCATCGTGGGGCATGTCACGCCCGAAGCTCAGGAAGGCGGGCCGATCGCGCTGGTTGAGAACGGAGACCGGATTACGCTCGACGCGGCGAAAAATCTGATCACGGTCGAAATCTCGGATGCCGAGCTCGCGGCGCGCCGCGCGCGGTGGAAAGCGCCTCCTTATCCGGTCTCGCGCGGCACGCTCTACAAGTACATCAAGAACGTCAAAAGCGCCTCGGAAGGTTGCGTCACCGACGAGTAACCGGCCGTAAAAGGGATTACGCGGCCGAGTTCTTTCCCCCGCGCGCGCGTCGCACTTTGTAGACGATCGCGTTGCGTTCTTTGCCCACTTGCGCGACGGCACGCATCTCGCGCAAGCAATACGCGATTCGCTGCGCTTCATTGCGGCGGATGCCCGCCAGCTCGGCCAGGTGGCCGGTGTGAAACTTCTCCGGCAGTGTGGCCGGCACGAGCTTCACCAGGTCTGCCGCGCGACGCAGTTGCACGCTCGATCCCAAGGCGACGAGCTTTTGATCGGCGACCACCTGGTCCTCGCGCCGCCAGCGCCGCCGCCGCCCGTGGCCGGGATAGCGCCATTCTTCGATGTCGACCAGCACGATCTCCAGCGCCAGTCGTGGGTGAGGAAACGCGCGGGTGAAATACACGAGCTCTTCAAAGATGTCGAGCAACCGTCCGCGCTTGGGACTGGCGCGGCGCGACACCACCTCGCCATCCGGCGCAGCCTGCTTGATAATCAACTTGTGCGCGACGATCGGTTTGACGACCAGCACGCGGTGCGTCTCCACCAGGTGGCGAATCTTGTCGCGAATCGCCGCCAACGAGCCGTGCTGAATCTCGATCAGCCGCCCATCGCGCACGGCATCGATACGGTACCGCCCGATCGAAACTTCGACCTGGGCGCGCTCTCCGGCATAATGCCGCTTGAGCTCCCGATGTAGCGAGGTCTCCATACCTCGTGACTTCCTTGTTGACGTGCGTCAGGTCCCGGGCTCGATGCCCAAATCGCGAATGGTGAGCAAGCTGGCGAACTCATATCCCTTGGCGCGGAAGGCTTCCGCCCCGCCGGAAAGCCGGTCGATGATGGCGATGACGCGTTTGATTTTCAGCCCGAAGGCTTCCGCGCGTTCGATGGCCGCGAGCGACGATCCGCCGGTCGTCACGACGTCTTCCACGATCACGAGCTCGTCGCCCGGCTGCACGGGGCCTTCGATGTAGCGGTCCGTGCCGTGCCCCTTGGATTCTTTACGAACCAGCACGCCCTTGAGCGCCAGGCCGCGCATGCCGGCCACCGTGATCACGGCAGCCGTGATCGGGTCGGCCCCGATGGCCATTCCGCCCACGGCTGTGGGCAGCGGCTCGCCCAGCAGGTCCAAAATGCCTTCAGCGATCAACTTCGCGCCAACCGAGTCGAGCGTGATTTGCTTGCCATCGAGGTAAAAATTGGCCGTCTTGCCGGACGCCAACGTGAAGGTGCCAAATTTCAGGGCCTTGTCGCGGACGAGTTGTATCAGCGCTTGTTTGTCGTACACAGATCGAATGCCTCGAGACGGGTGCGGCGGAGTCCAGGTCGAATCCGCCCATGCTATCGCATCCGCGCCAGGCTCTGAAGTGGCCGGCTCGATCCATCGCGCCCCGCTCAGCGGCGAATCGTGACCTTCGAGCCCACGCCCAGGATGTCGTAGACATCTTCCACGTCCCGCGGGCTCAGGCTGATCGAGCCGGGCAAATCCGTGCGGCCGATGTTTTCCGGACGGTTCGTGCCATGAATCCCCATCTCTGGTCCAAGCCCGATCCAGCGCTCCCCGAGCGGGTTGCTAGGATCGTCGGCGGCGATGGCACGGTCTCGGCCATGATAGACCGGATTGATGACTTTGTCGGAAACCGCAAACACGCCTTCGCGCGCGGGATGCTCTCCGCCCAATCCAATGGCAAACCGTCCGGCGTACGATCCGTCGGCGAGCATGAGCGTGAGCTGCCGCTTTTCGAGACTGATCACGGCATTGATGGGGCCGCGAACCATTTTCAGGCGCTCGCCGGGCCGCAGGCTTTGTGGATCATCAATCCCGTTGATCTTGGCGAGCAACCGCCAAGGGACGTTGTATCGCTCGGCGATATCTTCCAGCCGCTCGCCCGCTTGGATTTCGTAGGGCGGTTCGAGCAGATGCTGCGTCGAGTACACGACGGTGCCCGCCACTTGATCGAGCAACTGGTTGAGCTGCTGCTGCTCGCCCGGGCTGAGCTGCGGTTGATCGTAGCAGGTCGATAGTTGACGTAGCGCCGAGGCAAGCTGGCCCGCTTCCAGGTCACGCCGGGCGGCTTCCATCACCGCGGCGAAACCAGATCCGCCGGCCGGCTGTGTTGCCACGCCTTGTGCCGCGGGCGTGTTGTAGCGATCTCCGAGAGCGCCAGGCGAAACGGGCAAGCCCGCGGCAGGTGGCGCGTACTCTTGGCCGGCCACGGGAGCTTGTGGCGGCGGGGCGTCGAAACCGGGAGCGCTGGCAGGGGGCGGCGCGCCTTGCTGGCCGGCCGTTGGGTCCGCCGGTGGCGCATTGGCAAACGGATTGCCAGGGCTAGGCAGCGGCGGCATTTGTTCGACCCCTTGCGGCGGGCCAGCCACTTGCGGCGCCGCGCCCGCGCCAAATGGCGGCGCGCTCGAGGCCGGGGCGCCGGCAGGCGATTGTGGGAAGTAGGGGGGCGCGCCGCCTGCGTTTGCTGCGACGGGGGCGCCGCGCGGCGGACCAAACGGTGGCGCAACCCCTGTGCCCGGGGCGGGAGTCCACGGCGTGCCACCTGTGCCGGGCGCGCCAGGCTCGCCGAGTTGCACTTTGGGCGCATCCCAGCCGGAGGCCACGCCGGCCGGAGGCACGGCCTCGCCGCCGCTGTTGATGCGCACGTAGACCCCATAGCCAATGCCGGCCAGGACGGCCACCGTCAACAGCGGCTTGAGCGAGTTCACAAATCGTCCTCCCTGACGATTACCGGCCACGCTCACGCGGTTGCACCGCAAGCGACGTGATGGATCAAGCTTCGCGCGCGGGACGAATCCTCTCGAGCCCAGCGCGCAGCGGCCGGTAAGAACCGATTTTTCCGGGGCGGATGATACGCGAATGCAACCGCGGACACCAGATCAGCAAAATGCGCCGGCTGGGCCGCTCGTGTGAAACTGGAGATTCCAGACGCTGCTAGCACTCACTCCGAGCCGCTGGGTGGCTTTTTCGCCTCGCGCAGGCGAGAGCGAATTTTGGCCAGCCGCAGGATCAGCTCGCTTTCGAACCCACGATCCACCGGCCGGTAATACTCGCGTTCGACGCCCAGGTAGTCCTGTGACGCAATGGCGTCGGGACTGTTGTGCGAGTACTCGTAGCCTTGGCCATGGCCCAGCCGGGCGGCGGAGCGATAGTGGCTGTCGCGCAGCATTCTCGGGACGGGAAGCAAGCGGCCCTCGCGGATGTCGTGTTGAGCTTCGACCAGGGCCACCATCGAGGCATTCGATTTTGGCGCGCACGCCATATAGGTCACCGCCTGCGCCAAATTCAGTTGGCACTCCGGCAAGCCCACGAATTCACAGGCCTGCATCGTGGCCATGGCCAGGGGCAGCGCCTGGGGATCGCAGTTGCCGATGTCCTCGCTGGCGAAGATGACAACCCGGCGCGCGAGAAAGCGTACGTCTTCGCCGGCTTCCAGCATGCGCGCCAGCCAGTAAATGGCGGCATCGGGGTCGCTGCCGCGCATGCTTTTGATCAGCGCGCTAATGGCATCGTAGTGCGCATCGCCCGTGCGGTCGTACTCGACCGCCTTGCGCTGCACGGATTCTTCGGCCAGGGCGCGCGTGAATTCGACGGGCCGCTCGTCGCTGGAGAGCACGCCGATTTCGAGCGCGCTGAGCGCCCGCCGCGCATCGCCGTCGCTGACCTCAGCCAGGAACTCGAGCGCGTCCGGGTGCATGTGGACGTCGTGCTGGCCCAGCCCTCGCTCAGGATCCTTGAGCGCTCGTTCGACGAGCGCCTTGATGTCGGCCACGTCAAGCGGTTTGAATTCGAAGATCCGACTGCGACTCACCAGCGCGCTATTGATCGCGAAGAACGGGTTTTGCGTGGTCGCGCCTACCAGCACCACGACGCCGTCTTCCACGTCGGGCAGCAGCACGTCCTGCTGGGCCTTGTTGAATCGATGAATCTCGTCGACGAAGAGCAGCGTTTTCTCGGCGGCGGCCGCCAGCCGGTCGCGTGCTGCATCGAGCACTTCGCGCACTTCCTTGACGCCGCTCGCGACCGCGCTCAACTGCACGAACTTGCTGCGGCTGGCCTGCGCGAGCAAATGCGCCAGCGTCGTTTTGCCGGTGCCGGGTGGACCGTAGAAAATGACCGAGCCCAGCCGGTCGGCCGCCAACAAGCGACGCAGCAGCTTGCCCTCACCCAAAAAATGCTGCTGGCCCACGAACTCGTCGAGCGTGCGCGGGCGCATGCGCGCGGCCAACGGCAGGGCGGCTTGCCGGTTTTCGGCCTCGGCAGCTTGAAACAACGAGGGAGCGGGATTTTTCTCGCGGGCACGCACAAGCTTATTCTAGGTGGGCGCCGCGACCGAGGGGAGCATCGCGTTGGTATTCGCGGGCGCAACCGGTGGCACGGGACTCGGTCAGCTTCTTTGGTACCACTGGCTTTGCCAGTGCCTAAAACTCGCGGACTGGAAACACGGACGGCTTCAGAACAGCCGCATCTGACCGCTGGCCGGCTGAGGCGGGCTGAACTTCGTCGTGTCCAGCGGCACGAGTGGCTGATCGAGGCCCGCTTTTTTTCGAAACACTTGAAACGTGTTGCGGATTCCTTCGGCATAGTGACCTTCGCCGCGCATCCGCGTTTTCCATTCGTAATTGTTCATGCGGCCTCCGCGCGTGGAGCGAATCAGGCCCAAAATGCGATCCGCCTTCTCCGGGTATTCGCTCTGCACCCAGCTCTCGAAAATGGGCCGCACCGCAAACGGCAGCCGCAACAGCACGTAACCGGCCGTAGCGGCGCCGGCTTGCTTCGCCGCCGCCAGGATCGCGGGGATCTCCTGGTCGTTCAGGCCCGGGATGATGGGCGCCGTCATGACCCCGACGGGCACGCCGGCCGCGGAGAGCTCGCGGATGGCGCGCAGGCGGGCGGCCGGAGTCGCAGTGCGCGGTTCAAGCTTGCGCGCGAGCGTCGCGTCTAAGGTCGTGATGCTGATGTACACGTGCACCAGGCTCTCGCGCGCCAGTGGCGCCAGCAGGTCGAGATCGCGCAGCACGAGCACGTTTTTGGTAATCATTCCGACGGCTTGCCGGGCCTCGAGCATGACTTCCAGGCAACCGCGCGTGAGGCGGAACTCGCGCTCGGCCGGCTGATAACAATCGGTCACGCCGGAAAGGGTCAGGGCGTCGCCGCGCCAACTTTTTTCAGCCAACTCCTGCCGTAGCCGCGCCGGAGCGTCGTACTTGACCAGGATCTTGGTCTCGAAATCGAGCCCGGCGTTCATGCCCAGAGTTTCGTGCCCGGGACGCGCGTAGCAGTAGGCGCAGCCATGCTCGCAGCCACGATAAGGATTGATGCTGTAGCGAAACGGCACGTCTGGGCTGTCGTTTTCGGTGATGAGCCGTCGCGTCTCGTTCGGGAAAAAGTTGGTTGCGACGCGGCGCTCGCTGGCCACTTCTTCAGAGTTTTCTAGCTGCTCCCAATCGTGCTCGACGCGCACAACTTCGAAGCGATTCGGCGGATTGACCGTCGCGCCGCGCGCCACTGCTTTGGGTGCCGCGAAGGGGTCCATGACCGTTCGAGTGCCTGCAAGAGCCGGTTCTAACCTGAAGTGTTCAATTGTACACTAAGTGGCTCCGACTCGCCAGGGCGATTTACCGCGGCCCGTAAGTCACCTGGTCGCCAGATCGCGACGCGCCCGGTAGACTGTCCACCTTTTGCGGGTCTTGCGTTGCGCCGCCAAAGCGCCCGCGGCCTGTCACCTAGCAGCTTGACATTCTAGAAACCCAAACGATGTTCGCTCGCCTGGCGCGACAACTCGATCTGCGGCCCCTGGACCTGCTGCTCATCGCACTTCCCGTCGCGGTTGGGCTGCGCTATGCCGACGGTGGGCCGCTGGCCATCTTCGTGGCCTCCGGCGTGGCGATCGTTCCCTTGGCAGGCATGATGGGGCGCGCGACCGAGCGGCTGGCCGAGGCGCTCGGCGACCAGGTCGGCGGGCTGCTGAATGCCACGTTCGGCAACGCCGCCGAGTTGATTATCGCGCTGGTCGCGCTGGCCAAGGGCCCGCCTATGTACCCGCTTGTGAAAGCTTCGATCACAGGCTCGATCATCGGCAACGTTCTGCTCGTCCTGGGGCTGTCGTTCATGCTCGGTGGAATGCGATACCGCTACCAGCATTTCAATACCGTGGCGGCCGGCATGGGCGCCACCCTGCTTACGCTGGCCACGGTGGGCTTGATGGTGCCCACGCTGTACTACCACGTCTTCGCCGCGACGCCCCGGCCCGACCCGGCCCAGTTGGCGACCATCGAGTCGCTCAGCGAAGAGATTGCCGTCGTGTTGGCGATCGTCTACGTGTTGAGCCTGGTGTTCACGCTCGGCACGCATCGCTCGATGTTCCACGAGAATGCCCCCTTGCTGACCGAGCGCGATGCACCCGTGGACCTGCGCGAGAGCAGCGTTGGTTGGGGATTTGCCGTGGGCCAGCTATCGCTCGCCACGATTGGCATCGCGGCTATGAGCGAGATCCTGGTCGGATCGGTCGAGCCGGCTGCGCATGAGCTGGGCATGAGCACGGTCTTCGTGGGCGTGATCGTGGTGGCGATCGTGGGCAATGCCGCCGAACACTCGACGGCGGTGACGGTCGCGCTCAAGAACCAGATGGACCTGTCGGTCAACATCGCGGTGGGGAGCGGCATTCAGATCGCGCTCTTGGTAGCGCCTCTGCTGGTTTTCGCGAGTTTGCTGATGGGGCACGAGCGGCCACTCGATCTGCACTTCACGCTCATGGAGATCGTGGCGGTTGGGATTTCGATCCTCGTCTTGGCGCTCGTCGCGCAGGATGGACAGTCGCACTGGCTGGAAGGCGTCATGTTGTTGGCCGTATATATCATCCTAGCGCTTGCCTTTTATCATCTGGGCGACGTGGCCCCGGCCGGCGCCATAGCGGGCTGACCACGCATCGCGCTTCCGGCACAATCGCGCCCGTCGCTCGCGCGTGTCTTCGCGCCGCCGCCATTGACGTCCAACTCGGTCATGCTGGGGACGGCCGAGCTGGACCTCTTCAAGCTTGAATCGAGCGGCTACCGAAGAACAAGCAGGCGACGAGCCGTGGGGTGCTCGAGCCCGTTTCGTTAGAATCCACATGGCTGGTCCAACTGTTACCGCCTGGCGTCAACGCGCCGGCGAATATCTGCGCGAGTCGAGCCGCCCGCTGGCGGCATTGGCGTTCATTCTGCCTCTGCTTGCGCTGTATGAGCTGGGCGTGATCATTCTCGGCCCTCAGGCGGTGCGCAACGGGGCCGACGTCTGGCTGCGGCAGTTGCTCGATGGCTTGGGTCTGGGGCAGTACTTTTTGCTGCCCGTGCTCACGGTCGGAGGGTTGCTCGGCTGGCACTACGTGGCCCGGCACCGTTGGGAGCTGTCGGTCAGCACGCTGCTGATCATGGCGGGCGAATGCGTGGGCCTTGCGTTCTTGCTGCTCGTGCTCGCGCGCGGCGAGGCAGCCTTGTTCGAAGCTGCGCTGCGCGACCCGACGGCGGCGGCCATCCCGGCAGCCATGCCGTGGGTTCTCTCAGCCCGGGCTGCGGTGGTCGGCCGGGTGGTGGGGTTTTTAGGCGCGGGGGTCTACGAAGAAGCGCTGTTCCGCATGTTGCTGGTTCCGCCCGTGGCGGGCGCCGCCTCGCGATTGGGAGTGCGCGGCGGGATTGGCGTGGCGTGCGCGGTCATCATCACCAGCATCGGTTTCTCTGCCGCGCATTATCTGGGCGCGCAAGGTGAAGCGTTTCAGACGTTCAGCTTTGCCTTTCGTTGCACCGCGGGCGCATTTTTTGCGCTGTTGTTCATCCACCGCGGTTTCGGCATTGCGGCTGGCACGCATGCCATCTACGACATTTTGGCCGGCTTTGCATGAAGCGCGCTGGCTTGGCGCGGCATCGACTTTGCGGCGGCGCGCCCTTTGCTAGCAGTTGGCGCGCCGTTTGGAAACGAGCGCCGCGGAAAAGTCAAGGCGCAAAAACCGAAGGTAGCCGGCGGCGCAAAAAGTCTCTTTGTCTGTCCTCGCCCCGAGTTTATAATGAGCCCGTGAGCGACGTTTTCTTGTGTGTGCTTGCCAATGTCGAGGAGCCGCGACGTGCTTTCCGTCCGACCGAAAGTCGCCGAGTTGGTCTTCCAACTCTATGGGCGTGCGCTGCATCCTGAGTTGTTTCAAGTCCACAGCACGCGCACCGTCGAACGTGGCGCGTATCAGGCCACGGTCAACATCACGAGCGCCGGTCACGTCGTCACGTGGCGCTATCAAGGCCAGACGCTCACGGAAGTCGCCACCAGCGCCCATCATCCACTGCCCCAAAAGCGGCGGCTGGTTTCTTATCGCTTGAAGGGCGAGGGCAGCGACAAGGTCGAGTGCCGCGGCGGAGCCCGCTATTGCGTCAACTTCCAGTTGGAGCCCGTCGAGCCGGAGGTTTTTTGGACCTTCCAACAGGAGCTCGCCTGCGACGGACAGCACCAAGGCATGCTCTATCGCTTCGACTCCAGCGGCCGCATGGCCCTGGGAGCTCTTAGCTACATCAATCTGGAAGCACGCAATCGCAGCCTGTTGGTGCAGGCCTTCCACACCTTCCCTGACGACTACGCGATCGTGAAAAGCCAATCGCTTTTCGAGATCCCCTAGTCTCAGGCCTTCCGCACGCGGTTCAGAAAACCATCCAGCGCGGCGTTGAACGCGCGCGGGTTCTCAAGGGGGCTCATATGCCCGCTGTCTTCCAGAACGACGAACTCGGCAGCTGGAATCGCGGTTGCGAGCGTACGCATCTCAGCCATTGGCGAAATGGCATCGTGCTGGCCGACAACGACCAGCGTGGGGCAAGTGATCTTAGGCAAATAGTCGCGCACGTCGGGGCGCGTCGCCAGGGCCTCCAGAGCCGCCACGACCCCGGCGGGATCCGCCGAGAGCATGGTTTCGCGCACGCACTTGACGAGCTCCGCTTGATGATCGACCGTCCGCGGCGCAAACAGCTTGCCGATCATGGCATCCGCCACAGGCTGCACGCCTTCGGATTGAACGCGCCCGATCTGTTCGCGACGGCCTTGCGCCGCTTCCGGCGTGTCGGCCACCGCGCGCGTGTCGCAAAGCACCAGAGCGCGCACCCGCTCGCGATACTTGCGCCAGAATTGAAAGGCCACATAGCCCCCCATCGACAACCCGCATAGCACGATGGGCCCGCGCACCCCAAGCGCGCCGAGGATGGCGGCCGTGTCGTCGGCCATGCTTTCAACACTTAGCGGACTTGCCGGCGGCGATTTGCCAAATCCGCGCAGGTCGGGCGCGATCACGCGGCCGCGCGAACCAAACTCGGCAATCTGCTCACGCCACATCGTGTGATCGAGCGGAAAGCCGTGCAGGAACACGAGAGAATCACCGGAGCCAGCCTCGCATACGGCGAGCTCACCGCGGGAAGTGTGCACAACCCGCGCCGCGGGGATCGGCGCGTTTGAGCTTCGAGCAGCCTCCATGCGAGCCGAGCTCCTAAGGTTGCCGCGAGTTTTGCCGCTCGAGCGCTTCGCGGAAGACTTTGAGCTGCCGCGTGATGGAGACCGTGTGCGGGTCGAGGGCCGCCGCTTCGCTCTGGCAGCGGACCGCCGACGCGTAGTCCTTCTTCGCGAAATAGCAGTGTCCCAGCGTGTCGAGCAGGCCGCCCACCCGCTTGGGCGACTCGCCCTCGGCGCGGGCCAGGTCGACTGATTTTTGCGAGAGGCGAATTGCTTCGTCGATATCGCCTTCGGTATTGGCGACCAGCCAGGCGACCTGGTTGTAGAAGGTGGGCTCATCCGGCGAGTTTTCGATCTGCCCGCGACAGGTTTCGATGACTTCCTTGATGAGCGCGACGATTTGATTCCGCTCGGCGGAGCCGGGATCGGTCAAGCGATAAAGCGCGATCAGCACGTCGACGTTGCTGCGGTCTTGCTCGAGCGCTTTGTCGAGATATTGCTTTTGCTTGGCGCGATCGCCCGCCGCTTCGGCATCACAGGCGTAGTAGAACGACATACTGGAGCGGAACAGGTTGGCATTGGCTTCGCCCTGCTGGCGCGAAGCACGCACCCGTTGCATGACGTTGGGATCTTTGTCGGCGGCCGTGAGCAGCTCGTTCAAAAGATCGGCGGCTTCGCGGTCGCGGCGGCGGTCGTGCAGGTTCTCGGCCAGATAGCGGCGGGCGCGGACATCCGTCGCGGAACCCAGCGGCCCAATGGCGATAATCCGCCGCAGCTCGCGCTCGGCCCATTCCATCAACCCGCGCTCGACGAGCCGGTCGACCACCGCGGCATGTTCCTGCGGGTTGTCGCCGCCCAGTTGTAGCGCCTTGGCGGCGGTAGCTTCGGCGAGCTCCGTTTTTCCTTGTGCCCGCCGCGCTTCGCACAGCGTATAGAGCAGCACGGCGTCGAGATCGAAGCTGGCAGCGAATCTTCGCGAAACTTCATCGATGGCGTCCCACGACTTCCGCGTCGACAGCCACTCGACCAATTCCGAAAGCGAGGCCGAGTCGCCACGCTCGCAATCGATCATCTGCCGCACGACTTCAGGCGTTTCTTTGCCGCGGCCCAGCCGGTCGAGCAATTCGACTTTGCGCTTGAGCATGTCCGAGACAATGCGCGGCGCGGTTTCCTGGGGGTGCTCGTCCAGTACCTTTCGCTCGGCGGAGACCAGCTCCGACCAGGTTGCCAGCGCCGCGCCGGGATCGCTTTGCATTTGCACATAGGCCAGCAGCCAGCGCGCGGCCGGCCGCCGGGCGTGCGCCACGCTAGCGCGAATCGTCTCGGCCCGACGTGCCCAGGCCTGCGGGTCCTTCGGCATGGGCTGATCCATGACTGCCAGCGCCGCCTGGCGCGACACGACGTGCGACTTCTCGAAACGGACCAGCCGGCACAGCCACGGCAAGCCTTGATCGGCCGGCAGATCTGCCAACTGGCGAATCCGCTGCAGGCGGCGATCGTCGGCTTGCGAGTCGTAGTCCTTGAGTATCTGCTGGACGGCCCGCGGATCGCCCTCGCGCGTCCATTCGGCCCGAATGGTGCGCACCAGATAGCCGGCCTGCATGGCGATCTCGGGGTCGTCGTGCTCCTGGGCATCGGCCAACAGGTCAAAGGCCTCGTACCCTCGCTTGATGAGCTGTTCTTGAGCTCGCTCGCGCACCTCGTATTGCTTATCGCCAAGCTGTTCGATGAGCCGCGCGATCTCGGCGGCCGACGCGGCCGATCCGGAAGCCGGCTCGTCCGCGGCGCGGCCCGGCGACAGCAGCGCCAGCCAGGCGACAATCAGCAACACAAAGGAAGGAAACTTCATACGAGATACACGCGCACGCTGGAAAAATCGCGCGCAAGCAGGGCAGGGCCGCAGTATGGATGCAAAACGCGAGGTCGGATCATCCGCGCCAAACGCCGGCGCTTACTTCCAGCATAGCTGCGCGGCGGGGCAGGGCAAGCGACACACCCTGCTGGCACGGCGATTAAGCGGCGCGCTGTTCGCCCGTACGAGTGGGCCCAAGCGTACTCTCGAGGTGGGCGCGGGCGAGTGGCAGCGGCCGCACGGGCGCCGCGCCTGGCCGTAAGTAGCTCCAATAGATAGCCGCCAGCTCACCGACGGCCTTCACGAAGTCGCCCCGCTTGAGGGTCGACCCGGCCACGTCGCGCCACGCATCCAGCGGCAACTCATACACGACCTCGCGCAAGGGCCGCATGACCGCCGCGCGAGAAAGCTGCACCATCCGCGCGAAAATCTCGACGTCGAAGATCCAGCGCGTCAGAAAAGGACGCGCGAAGCAGTATTCCAACAGCGGGCTGGAGCGGAACAACTTGGCTCCGCATTGCGTGTCGAAGACCGACGTGCCGAGCGTGGTGGAAGCGACACGCGCGAACAGGCGGCCCAATACGCGACGCGCGGGGCGGCGCTCGATGCGATGCCCCAACAGACCGATGCGCGTGCCGATCACCACCTCGATATCAGAGTGAACATCCAACGCGCGGCGGAACGCTTCGATGTCTTCGAGTGGCGTGGCCAGGTCGGCGTCCCAAAAGCCCACATAGTCGGGCTCGCTTCGCAAGGCCAACAACACGCCCTGCCGCACCGCCTCGGCCTTGCCACCATTTTTCGCCAGGTGCAAGAAACTGAACGCACGTGGATTCGAGCGGTGCAGACCTTCGAGCAGCTCGAGCGTTTCGTCGCGGCTGCCATCGTTGACAAACAGCAGCTCGACATCGTGGGTTCGGCGGCCAAACGCTTCGATGGCGGCCGCGTCCAGCCGCCTGGCCTCGTTGTAGCACGGCACCACGACAACAGCACGCGTCATGCGGACATCCTTGCCCGAGAGAAAACCCGAATCGAACGACCTGGCAGGCCGTTGGCGCGGTTCTCTTAACCGAGGCGAGCCGCTGCAAGCAAGAGCAGTCGCGGACTGGTCGCTGGAAGGATGGCGAAAGCGCGGGCATTCGCCGCCCTGGCGCGCTGCTAGCGTCGCGGGCCGGCAGCATCTTCCATTTCGGCGATGTACTGCCGCAGCCGCTCCACCTCGTCGGTCACGTGGTGCAGCTTGAGCATGTTTTCCACGCGCTTGACGAGCTCCAGCTTGTTGACCGGCTTGCTCAGAAAATCATCGGTTCCCGCTTCAACAGCCCGTTCGATGTCGCCCAGCTCGTTGAGAGCGGTCACCATCAGAATCATGATGCCGCGCGTGGCCGGATCGGCCTTCAACCGCTCGCACACCTCGAACCCGCTCAGCTTAGGCATCATCACGTCCAGCAGGATCAACTCGGGCTGGAAGGATTCGACTTTGGCCAGCGTATCGCGGCCGTCGACGGCGACGGCAATCTCGCAGTCGAGGCCACTCAAATAAGCCTCGAGCAGCTCGACATTGGGGCCATTGTCGTCGGCGATGAGAATCCGGCACTTGGGAGGCGTTTCCGACATGCGTAATCCGGCGACGGCTAAAGGACCCGAGCGTCTGCGGCGGCCTTCGATTATAGGCTGCTTTGCGAAATGCGCATATGGCGGTCGCGCTAGGCGCGGAGTTAGTCGTCCGGACTATCGACCTCGGCCAGCCGAGCAGCCGGAACCGGAAACTGCTGGCACACGTCGAACACCTGGCCGCGAATCCGCGCGTGCACGCGGTCGTCGTCAGCCGAGCGCAGCGCCTCGAGAATCCAATTGCCCAAGCGCTTCATTTCGCTCGTGCCCATGCCGCGCGTGGTGACGGCGGGCGTGCCAATCCGCACGCCGGAGGGATCCATCGGCTTGCGCTCGTCGTAGGGAATCATGTTCTTGTTGGCCGTGATGCCACAGCGGTCCAGAATGGTTTCGGCACGCTTGCCGCCCAGGCCAGCCGCCGACACGTCGAGCAACAACAAATGGTTGTCGGTGCCGCCGCTGACGAGCCGCATGCCGCCGGACAGCAGCGTTTCGGCCAGCGTTTTTGCATTGGCAATGATCGCGCGACCATATTGCTTGAACTCCGGCCGCAGCGCCTCGCCAAAGCACACGGCCTTGCCGGCGATCACGTGCATCAAAGGTCCGCCCTGAATGCCGGGAAACACGGAGCGATCGAGATCCTTGGCGTGCTCGGCCTTGCACATCGACATGCCGCCGCGCGGCCCGCGCAACGTCTTGTGCGTCGTCGTGGTGACAAAGTCCGCCACGCCGACCGGGCTATCGTGCAGCCCGGCCGCCACCAGGCCCGCGTAATGCGCCATGTCGACGAACAACTTCGCGCCGACCTCGCGGGCGATGTCGGCGAATCGCCCGTGCGGAATCTCGCGTGGATAGGCGCTGGCGCCGGCCACGATGAGTTTTGGCTTGTGCTCGCGGGCCAGTGCCGCCACCTGGTCGAAATCGATCCGGTGGTTGTCGCGCGTGACGCCGTAGCTGACAAAGTGGTACAGAATGCCGGAGATATTCAGCTTCATGCCGTGGGTCAGATGACCGCCGTGCGCGAGATCGAGGCCCAAAACGGTGTCGCCCGGCTGAACGGCCGTGAGATAGACGGCCATGTTGGCCTGGCTGCCGGAGTGAGGCTGGACGTTGACGTGCTCGGCGCCAAAGAGCTGCCTGGCCCGATCACGAGCGAGGTCTTCGATTGTGTCGACGTGCTCACAGCCGCCGTAATAGCGGCGGCCGGGGTAGCCTTCGGCGTATTTGTTGGTGAGCACGCTGCCCACGGCCTGCATGACCGCGGGGCTGGTGTAGTTTTCGCTGGCGATCAGTTCGAGACCGTCCTGCTGCCGCTCGATTTCCGCCGACAGGGCACTCCAGACCTCGGCATCTTGTTCAACGATAAAATTCATGGCGGTTGTCTCGTGCTGTTTTTTACCCGCGGAATTCTTATTCTCAGGTCGCGCGCTGGTGGCGTCAATCGCCGCGCCGCTTAAGCGCGAGTCACAAACTCGCGGCCGCTCAACGTTTCGCGGCGCTTTTCGTAGTGCGCTCCACCTGCGCCCTTGTTGCGCGCGTGATTTCGACGTCGAGTGAACCAGAATTGTCGGCCAACTGGCCGGCCGAGTCGTTCACGCGGAAGTAAAGCGTGCCTGCCCGGTCGAACTTCAACGTGGCATCGGACCCGACCGCCATCGGTTTGATCAGGCCCGTGGCTTCTTGCGGCGTCAGCGCGTCGGCGCGAACCGCCATCAACAGCATGCCGAGTGGCCGACCTTGGTAGTAACGAATCGTGACGCCGTCGGGCTCTGACATCCAAGGCTTTTCGCCGTCGGCCAGTTGGTAACGTCCCTTCGCGCGGACGCGCACGCTGTCACCACGTTCGACACGCACTCCGCTGGGCTGCCAAAACCGATCGGCGGCGACGGTCACGTGTATTCCGTCGTCGCTTAGCGGCTGGCCGATCTCGAGCGGCACCTGCATGCGCGCGAAGTCATATCCGTAGTCCAAATTCGCAACGTACAGTTGCCAGTCTTCGCTGAGCTCAGCGGGGTTGGCTTCCAGGATTCGCTGCGCCTCGCGATCGAACTCCGGCCGCCCGGCCCATTCGATAAGCTTCCAAAACCGTTCGTGGTAGCGCGGATTGCGGTCCAAGAACGCGGCGGTCGCCCAGCACCACCCGTACGCGTCGTTGTCTTGATGCGCCCGAGAGTCGTAGTTGAAAATCTTGCCGAGCGATAGCGCCTGGCGCTTGGCGAACGCGGTTTGCACGATTTCAATGCGGCCCCATTTCGAGACTTCGTCGCGCGAACGAGGGAAGTAGTTGAGCGTGAGTTTGCCGTCTTGATAGCGGTGCGTGGCGAGCAATTCGGCCATTGCCTCGGCGTACCAGGCGGAGCCCACGCCGCCCAGAAAGCGGTTCATGAAGGCGTGCGTTCCCTCGTGCAGCAGCAGATGCCGGCGGTAGTAGTCGCTCGACTGATCGAAGAACCACAAGTCGTCCCCGCGGGCAAACCCACTTTTGAATCGTGGCAGGTCGAGGGGAGCTAGCCCCGCCGCCTCGAAGCGCTCGCGGCTCTTCATCAGATAGCCGTGCACCCGCCAGAAAGAGTTCTTCTCGGGGTCGATTTTGAAAATGGCGCACCATTGCGGGAATGCCTGATCGAATGCTTCACCCAGAACATCAACGTCCGGATCGGGGGGTAGATCGGTGTCAAGAATGAGGTGACGCGATTCGATGCGGCGAAAACCTGCGGGCAGCTCGGGGCCGGGTGCTTGATCGACAGCCAACGAACTCGTGCAAGCCGCGGACACCAGCGCAAACAATGACAACACCAACAGGCCCACGCGAATGCTTGCGAGCCAGGCTGAACCAGAATGGCGCGGATCGATGCGCATACGCCGCCAACAAATGCCCGGCAGTCGAGCTAGGTTTGGATCGAGATCCCTACAAGGCGCGGCGAATTCGGCGCGGCGGACGGCCATTTCGGCCGAACATGGGAGGCTTCTTGACCTCCGGCTCGGGTACGGCCGGCCCCGATTCCGATTGCTGCTCGGAGGAAACCGACGACGGCAACAGTTCGCGGCGCGGGCCGGAAAAGCCGGGCACTTCGTCACGCTTAAGCAGCCGGTCGATTCGCATCTCGATGCGCGTCAGCTCGTTTCCTTCTTCCGGAGTGACGAACGTATAGGCCACGCCCTCGCGACCCATGCGGCCGGTGCGGCCCACGCGGTGCACGTAATCATCGCAGAATTGCGGGATATCGTAATTGACGATGTGGGAGATCGAGCTGACGTCGATGCCGCGGCCCACCACGTCGGTGGCGACCAGGACCTTGACCTTGCCTTCTCGGAAGGCGGCCATCACGCGATCGCGCGCGCTTTGTGCCAGGTCTCCGTGAATGCAGGCTACGTTTTCAAAGCGCTTGGTGAGCCGCCGCTCGACTTTGTCCGTGCCGCGCTTCGTGCGACAAAACACGATCGCCTGCCGCGGCTGTTCTCGTTTGAGAAGATACTCCAACAAGTCGAATTTGCGCTCGGGATCGACCGTGCAATAAAACTGCTCGATCGTCTCTACCGAAATGTCGGTGGGCGAGAAGTTGAGCGACTCGGGATCGTGCATGTAGCTGCGCGCCAGACGCTCGACCGGCGGCGGCACCGTCGCGCTCAACAACAGCGTTTGCCGCGAGCGCGGGCAGCGACGCAAGATCTTCTCGATATCGGGTCGGAAGCCGATGTCCAGCATGCGATCGGCCTCGTCCAGCACGACCACCAGCAACCCCTCCAGCTTCAGAGTGCCGCGCCCCATGTGATCGAGCACGCGGCCCGGGGTGCCGATCACGATGTCGGCCCCGCGCGAGAGCTTTTCGATCTGGCCGCGAATGGGCTTGCCGCCATACAGGGCGACGGAGTGCAGCTTGCGACCGTGCGAGAGCTTGACGACTTCCTCCCGCACCTGAACGGCCAATTCGCGCGTGGGCACCAGGACCAAGGCTTGTGGGCCGTGACTTCGCTTGGCCGCCAGCAGCCGCTCCAAAATAGGAATCACGAACGCGGCCGTCTTGCCGGTGCCGGTGCGAGCCTGGCCCAGCACGTCGACGCCCGCCAAGGCGCGAGGAATCAAGCCGGCTTGGATGGGTGTCGGCTCGAGGTACTCAGCATTGGCCAGCGCGGCCAGCGTGGTCGGCGACAGCGAGAGGTCGTTAAATCCAGAGGAGGGAGCTAAGGGCGGGGCTTTTTCTTTCGTGGAACTTTCCAAGTACAACGTCCAATGCACAAATGCTAACGATGGGCTGCGGACCAACTCCGCTCGCCAGCCATAATTTTCACCCAATGGCGTATAGTGTAACCCTATCAGCCAAACAGGTTTTGGTCAATCTTGACCGGACCCCTCCGCACCCGCGAGCCAGCGGCGAAATGGAGCCCGCCTCGAGCAAAAAAATAGGCCGGCCCACCAGGTTGCTGGTGAGCCGGCCTTTCTCGTCGGTTTTTAACAGTTAGCGGCAGCCGCCGTTAGCTCTTCTTGGCCTTGCGGGCGCTGGCCTTCTTCTTGGGCGACCGCTTGGCGGTCGACTTCTTGCCGGCCTTCTTGGGCGAGCGCTTGGCAGTCTTTTTGGTCTTCTTGGTCGTCTTCTTGCTAATGGCCATTTCCGTGGCTCCTCGGTTGTAGGCACCCGCGTTCAAGTACGTGACCTTCCCCCTTGGGTGCCTGATAGGGGAAGCCGCGTGTAACAATCGACTTTCGTTGGGCGTTGTTTGGTGCTCGCCACGTGCGAGCACGGCACAACCGATCACATCCTTGTTGGCAGATTCTGGGTGAACTTCGCCCGCCAACCCCCCCGAGCGGTCGCGATTGAAGAATTTATGGCCAATCGAGTCAAGGCGAGTTCGCCCGAAAAGCGCAGGCAAAAAGAAGTTTTTTCACCCGCTGAACGTATTCGAGGACCGGTTTTCGTAACCCGCTCGACATCAACTCGCTCGACAATGATCAGCCTCGTGCCGGGATGGGATGATGCGCGCCGCGGCCCTTGGAAGCGAACCGATGCGGGGCTATTATTGTCGCACTTTGTGCGTTTATGTCGCGTTTTTGGCGATCCGCGCCGATTGGTCCGCGCGCGTCCCTTGGTTTTCTCTCACCGTGTGAATCCCCATGCCGCCGACCGTTTCACGTATTGTCAGTGCCTTGGAACCCTCGGCCACGTTGGCCATGGCCGCCAAAGCCAAGGAACTCAAAGCGGCCGGAAAAACTGTTTACGATTTCAGCGTCGGCGAGCCCGACTTCGTCACCCCCGAGCACATTTGCCAGGCCGCCGTGGCAGCCATGCGGGCCGGCCATACCCATTACACGATCGCCAGCGGGATTCCCGAGCTGCGCGCCGGCATTGCCAAGCAGTATCGCACCACGCACGGCCTGGAGTACTCGCCCGCGCAAGTGATCGTTTCGAACGGGGCCAAGCATTCGCTGCACAACATCTTTACGGCGCTGTGCAATCCAGGCGACGAGGTCATCATTCCCGCGCCCTATTGGGTGAGCTACGCGGAGCTGGTGAAGCTGACCGGGGCGATTCCCGTGATCGTGGCCACGGAAGAACCCGCGGATTTCAAGCTCTCTCCCGCGCAATTTCGCGCGGCGATCACACCGAAAACCACGACCCTGCTCATCTGCTCGCCATCGAACCCGACCGGCTCGATGTACACGCCAGAGGAGCTGGGGGCGCTTGCCGACGTGGCGATCGAGCGCGACCTGACCGTGATCTCCGATGAGATCTATGAGCGGCTGGTTTATGGCAGCCACCAGTTCGCGAGCTTCGCGACCGTGCGGCCCGGGATGCAAGAGCGAACGATCGTCGTCAACGGCGCGAGCAAGGCCTACGCGATGACCGGCTGGCGCATCGGCTGGACGTTGTCGCCCCCGCGCATCGCCGCCGCCATGGCCGACTTGCAAAGCCAGGAAACCTCGAATCCTTGCAGCATCAGCCAATACGCGGCGCTGGCGGCCATCGAGGGCAGCCAGCAATGCGTGGCCGACATGCTCGCTGAATTTGCCAAGCGCCGTGAGTTCGTACGCAAGCGCATCGCCAGTATCCGCGGCCTCACTTGCCCGGAAATGGGCGGAGCGTTTTACGCCTTCGTGAACATTCAAGCGCACCTGGGCCGGTCCTATCGTGGCAAGCGCGTCGACAACTCGAGCCAATGGTGTCTCACGCTGCTCGACCAGCAGAATGTGGCCACCGTGATGGGTTCGGCCTTTGGCGCCGAAGGGTACGCGCGAATCTCCTTCGCCACCGACATGAAGACGCTTGAGGCGGGCTTCGACCGTATCGAGGCATTCTTGTCGAATGACTAGCGTCTGTCACTCGACCGTCACTCCCGGGCTGCCGCTCTTTACTGCGCGCACGGCAGGCCTACATTGTTGGGGGTCGTGGGCCGGAATCTTTGTCTAACGGGCTGTTCGGGGCGGGAACTGCCATGAGCGATAATCCCTTTCAAACCCCTCTCGAACTTCCCCGCGGCATTAGCGGCGTGCGGATTGGCAACCTCGAATCGCTGAAAAAAGTCGCCCAGAATCAGCGGGGAGTGCTGGCATGCATTCTGGCGGAAATTCTGATCGTGGTCGCACAGATCGTCTTGCGGCCGATGGTCGGCCCCGACTCTGAGCTTCTGGCGGTGCTCGCTCCGATTGCGCTACTCGCCAGCGGCGTGCTGGCGGCTGTTTTCGTGTTCCGCCTGGCCGTGAATGTTTATCATCCAGCAGTTGGCGCGTCGCTCGGCATTCTGGCACTCATTCCTTGCATCGGGCTCGTGGCGCTACTGACCATCAATGCCAAGGCCAACGACGTCCTGCGGCAAAACGGAATTCACGTGGGGCTCATGGGGGCGCGAGCTTCGGACCTGGCGTCCTTATCGCCCGATTCTCCGTAAGTTCCGTCGCGCGGCGGCCGCTCAAATGTTCATTTCGCCGCCATTCTGTTAGTCTAAGAATAGGGTGCGAGCCTGCTGCCTGCGGCAACCTACACTTGCCAGGGTAGTCTGCGCCACACGCCATAGCACGCCTCACCGGAGCAGAGTTCTTGAAGATCCTGATCGCTACAAGTGAGGCGGTTCCCTTCGCCAAGACCGGCGGTCTGGCCGACGTGTGCGGTAGCTTGCCCATCGAGCTCGAAAAGCTCGGGCATGAGCCGATCGTGATCCTGCCCGCCCATCAGCAGGCCCGCTCAGCGGGCATCGCTATCGAATCGACCGGGGTGGAGGTCGGCATTCCGATCGGCAACAAGTTCGTCGAAGGGCGAATCCTTCGCAGCGAGCTTCCCGGCAGCTCGGTCCCGGTCTACCTCGTCGATCAGCCTGACTATTTCGACCGGGCCGGCCTGTATCAGGAAAATGGCGAGGACTATCGCGATAACTGCGAGCGGTTCGTGTTCTTCAATCGGGCCGTGCTCGAGGCCATCCGCGGGCTGAACCTGCAAGTGGACGTGCTGCACGCGAACGATTGGCAGACCGGACTATTGCCCGCGTACCTCAAAGCCGAGTACCGCGGGGTGCCGGGCTACGAACACATTGGCTCGCTATTTACCATCCACAACATGGCTTACCAGGGCCTGTTCTGGCACTGGGACATGTTGCTCACGGGCTTGGATTGGAAGTATTTCAACTGGCAGCAGATGGAGTTCTTCGGCAACTTAAATCTGCTCAAGACAGGTCTTACGTTCGCGGATCGGCTCAACACCGTCAGCCCGCGCTACGCCGAGGAGATTCAGACCGCCCCGCTCGGCTGCGGCCTGGAGGGCGTGCTGCAGAATCGCCGCGACGTGCTGTCGGGCATCGTCAACGGCGTGGACTACCGCGAATGGAATCCTGCTCTCGACCCCAATCTGCCGGCGACATTTGGGCCAGACAACCTCGACGGCAAAAGGGTCTGCAAGGCCCGCTTGCAGCAAGCGCTTGGGCTGCCGGCGCGCGCGGAAGTGCCGCTGGTTGCGTTCATTGGTCGATTGGCCGAGCAGAAAGGGATCGATCTGCTCACGTCCGTGGTTCGCGATTGGGTGCTGTCACACGACGTGCAATGGGTGATCCTGGGCACCGGCGACGCCACGTACCAGGAAGCTTTTTCGATGCTCGCCGGCCGGTTTCCGCAAAAAGTTGCCGCGCGGCTCGAGTTCTCCGACGCCATGGCGCACCAGATCGAGGCGGGGGCCGATATCTTTGCAATGCCCAGCCGCTTTGAGCCGTGCGGGCTCAACCAGCTTTACAGCCTGAAGTATGGAACCGTGCCCGTCGTACGCGCCACCGGCGGGCTGGTCGATACTATCGTCGACGCGAACGACAAGAACCTGGCGGCCGGCACGGCAACCGGGTTCTGCTTTGGCGAATACAGCTCGTTCTCGCTGGCCGAAGCGCTCGAGCGAGCCTGCAAAGCATTCGCTAATCAAGAAACCTGGCGGCGGGTCATGGAGACGGGCATGCGGCAAGATTGGTCTTGGGCGGCCAGCGCGCGACAATACGACGAGCTGTACCGTGCGACAGCGCGGCGGGCGCGAAGTGGTCTTGTGACAGACACCGCGTAGCGATGTCTGAGCTGCGCAAAGATCCGATCGTCGACCACTGGGTCATCATCGCTGAAAACCGCGCCGAGCGGCCTAACGAGCTGCTCCAGCCCGAGCCGGCCGGAGTCGAACCCGAGGCCTGCCCATTCTGCGCGGGCAACGAAGAGCAGACTCCCGGCGAAGTGGCAGCGCTGCGGCCCGCCGCAAGCGAGCGCGACGCTCCGGGCTGGCGGGTGCGCGTGGTGCCCAATCGTTATCCGGCTCTCGAACACTCAGCGGATCAGCCAGCGGCGTCCAATGGGTTCTACAGCTCCGTTCCGGGCGTGGGCGTTCACGAAGTCATCATCGAGTGCCCGGAGCACCTGGTTCGCACGACCGATCTTTCGGAAGAGCAACTCGCGGAAGTTCTGCTGACCTACCGCGACCGGCTGCTGGTCGCCAAGCTCGACCGCCGGCTGCGCTCGGGCATGATCTTCAAGAACGTCGGCGCGGCTGCGGGCGCCTCGATCGAACACACACACAGCCAACTGATTGCGACGCCACTTGTGCCCACCAGCCTGGCAGAGGAACTGTCCAGCGCAAGTGAGTTTTATCGCGCGCAAGGCCGCTGCATCTTCTGCGAGTTGGTCGAGCGCGAGCGGGCCGACGCGCGGCGGGTCGTGCTGGATGCCAGCGCGTTCGTGGCGTTCTGCCCCTACGCGGCCCGGTTTCCCTACGAGACTTGGATCCTGCCTGGCGCGCACTCCAGCCACTACGAAACTCTCAGTCGTTACGATTGCCACAAGCTGGCATCGATTCTTCTTGGAGCGATGACGAAAATCGATGCGGCGGCCGACCGCCCTGCCTACAATTTGGTCGTTCACTCGGCGCCGTTTGACGCTGAGGCGCATGATCTCTATCACTGGCATATAGAGATCATTCCGCGCCTAACCAGCACAGCCGGCTTCGAGTGGGGGAGCGGACTGTATATAAACCCCCTAGCGCCGGAACGGGCGGCCGAGCGACTAAGGGATTGTTAGGACTGGGTAAGCCTCGCGAAGAATTACATCCAGGTTAACTGCATAAGCGACGGGCCTTTTGCCGAATATAACTAGGACCCGCCAACCGCAACCGCTGTGACTGCCCGAGTGGGGCGCTATCCACACCCTATGTCGCACAACATCCGCTTCGTTTTTGTCCTGCACGACCATCAACCCGTCGGCAACTTCGATCACGTATTCGAGCAGGCATACCAGGACAGCTATCGCCGCTTCCTGGACGTCTTTGAGCGCTACCCCAGCTTGAAGTTGGCACTGCACACGAGCGGTCCGCTGCTCGAGTGGCTCGATGCGAATCACGGCGAGTATCTCGATCGCCTCGCCCGGCTGGTGGCCGACGGTCGGATCGAAATCATCGGCGGCGCGTTCTATGAGCCGATTCTGTCGATGATTCCACGCCGCGATCGGATCGGGCAGATTCAAAGTTACTCGCGCTACCTGGAAAACCGCTTGGGCGCGCACATCCGCGGCATGTGGATTCCCGAGCGCGTCTGGGAACAGAGCATGACCAGCGACCTGGCCGCGGCTGGCGTCCAGTACACGTTTCTGGATGACTTCCATTTCAAAAATGCGGGCCTCTCGGATGATCAGTTGCACGGCTATTACCTGACCGAAGACGACGGACAGATGTTGGCCGTGTTTCCGGACAGCGAGCCGTTGCGGTACATGATCCCGTTCCGGCCACCGCAGGAGACCATCGACTATCTAGGCCGCATCGCAGCGCAGTTTCCAGGCGCGATTGCCGTATTCGGAGACGACGGCGAAAAGCTGGGCGCGTGGCCCGAAACGAAAAAGTCTGTCTACGACGACGGCTGGCTCACTCAGTTTTTCGACCTGCTGGTGCAAAACGAAAGCTGGATTCAGTCGGTCACGCCGTCGGAGGTGGTCGATTCGACACCGCCGATCGATAAGATTTATCTGCCCGAAGGCAGCTATCGCGAGATGACCGAATGGGTGCTGCCGTCGGAGCAGTTGGCGGAATATGCCGCGGTGCGGCGCGAGCTCGAGCATGATGAGCGCTGGCCGCGGATCGCGCGTTTCGTGCGCGGAGGTTTTTGGCGCAACTTCCGCATCAAGTATCCCGAAGCCAACGAGATGTATTCGCGCATGATGTCGGTCAGCCGCCGTCTGCAAGCGGCTGAAGATGCCCATCTGCGCGGCGCGGCGCTCGACGATGCTCGCCGCGCCCTTTATCGCGGGCAATGCAACTGCGGATATTGGCATGGCGCGTTCGGCGGCGTTTACTTGCCGCATCTGCGGAACGCCGTCTATCGCGAGCTCATCACCGCGGACAACCTGCTCGATCGACTCACCAACAAGCCCAAATCTCGCGTCGAACTAAGTTCCGACGACCTGAACTTCGATGGGCGACAGGAAGTCCAGCTTGCGAACGAGGAGCTCGTCGCGATCTTTGCCCCCAGCCGCGGCGGCATGCTCTATGAACTCGACGTGCGCTCGATCGCGCACAACTTGCTGGCAACTTTGAGCCGCCAGCCGGAAGCCTACCATCGCAAGGTCTCCGAGGGCGCCAATGGCCGCAACGACGTCGCGGGCGTAACCGATCGAATCATCTTCAAGCAAGAAGGGCTCGACGAGCGGCTGCAATACGACCAGCACCCTCGCAAGAGCCTGCTCGACCACTTTTATGCCCCAAACACGTCGCTCGAGCAGGTCGCCCGCGGACAAGCTGACCAGCTCGCCGATTTTGCCTTCCGGCCTTACGAAGCTCGCTTGCGACGGAATCCGCAGCGGATGCAGGTTCAACTGACGGCCAGCGGTCTGGCGGCCGGAGCTCAGGTGAAAATCACGAAAAGCGTGACGCTCGAAGCCGGCAGCTCGACGTTGGAGATCGCTTACCTGCTCGAGGGGTTGCCGCGCGACCGCGAAATGCTCTTTGGCGTGGAATTCAACTTCGCCGGCATGCCAGCGGGCGCCGACGACCGATTCTTCTACGGCGAATCTCGCCAGCGGCTTGGACAGCTTGGCGCGCGTCTCGACCTGTCGGACTGCCAGCAGATTGGGCTCGTCGACGAGTGGCTGGGACTCGACGTCGATCTGACGATCTCGAGGCCCGCGCGGCTGTGGACGTTCCCCATCGAAAGCGTGAGCCAGTCGGAAGGCGGATTTGAGCTCGTGCACCAGTCGGTCGTCGTCCAGCCGCATTGGCTGCTCGCGCCGGATGCCGAGGGCCGCTGGTCGGTGGTCATGAACTTGGGGATCGCGACTCGCGCAGCCCAAGCGCAGCTCGAACACGCCGCCGTGGCGCTCACGCACTGAGAAGCCCGGCTTTTCCCCGCGGGCGCTTATCACGCCGAGTCCGTCGCAGTGGCAAGCGCAAACCAATCTACGCCCGCGGTGAACGCGCGCGCGCCGTATTCGAGCTCGGCCAGCAGGGGCGCTACCGCTCTGGTGCGGATTTCACGAGCGTTGGCTCTTACGCTTTCGTCCGCGACTTGCGAAACCCGGTTGAGGACGATGCCCGCCACGGGGATACCGTCGCGAAACGTGGCCGCGGCGATCAAGGTTTGCAGAACATGATTGATCGTGCCCAGCGCGTTGCGCGCGACGACGATTAGCGGAAAACCAAAGTCACAAGCCAGGTCGGCCACGAACTCGTCTTCGCCCAAGGGAGACATGAAGCCACCCGCGCCTTCCACCACGACGAGATCGGAGCGCTCGAGCCAAGGATCGAGGCCCGCGCGAAGCAATTCGGCGTCGAGCCGCCGGCCCTCGGCTTCAGCCGCCAGGTGGGGCGCAAGCGGCGCCGCGAAGCGCTGGGGGCAAACCTCGTCGAGCGTGCCAGGTCTTCCGGCCGCCTCCCACAAGGCAAGCGCATCCTCCGAAACCAGCCCACTGCCTTCGACTCGACAACCGCTGGCGGCCGGCTTGTAAACGCCCACGCGATGCCCGGCATCCACCAGTGCGCGGGCGATCAAGGCCGCGACATACGTTTTACCAACTTCCGTGTCGGTGCCGGTGATGAACAAGCCGCGGGCCGGTTTGCGCGTCATGCGGCGTAAGTTACCATGAAAGCGATGACGAGCTCAAACAACTCAAACAGCCGTCCCGGCGCTGATCGGGCCGTGGTGGCCTTGGTGCAAATGAGCGGAGCGCCGGCAAAGGAGCGCAACGTCGAGAAGGCGCTTGCGCGGATTTCGGAAGCCGCGGCGGCCGGCGCCAACATCGTGTGCTTGCAAGAGCTTTTTGCGGGCCAATATCCTTGCCAAAGCGAAGACCACGCGCGCTTTGACCAGGCCGAGCCCATCCCCGGTCCCACGGCCGACGCACTGGCCGAGGCGGCGCAAGCGCACCAAGTCGTCATCGTGGGCTCGCTGTTCGAGCGCCGCGCGGCGGGACTCTATCACAACACGGCGGTGGTGTTCGACGCCGATGGATCGCTCGTCGGCAAGTATCGCAAGATGCACATACCGGATGACCCGCTGTACTACGAGAAATTCTATTTCACGCCGGGGGATCTGGGCTTCAGCGCCTTCGACACGCGCTACGGACGAGTGGGCGTTTGCGTGTGCTGGGACCAGTGGTATCCCGAGGCCGCGCGACTCACGGCGCTCGCCGGCGCACAGATTCTTTTTTATCCCACCGCCATCGGCTGGTTACCGGGCGAAAAAGAGCAGTACGGCGCGAGCCAACATTCCGCCTGGGAGACCATGATGCGCAGCCACGCCATCGCCAATGGCGTTTTCGTGGCCGCTGCCAACCGCACCGGGCGCGAAGGCCAGCTCGAGTTCTGGGGCGCTTCCTTCCTGGCCGATCCCAATGGCAACGTGCTCGCGCGGGCCGCTCACGAAAAGGAAGAGACGCTGCTGGTGGAATGCGACTTCGACAAAATCGACGTCGTGCGGACGCACTGGCCTTTCTTGCGCGACCGCCGCATCGATGCTTATGCCGATCTCACCAAGCGCTTTCTCGATTGATCTGGCCTGGGCTGTTTGGCTGACCCGACATGCATTCGACGAGCGGCACTCCCCGATCGCTTGGTTACCGGCTGCCCGCCGAGTGGGAACCCCATGCCGCCACGTGGCTCTCTTGGCCGCATAAAGAGGCGACCTGGCCCGGCAAGTTCGAGCCCATTCCCGACGTTTGGACCGCGCTCGTGCGAACGCTGGCCGAGTTCGAAACCGTGTGCATCTGCGCGGGCGGTGAAGCCGTGATGGCCGAGGCGCGCCGCCACGTCGGCAACCTCCCCAATGTGCGGCTCTTCGACATTAAGACCGACGACGTGTGGGCCCGCGATCATGGCCCGATGTTTCTGGGCGCTCATAGCGCGTTGCCGCCGGCGCTCGTGGATTGGAAGTACAACGCGTGGGGCGGCAAGTATCCGCCCTTCGATCTCGATGACGCCGTTCCCCGGCAGGTGGCCGAAATCACCGGCCGGCGCCGCTTCGAGCCCGGCATCATCCTGGAAGGCGGGGCGATCGACGGCAACGGCGCCGGCACGCTGCTCACCACCGAGCCGTGCCTCTTGAATCCGAATCGCAATCCCGAGCTATCGCTGGAAGACGTCGAGCGCTACCTGCGCGACTACTGCTGCGCGGAAAAAATCCTGTGGCTAGCCGGCGGGATTGTCGGAGACGACACGGACGGGCATATCGATGAGCTGGCTCGGTTCGTTTCGGAAACAACCGTGCTGGCGGCGCTCGAAGACGACCCGCGCGACGAGAACTTTGAACCGCTCAACGACAACTACCGCCGCTTGCTGACGATGAGCGATGCGCGCGGCCGGTTGCTGGAAGTCATCCCCGTGCCCATGCCGCGCGCCATGTACTACGACGATCAGCGGCTGCCGGCATCGTATATGAACTTCTACATCGCCAACGGAGTGGTCGTGGCGCCGCAATTTAACGACCCGGCTGACGCGACCGCCCTCGAGATCCTCGCGCGCGTGTTTCCCGGCCGCGCCATCCGCGGACTAGCCGCCAAGGACCTGGTATGGGGCCTGGGCGCCTTTCACTGCATCACGCAGCAGCAGCCGCAGTAGCGGAAACGGCTAGGGCGCGACATAAAACAGCGCCAGCCGATTTCCCAACTGGCTGCCGGAGGTCGGCACGAGTTCGAGCGAACTCTCGAAGCTCACCGGTTCGAGAACCAGGTAGCGCCAGGCCAGCGTGCCGCGCCGGCCGCTGAGCGCCCGGTAAAAATTCTGACCTTCGCCAGGCTTTCCCCAAAAAGCGTCGAGATCGGCCATGGGCCAGCCCGGACAATCGCGGCCATCCACTTTGCAACTCGCGATCCCGGTCGATGCGCCGGCCGGCTGATCGTAGATGAGCGCAACCCAGCGACCCTTGCCGAGCTGCCGGCACAATTGCGACTGGGGCGAACCCGCCGGCTCAAAAATGCCGCGCAGTCGCATGCGGCCGCGATAATCGTCCTTCGTGCGGTCGCTAGCGCGATCGACCGACATGGAGATTGCGACCTTCTCGATCGGCTTGGATCCGCGGTTGTGCGCGGCCACGCTCAGCCCCTTTCCATAGGGCATGGCCAGCAGGCTGGCTGCTCCTTCTTTCACCGCCATCACCAGCGTGTCAAAGTCCTTCGCGCCTGCCGTGTAGGCGGGGAACCAGTACCTGGCCGGTGCTGCAATGGCCGGAAGCGATTCGCCGTCGATGGTTACTTCCAGCCACAGGTCTTCGCTGGCAACCAGCGCGCTGGCCCCCCGCAGCTTTAGCCAGTTCACG
>DATJEN010000139.1:0-8591 GCA_035496575.1 Pirellulales bacterium
GAGACGATCTCGGCAACCTCGCGAACTGCATGTTCCAGGCTGCCGCCCATATCGACTGGCCACGCCAGCGCGTGTGCGCCCAAATTGGGAGGCTCCCAGCGCTCTGCGGCGACATGTGTGTGGGTCGGATTCGAACCTGCGACCTACGGTTTTGAATCCGTCCCCTGCTCGCCCGCGCACGATGCAAGGGCGGGCGGGGATTTTTGAAGCCGAAATTCTACTGCCAAGTGGGCGGACATCGGCGGACACAGTGAACACAGCAGCGTGATTCCGCGACACAAAAGACGCGCTGTACACTGGCGGGCAGACCATGCCAGCATTTCCAGTGTCGCCGCTAGCCATTCGCTTACCCTTCGGAATCACGGCAATTATAGCACTCCCTCGCCTGCCGCTAGTCTATTTGGGTGGGCATCTCGACATCCATTTCATCGGGCGATGGCGCCATCCTGTCGCGGGCATTGAAATCGCCGCGCGAGCTGACTAACTTTGCGGGCTGACAGAAGTCCGCCAATCGAGTCGACGGGCGGCAAGTGTCGCTATGCAATCGCTATTGGGTTAAGGAGCTGCTAATGAACCCGTCACCAATGCTCCGCAGTTGGAGCCGCACATGTTCACGGATGCTAGGCACTGTCGCCCTGTGCGCCTTCATGGCTTCTTTCGCGAAGGGCGAAGTGATCGGTGGCTACTTCGGCGGCACGCAGCGAACCGACGGCGGGCAAGTCGTGGGGGTTTCGTTCAACAGCTTCGGAGCGACCTTCAGCTCACTCGGCTTTTTTGATTTCGGTCAGGATGGCCTGGCTGCCAGCTATCAGGTTGGACTTTGGGATTCGTCGCAAAATCTGCTGGCCAGTGCGACTGTCACTCCCACCTCGCCGCTAATCGGCGATTTTCGCTATGCTTCGATCAGTCCCATCACCATTGGCACCTTTGCCAATCCCCAGACGTTCACGATCGGCGCTCTGCTGCCGGCCTCGATGCCGGATGTGTGGTTGCAAGCAACCGGGTTGCTCTTGAACGCCGGCTTCACCGGCGCCGGCACCGGCCAATTCACGCCCAGCGGCTCACTCGTCTACCCGACCTCATTCGATAGCTCGCCTTACTATGTGGTCAATGCTGGCGGCCCAATCCCGGAGCCAAGCACCCTGGCGCTGTTTGGCTTGAGCCTGCTCGGGCTGGCGGTGGTTCGATTTCGGCGAGTACGGCGCTAAGCTTCTTCTCCTGACCTCTAAGATCAGCGAGCACACCGCCAGGCATCGCTTGAGCCGGCCCTTACGCGCCATCTGCGTTGATCGGGCTGGTCTTTGAAGTCCCGCGAAAATCGCGGTTCAGCCCGCAATCGCTCTTGTCGGACCCGCGCGGTTTTGCGATTCTTGGCGGCCCTCGTTGCCGCCGCGCATGCATCGTTGACGGCGCCCGCCGGCTGTCGAATTCCTCACGCCACACGAACGCCGCCATGCCCCTGCCGAGCGCTTTAGCCGACATTCGATTTCCAGCATCTGGGCCGCCCCCACACGGCGCTCGCTGGTGGCGCGAATGGCAGTTCTTTGCACTTGGCCTGCTGGTCGCGGCGATTTATTTTCCGCGCCTGACGGCCGCGCCCGTTTGCGGCGAGGAATCTCGCTGGGCTACGGTGGCGCGAGAGATGCTCGACAGCGGCGACCTGGTGGTTCCGCGACAGCAGGGCACGGTCTTCCCGGAGCGCCCGCCCTTGGGCAGTTGGGCCATGGCCGCGGTCGCGCTGGTTCGCGGTGACGTCGACCTGTGGGCCATCCGCATCCCCAGTGCACTAGCGACGCTCGCGGCCTCGCTCTTGATCTACGCTTGCGCTCGGTCGCTGCTGACGCCGCGTGGCGCCCTGGCCGCGGGAATTGCCTATGCGACGTGCGGCCAGGTTCTCGCCTTGGGACGGCTGGGTGAATCCGAAGCGCTGTTCACTCTTTTTGCCGGCGGAGCCTTATTGGTATGGCAGCACGGTTATCTGCGCGGTTGGTCTCCGGCTCGACTGTGGTGCACTGCGTATTCGCTGGCCGCCCTGGGAGCGCTGGTGAAAGGTTTGCAGGCGCCGGTGTACCTTCTGGTCGTAACGGCCAGCTTTCTCGCAATGAAGCGCGAGTGGCGCATGCTGCTCTCGATTGGACACGTAGCGGGGTTGGCCTGTTTTACCGCAATCGTCGCGCTATGGGTGGTGCCATTCAGCCTGCGCGAGCCAGCGGCGCTCGCTGACGTGTGGACCTTATTAGCGCGAGAGCGCTTCGCCTGGGGTGGGCTGGTGCGACACGTGGCTGAGTACCCAGCGGAAACGTTTGGCTGTTTGCTGCCCTGGTCCGTAGCGCTATTGGTTTTCGTCAGCCCGAGCGCGCGCCGAGCGATTCTGGCGAGTCGCCCGCAGCTCCTTTTTTTCATCGTGGCCGTGGCCGTGACGTATCCCAGCGTGTGGCTGGCCAGCGGGGCGCGCGGCCGCTACTACATGCCCCTTTATCCTAGCATTGCGATCTTAATCGGCGGCATGATTGAGTATTGCACGTCCGCAGATGCAATCGCCGGGGTGCGAGCGGCGTGGCTTCGTTACGAGCGTGCTTTGCTTGGCGCCGCCTGGCTTGCCGCGTTGGCGATGATCGGGATGAACCTGTCCGTAAGCGAGCGCTTTGCGGACGCCCGACAACCCTGGACATTTGTGCTGCTGTGGATGGGCGCGGCTGCATGCGCCGGAGTGGTGTGCATTTGGGCCACACGCGCCGCGATTGCCGCGCGGGCCGACGTCGCCATGCTGTCGCTTGCCGCGCTCGTGGGCCTGGCCTACACAGGCGCGATGATCAACTCGCGCCTGCGGGGAGCGAATGATTTCGCCGCGCAGCTTGCCACCTTTGAGCATGCGAGCGGTTCCCGGCCGCTGGTCAGTCTGCGGCGCGTCTATCACCGCTTTGCGTATTGTTATGGCGGCGAGATTCCTCAGTTCGGCTGGCCTCAACTGGCGGAAGACGTGCCGAGCAACGTCGAATACTTTTGCTTCGACAAGTTGCCCGGCTACTTCGATCCGCCCGACAGCCGGGAGAGTCAGCGCGGCACTACTGCCCCCCTGCCGTTTGCGTGGGAGCGCGTCACCGAAATCGCCTGCGATCCGGTGAAGCGCAAAGATCCGCACGCCACCGTCGTGATTGGCCGAATTCGCCGCGCGGTCGAACAAACGGCTAGCCGAGAAGCAACGGCTAGTCGAGCTGCGCTCCGCTGATCAGCTTGACGAACTCGCGGTTGGCCTTGAACTTGCCCAACTGCTTGGTGAGCTGTTCCATGGCGTCGACGTGGTGCATGGTCGCCAGCGTGCGCCGCAGCATGGTCACCGCGTGCAAAGTGTCGGGCTCGAGAAGCTTTTCCTCGCGGCGAGTACCCGATTGCGAGATGTCGATGGCCGGCCACACGCGCCGGTCGGCCAGCTTGCGGTCGAGCACCAGCTCCATGTTGCCCGTGCCCTTGAACTCCTGGAAGATCAGCTCATCCATGCGGCTGCCCGTGTCGACAAGCGCGGTGGCGACAATCGTCAGCGAACCACCCTCTTCGAATACGCGGGCGGTGGCGAACAGTTTTTTGGGAATGTCGAGCGCCTTGATGTCGACGCCACCAGACATGGTGCGGCCAGTGTTGCCAACCCACTTGTTGAAGGCGCGCGCCATGCGAGTAATCGAATCCATGAGCAAGAACACGTCCTTGCCCATCTCGGCCAATCGCTTGCAACGTTCGAGCACAAGCTGCGAGAGCCGCACGTGGCTTTCCACGTCTCGGTCGAGGCTGCTGGCGATGACGTCGCCGTTGACGCAGCGGCGCATGTCGGTCACTTCTTCAGGACGCTCGTCGACCAACAGCATGATCAAGGTGATCTCGGGATAGTTGGTCGAGATCGCGTTGGCGATATGCTGCAGCAAGAAGGTCTTGCCGGTGCGCGGGGGAGCGACGATCAGGGCCCGCTGTCCCTTGCCAAGCGGGGTGAGAAGATCCATCACCCGTGTTGAAAGAGGCGCCGGTCCTGTTTCCAGTCGCAGCCAGCTTTCCGGGTTGATGGGGGTTAGCGAATCAAAGCTCTTGACGTTGACGTACTCCTCCGGCTTCATGCCGTCGACGTCGATAATCTCGCGCAGCCGAGGTCCCTGTTGCTTACGGGCCTGCTGCACCAGACCGTTGATGAGCACACCCTCGCGAAGGCGGAACTTGTCGATCATCGTGCCCGGCACGAAAGGATCGGTGCGCTCGCGGAGGAAATTGGTTTTTGGGTTGCGAAGGAATCCGTATCCGTTGGGGTGCAACTCAAGCACGCCCACGCCCGGCTCAACGACGCCGGGTTCACCGTTATCGGGTCCCGGGTCGCCATCGGGATAGGGCATGCGATCGTTGGGGTCCTTGAAGCGGCGCTGGCCGTTATTGCGGTTGCGCTGCCGGCCATTGTAGGGGCCGTTTTGTCCCATCCCAGGACCGCCGCCGCCGCCGGGGCCTCCCATTCCACCTCGGCCGCGGGCTCTTCCTTTTTTCCGTTTACCCATGTTTCACCTGAAGACGACGGAGTCAGTTGCCGCGAGCGCAGAGGCAAACGTGCATGCGCGCGGACGGCGATCCGTACTGCTTGAGTGGCGGTTCAGCTTCGATGCCGAAGGCCTCAATTAAGAAGGCAATTTTTGCCGCAGAGCAAAAATCGTTAGGTCTTTTGCCGACCGAATTCGACACGGCGAATCGGAGGGCAAAAAGTCGTAAAAACGGTATAGCAGGCCACCAAATGGCAGCGCGCCAACAAACCCCTCTTGGCCTTTCGCCGTGAACCGCCGAGCGGTATCACGGAGATCCACAACGTGGAAACCCCATCCCGCTAAGCCGTCGGAGGCATGAAATGCACGGCCACTCTTTTGAAGCGGCCCATCCGACACTAAGGAGCGGGACTCAGGTCAAGAAGTCCACACTTCCCCCATGCAAATCACGCACCTGGGGGCGGGCCCAAATTTCAGATCCAACTTTGGGCCACTGCGCCTGCCTGCTTGGCAGCACTTAAAACTACGATCATCTTAATCATCTCTCGGCGGGTGTCAAGCGACTCCTCGACATTATCCCGGCAGTTTGCCAGCTTTTTCTGACCGCCCAAGATGACATTTCCTGTCGTATCGGTCGGTTGGGCCTCGCAACTTGAGCAACTTTCCGGAGGGCCCCTGCAGTTTTTGCTTCAGGCAGCCCCCCATGCAACCGGCAGCCCTTCCGCAACCGCCAACTTTGACACAACTGCGACGCCTCTCCCGGTCGATACATGCGTAGCGAGGAGCCGAGTCCTCAGGCCAGGAGCAATTGCCATGTGGGCAGCCAGAATCACAGCCGCGCTATTGATCGCGATCGCGTCGAGCTTCGCGGCGGTGGCTGACGACCAAATGCCATGGTTACCGAGTCTGGAGGCTGCGCAGCAGGTGGCCGCGCGGACCAACCGCCTGGTGCTCATTCACTTTTGGGCGCCTTGGTGCCAGCCGTGCATGCGGCTAGAGCGCGAGGTGTTCTCAAAGCCTGAGACCGCAAAAGCTCTCGAAGCGAACTTCGTGCTCGTAAAGTTGAACACGGATGAAGCGCCGGGCACCGCGCGGCTCTATGGAGTCTCCAGCTTGCCGTCGGACGTGATCATCTCGCCGAACGGCCGACTCGTTTCGCAGTTGCAGAGTCCTCCAACGGCGAACCAATACGTCACCCAAATGAACCAGGCTGCCGCTGGTTATCGGCAGCTAACCGCGAGGCCGACGCAGCACGCGGCCGTGACACCCGTGTCGGCTAATCCCCTTGCCGCCCAGCCGGTGATTGCCATGCCGCAACCCGCGCCGGTGATTCCTCCGGGTGCCGGCGTACCCGGTCAGCCGGGCGTGGCGCCACCGCAAGCCGTCGCGATGAACGCGCCGCAAGCGCCGGGCGTTTCCCCTGAGCAGGCGGCTTCACAAGCGCCACCCGCTGCCGCGGTTTCCTCCGCGTCGCCACCGGTCGCCAGTGCGCAAGGCGCTCAACCGCCTGCCGCCGCGCCGCAAGCCGATCGATACGCGGAATACTTCCAGCCGGGAACAGCGCCACAAACCGGTACGCCGCAAGCCGCGGTGGCTCCGATGGGCGCGCCGCAAGCGGGCCTCGCGCCCCAAGCACCTGCTGCGAGCGGTGCGCCGTCAATGCCGAACACGGCGGCTGCTCCTCCGCAAGCCGCTTACAATTCGTACGTGTCCTATCAGCAGCAGCCTTCGCCCACGCCGCAACTGCCTCCGGGTTGCCCGCCATTGGGGCTCGATGGTAACTGTCCGGTGACGCTCGTGGAGCGGATGCAATGGACCTTAGGCGATCGAGCCTGGGGCGCTGTGCACCGTGGCCGCACGTACTTGTTTGCCGGCCCCGACGAACGCACCCGTTTTCTGGCCAACCCCGATTTGTATAGTCCGGTCATGTCGGGCATCGATCCCGTGCTTGCTCTCGACAATCAGATGGTTGTGGCGGGCAAACGCGAGTTCGGCGTGTTTGGCGCCGATCGGCGCATTTATCTGTTCGCCGACGAAGCGTCGCTCAAGCGCTTTGAGCAGAATCCCAAGCGGTACGCTGCCGAAGCCATTCAGGCTCAGCGGTAAGCGATCACGCTTCCCAGGCCAGCGAACGTTCGACCGCTTTTTGCCAGCCCTGACATCGAGACTCTCGCTGCGCGGCCGGCATGTCAGGCACGAACTCTCGGTCCAGGTCCCAGTTTTGGGCGATGTCGGACTGGTCGTTCCAATACCCGACCGCCAGGCCAGCCAAATACGCCGCGCCCAGCGCCGTCGTCTCGCTGACTTTCGGGCGAGAGACTTTCGTGCCCAGGATGTCGGCTTGAAACTGAAGCAGGCGGTCGTTCACGGACGCTCCGCCGTCGACCTTCAGGTTCTGCAGCTTCACGCCGGAATCGCGCTGCATGGCCTCGAGCACGTCGCGCGACTGGAAGGCCATCGATTCGATCGCGGCCAGCGCAATGTGGGCTTCGGTCGTGCCGCGCGTTATGCCCAGGATCGCGCCACGGGCGTAGGGATCCCAATACGGCGCGCCAAGGCCGACGAAAGCCGGCACGAAGTACACGCCCCCCGTATCTTCGACGCGAGCCGCGAGGGCTTCGACGTCGACCGACTGCTTGATGACGCGCAGCCCATCGCGGAGCCATTGGACAACAGCGCCGCCGATGAACACCGAGCCCTCCAGGCAATAGGTGATCTTGCCGCCAATGCCCCAACCGATGGTGGTCAACAACTTGTTTTTGGACGCGACGGCTTCATGACCCGTATTGAGCAACAAGAAGCAACCAGTCCCGTAAGTATTCTTCGCGCTGCCTGTTTCAAAGCACGCCTGTCCGAACGTGGCGGCCTGCTGGTCTCCGGCGCATCCTGCAATGGAAATGGGGGATCCAAAGCAATCGGCCTGGGTGCGGCCGAGCACTTCACTTGATCCGCGCACTTTCGGCAGCATGGCGCGCGGGATATTCAAGACGCGCAGCAGCTCGTCATCCCAGTCGAGGGTATGGATGTTGAACAAGAGGGTTCGGCTCGCATTGCTGTAGTCCGTGACGTGGCATTCGCCGCCGGTCAACCGCCAAATCAGCCAACTGTCGACCGTGCCGAACAGAATCTCGCCGCGTTCGGCTCGCGCGCGCAAGCCATCGATGGTGTCGAGCAGGTGCTTGATCTTCGTGCCCGAGAAATACGCATCGATGACGAGTCCGGTCTTATCGCGAAACAGGTTTTCGAGTCCGGCGGCCTTGAGCTCGTCACAGATGCCGGCCGTGATGCGGCTTTGCCAGACGATTGCGTTCGCGACGGGGCGTCCGCTGGCGCGCTCCCACAGGATGGTTGTTTCGCGCTGATTCGTTACACCAAGCGCGGCGATATCGGCGGCGCTCAAGCGTGCCTTGGCGAGAGCTCCGCGCGCGACGGCGAGCTGCGTTTCCCAAATGGCCTCCGGATTGTGTTCCACATGCCCCGGAAACGGCAGGATCTGCTCAAACTCGAGTTGGTCGACAGCCACGATGTGGCCGGCGCGGTTGAATACGATGGCGCGGCTGGAAGTAGTGCCCTGGTCGAGCGCGAGAATATACCTGGCCGCCATCGAAATCACCGGTGTTGGGAAAGACGTGCTGTTTTCGAGGCCGCCCTTTAATCCACGCGCTTGCCAAAACGAGCCGCCAATCGCGCGACCTCATCCGAAACGGAGTTTCGTGCCTCGTCGGCGAGAAGCTTGCCACCCTCCACAAGCAGGTCGGCTAATCGCCCAACGCAAGCGCGACTGAGCCGCTGATGGTACAGAAGCATCAGGCGACGTTCAATCAAGTCGGCCAGCTTGGCAGCCCATTCGTGCTCGATGGCATGCCGCGCGAGGGCAACCGGCACGTTAGTGCCTGGCAACGACTCTCGATCGGTGGATTTGGAGAGCACCGCCTCGGCTCGAGTGCCCAACAGCTTCCAGGCTTGCCCGACTTGTGCGAGCGAAAATCCTGTGGAGCGCGCGATCTGGCTGATCGCGACATCGAGCGATTCGGTCCTCGATGGATAATTCTCGGCGCCTGGGAAGAGGCGCGTGCGGGAATT
>DATJEN010000140.1:0-17043 GCA_035496575.1 Pirellulales bacterium
CGATTCTGGGCATACTCCCGTCTTTGGGGCAGAAATCGCCAAGGCCCGCACGCTGTTTCCTGAAACCAATTCATGTCTAGCGACGATCGTTCGGCCGTAGTAATCGCCGCAGCCGCTACGACCTAGTGCCATTCGCGCTTAGGGGCGGTCATTGGCGCTCATCAATGCGAGAAAAGAGCTGGATGTTTCCGCAGGCAGCGCACTTGCGAGCCCGAACGGATTCGCCGAGCCCGAGCCCCTTCCGAAGGATTCCAAGGCTCTGCCGCAGGAATGTCGGTCTGACAGGGCCGATATTGCCCTCGATGAAATTGAATCCACCGCAACACGGGCATTTGTCGCCGACTTGGATCTGATCGGTTTCTTGGCTCATGCCCGGATTGTAGCAGGGGGGCCGGGCGGTTAGCTCATCACCCTGCTCGTTGCACAATACCGGCCTGTCGGAGCGCTTCAAGCAGTTGAGGGCCGATGCTGCTCCTCATGTATCGCAAATATGATGATGATGAAGCGCTTTTTTTGCAGATTTCGGTGCGCGAACCGGGACAACTTGCATCGCGTTTGGGGACGCCTTGTCGGAGGACCCAAGGCGGGAGGGTACCCTCGGCTCTCCTCCTGACCTTCCAATAACATTCCAAAGGTCCGCTACGCTCGACGCGTCGAGCCTACTTGTGAGCTGCCGAATAGCTCGCGATTAAGCGGCGATTCGTAGCACGGCGTAGCCTGGCGTAGCGGCTGGGGTGTTCTCCGAAGCCGAAGGTTACTGGTTCGATTCCAGTCGCGGATACTTGGCGAAAGCCAAAGCCGAAATGCAGATTACGGCACCTGCTCGCGTGCGGCGGTGCGGCCTGAAATGCTCTGACAAAACGGTAGCCTACCGTTTTGGCGCGACATTTAAGGGAGCCGCACCATGCCGACGCTCAAGAACCTCACTCCGCTAGCCGCTTCACTCAGCCGCCCTCATCGTTCACTTTCTCTCCGTCGAGCGCCTGCCGGACTCCATCCAGAATGATCTTGTCCTCCGGGCCAATGCTTCCCGCCGCGATGACGAAGACGTCGTCCACTTCATTCTGGACGGCAATCTCGCGCCGTTGCGCTACGTTGTCTTGGCCTACGACGTAGACGTACCGCTTGCCGCCAACCTCGAAAGCCGCCCTTTGAGGAATCACCAAGGCGTGCCTCAATAGCCGGCTGATCCGCACCGTGCCGCTCTGACCGTGTCGCAAGATTCGATTAGGATTTGGAAAGTCCGCACGGAAGGGGATGTTCCCGGTCTCGTTGAAGTCGGCCTCGATCGCGCCGAGCTTACCGTTCTGGTCGAACTTCTTGCCGTTGGCCAGCACGAGCTCGATCTTCACATCCTGCCCTTCTTGACCTTGCATGTATTCGAGGTAGAGCGTTTCGGGCACGTTGAAATAAACCCACATCACGCTGTTGTCGGACAAAGTCGTCAGAACATCTCCCTCCAGAACCAGGCTTCCCTCCTGATACTGCAGCCGACCAACGATGCCGTCGTAAGGTGCTTTGACGGTGGCAAAGCCCAATTCGGCCCTCGCGAGGTCCGCATTCGCCTGTGCCTTTGCCAGCTTGGCCTCGTACCGCGCCACGTGATCCTTCGAGACTACTTTGTCCTCGTAATTCTTCTGGACCCCATTCAACTCGATCTTGGCCAGGGTCGCTTCGGCCTGCTCGGCGTCCGCCTTTGTCTGGTAAAGAATCGGGAGGACCTTGAACAATGTTTCGCCCGCTTTCACTTGCTGGCCCTCTCGGATCTTGATCGCCTCGAGATATCCCTTCTCCAAAGCACGAACCTTGATGTGGCGCTGCGAGTGGATCTGGCCGACAAAGGGCAGGATCAGCGTAACGTCTTTGAACTGTGGGTGGGTGACCGTGATCTTCGGGGGCTGTTGATTGGCTGCGATGAAACCCAATGCCGCCGAGGCGGAAGTCGTCGGACTTTGACTTGAATTTTTCGTTCCCCACCACTCTTTCAAGGTCGAGTCGCCAGTGCCGAAGTAATTGCCGCCGAAACTATCCCCCCCGTCAACCGGATAAAAGCTCACATGCGGCCAGCCGCGGCAGCTCATTGGCAGATAGAGCGTGAACGCGCCGGTCCCTTTATCGACGGTGGTGGTTTGCACCTTGTAAGACACGCCCCTCCCGTCCTTCGCTTCCCGCGCGGTCGTATAGGCGGCCAAAGTCGCCCCATCGTGCGACGCGAGAGTGTAAGTTCCTTTAATTCGATAGATGTTGCCCGGCGCGAAAGTTTCGGCCGTGCCGCGGATTTCAGTGATCCTGATGGTGTCGCCGTCGGCGAACCGCCTCGCGCCCTGCTCGAAGCGGACGGCATGTGGCAATTCCAGGCCCGCAAAACTGGTCGGCTTCTGTTCGGTTTTCGTCGTCGACGCGTCGGCGTCTCGGCCTTCGCCTTTGACGCTTAAAGTCACGGACGGAACGACCACAAGCGCGCAAAGCGCCACCAGCCACTTTGACTTGCGCGAGAGGTTCGGCGCGAATCGGCCATGCAAAATCATCTCGATCCTCGCTTTCAAACTTGTGGACCCGAAAAATGGACTGGCCGGAATCAGCCGCTGGCCAAACTTGGATGCTCCCAGCCGATCGGCGGTTTCGAAAATCACCTCGGCATAGCGATGCGTTTGTTCGGGGAATGCCCAGCGTACCCAAGCATCGCAACACAGGTCCTCGGCCTGGTGAATCTGGCGGCGAACCAGCCAGACGAGCGGGTTCCACCAATAGAGCGTCACCACGAACAGTTCCACCATTCGCACCCAATGATCTCGCCGCCGCAAATGGGCCAGCTCGTGTGCCAGGATCAAGGCCAGGCGATCCTCACTGATCGAGCTGACCAGCCCAAGGGGTAGCACGATCTTGGGTCGCAATCCAGCGCACCAGACCATGGGCACATCGGCGAATTGAGCATATCGCACTTCCGGGGCGCGGCGCACGCCCAAGCGAACCGCAATTTCGCGGGTCAGCTCATCGTTGCGCCGCGAAGCCGGCAGCGTATTGCGCAACAGTCGCTCGAAGCGCCCAATTCTCACCACGGTCACCAGCCCCCAAGCCGCCGCGCCGCCAAACCATAGCCAGACGAGTACTCCCTCGACGATGGACCACCAGTTCGCGGTCTGCCTGGCGATGTGGAACCTTTCCGCGCTTGCGATTGGCGTAACCGTTAGCGAGCTGACCGGCAAGTCATCGGGCAGGACTTCGTCCTGAACAAATTGACCGCCAACATCCGGGCCTGCCGCTGTCGGCTCGAAAGGCGTCACAGGCGTCAGCTCGGTGGCCGCATCAGGCACCGGCGCCGCCGGCCATTCGATGGGCACAAGCGGTGGCGCGACCAGCCGGAGCAGTACCAACAGCCACAGCAGGTGAGCGGTGGGCGGATGAGACCACGCGCGGGTCAGCACGTAGACCGCAATCGCGAGCAAAATCGCCGCGACAGTGTTTTGGGCGCCCCAAAGGAGCAGCTCATTCATCGTGCGCCTCGCCTAGCAATGATCGTATTCTCTTGGCTTTTATTTCGAGTATCTGGCGAGCAGCTTGCGGATTTCGGCCGCCTCCTCTTCGCTTAACCGCCGCTGGTCGATCAACTGCATGATTAGCGGGGCAAGCGATTTCGAGCCCAGCCGATTGGCAAGCTCCTTCAGCTCGCGCCCCAACACATCGGCCTGCGAAGCCCGGGCGGAAAAAACATGGACGAACGAGCTGCGGTCGCGCGCAACTAGTCCCTTGCGCTCTAATCGTTGCAAGAATGAATGAACGGCGGCGAATTCCGATTCGGCGCCCTCGGGATAGATTTCCTCGGTGATCGCCTTGGCCGCCAACGGCCCTCGCGCCCAAAGCACCTTTAGCACGGCCAGCTCGGCGTCGGTGACATTGATCGCTTTTTTAGGCACGACAAAGTCTTCTCGGAAACAATGGGCCCTGCGCCCAGAATATAGGCGTTGTGCCTATGAATGTCAAATTCGGTGACAGGGTCAATTAGCATTCGCTCAATTCGCCGGACGAAACGGCTCCGCCCGAATTCACGCGGCGGCCCCTTTTTCGCTCGAAGAGCTTCCAATCCCGGCCGAATCGGCTCGAAGTACCCCCGGGCCTCAGTTAGAATAAGCTGCTCCCCTCCGGCACTGCCGGACGACTACGACCTGCAACCATCCAGCCAACGCTTCATTCCCTAGGCGGTTCGATGCGGCTCACCTGCCACTTGCGTTTACGACGCGCGAGTTGGGCTCTCGTCGGCACTTGCGCCGCTTTGGTGGCCGCCGGCTGCCATCGCGCCGAGCCAGGTGGCGAAGCGCCTGAAGCCGTCAAATCGGCCGAGCAGCCCGTGAGCGTGGTCGAGGCCGGACTTCGCCCCTGGCCGCGCATCGTGCGCGTGCAGGGTACCCTCAGCGAGGACGAATCGGCGCAACTGGGGGTCAAAGTTGCCGGCCGCGTTAAAGAGGTGCTCGTCGATATCGGCTCGAAAGTCGCGCTCGGCCAGCCCATCGCCAAGCTCGATACTGAAGAGTTCGATCTCATGGTGCGCCAAGCCGAAGCGCAGGTCGCCCAAGCCCGCGCCACGCTGGGCCTGAAGGGCAACACGCTCGACGACAAGGTCGATCCGCAGAAGGCTTCGCCGGTCTTACAGGAGCTCGCGTTGTTGGAAGACGCGCGGCTCAACGTCAATCGCGCCCATCGCTTCACCGAAAAATCGGTGTTCACGCAGGAAGAAATCCAAGCGCGCGAATCGACGTTGCGCGTTGCTGAAGCGCGGCACGTATCGGCCCTGAACTCGGTGCACGAGCAGATTGCCGTTCTCGCGCTGCGGCGTGCCGAGCTGGCGCTCGCCATCCAAAACCGCAAAGACGCGATTGTTAAAGCGCCGTTCAACGGCATCGTACACGAGCGGCATGTCGCGCCGGGCAGCTACGTCAGCATCGGCCAGCCGGTCGCCACGCTGGTGCGCATCAGCCCCTTGCGTTTTCGGGCCGGCGTGCCCGAGCGCTCGGTGACGGGCGTGTCGGTAGGCCAGCCGATTCGCTTGATGCTTGAAGCGCAGCCGCAGCCGCTGGAGGCCAAGATCTCGCGCATCAGCCCGTTGTTGGATCTAAGCAGCCGGGCACTGGCGATCGAGGCCGATATCGACAACTCGTCGGAAACCTGGCGCGCCGGCCTGTTCGCCGAAGCCGAAATCCTGGTCGATCCGGGCCAACGCGCCCTGGCCGTGCCGGCACACAGCGTGGTCGCGTTCGGGGGCGTGGAAAAGGTGTGGATCGTGAAGGACAACCACTGCTCGCCACGCCCGGTGCGCACGGGCCGCCGCAGCGCCGAGTATGTCGAGATCATCGATGGTCTCGAAGCTGGCGAGCTGGTGGTGGCCGAGGGTCCGCTGGGGCGAGAGGGCGTGGTTCGCGCCGAGCGGCAAACTCCAGCAGCGCGACAGGACCAGGCCGCCATTTTGGGACAGTAACACGCATTAGGGCGCAGGCCGGGGAGTTCGATCGTGCAGTGGCTGGCCGAAGTTTGCGTGCGCCGTCCCGTGTTCGCCTTGATGCTGGTGCTGGCGATGGTCGTGGCCGGAGTGGCCGCTTACCAGGGGATGGGAATCGACCGCTTCCCCAAAATGGACCTGCCCAGCCTGATGGTGTTCACCACCTATCCGGGCGCCGCAGCTGAAGAGATCGAGACCGAGATCACGCAGATTCTGGAAGATGCCGTGGCGACGGTCAGCGGCATCGACGAACTGCGCTCGCTGTCGCGCGACGGCAACTCGCTGTTGATCATCACGTTCAACTTGAACCGCGACATCGACGCCGCGGCACAAGACGTGCGCGACGCCGTGTCCAGCGTCATCAACCGCCTGCCGCCCGACGTCGATCCGCCAGTCGTGCGCAAGCAGGATCTGGACGCCTCGCCGATCATGACGCTTGTGCTCTCGGGCAATCGGCCCAGTCGAGAGTTGTATGTGCTGGCCGACCGGTTTGTGAAGAACGTGATCGAGTCGGCGCAAGGCGTCGGGCAGGTGTTCATCTCTGGGGCGGCGGACCGCGCGGTGCAAGTGAACATCGAGGCGCGGCGGCTGGCCGCCTATCAGCTTTCGATCATGCAGGTCCGCGATGCGCTGGTGCGGCAGAACATCGATATACCGGGCGGGCGGGTCGACACGGGCTCGCGCGAGCTCACGTTGCGCACGCTGGGACGCATGGAAGACCCCGCGCGCTTCATGGACCTGGTCGTCGCCAGCCACCGCGGCACGCCGGTTCGCTTGCGCGACTTGGGCGAAGTGGTGGACGCATCGAAAGAAGTGCGCACGTTGGCCCGCTTGGACGGGCAGCCGGCGGTGGTGCTGGCGGTGCAACGGCAGTCGGGGACGAACACGGTCGACGTGATCAACGCGGTCAAGGCGCGGCTCGGCCGCTGCCGCAGTCTGCTGCCGACCGACACGCAGGTGAGCATCGTCCAAGATCAATCGCGCTATATCGACGCGGCCATGCACGAGATCCAGGGGCACCTGATTATCGGCAGCGTGCTGGCCACGCTGGTGGTGCTGGTGTTCATGCGCTCGTGGCGCTCCACGTTGATCGCGGCGGTCGCGATTCCCGGTTCGCTCATTTCGACCTTTGCGGTCATGCGCTATTTGGACTTCACGCTCAACAACGTGACGATGCTGGCGCTGGTGCTGATGGTGGGCGTGGTGATCGACGATGCGATCGTGGTGCTCGAAAACGTGTTTCGCTTTATCGAAGAGAAGGGCATGAGCCCGGCGGCCGCGGCCATCGAGGGCACGCGCGAAATCGGCCTGGCCGTGCTGGCCACCACCTTGTCGCTGGTCATCGTGTTTCTGCCGGTCTCGTTCTTATCCAGCGTCACCGGACGGATGCTCTACCAGTTTGGCATGACGAGCGTGGTGGCGATTCTGATTTCGATGGTCATCAGTTTTTCGCTGACTCCGATGATGTGCTCGCGCCTGCTCAAGCGCGAGTCGCCGGCGGGCCAGGGGCCGCGGTCGAGGCGCGGCTTCTATCATCTGCTCGAAACCGGGTATGTCGGTTCGCTGCGCTTGGCGATGCGGCATCGCTGGCTGGTGTGTGTGCTGGCGATCGTGGTCATTGCCGCCAATGTGCCGCTCTATCGATACGTGCATCAGGATTATGTGCCGACGAATGTCGACGAATCGGAGTTCGAGGTCGGAGTGACCGCGCCCGAGGGCACTTCGCTGGCCTCGATGAGCCAGACGCTGAAGGCCGTGGAGGCCGAGCTGCGATCGGTGCCTGGTGTCGTGCACCTGCTTTCGACGGTGGGCACTTCCAGCTCCGCTGCCGTGAACGTGGGCGAGGTATTCGTCAACATCGAGGACATTGCCGGCCGCAGCTTCACCTTTGGACGCCTGTGGCGGGAAACGTTGGCCGGCCAACCCTGGGCCGCCTGGCAGGGAAACTACAGCCAGCGCGACGTCATGCAGGAAGTGCGGGCTCGACTGCTCAAGTTCAAAGATTTGATCCTGGCCGTTCGCAATCTGACCAGCTTGCGTCAAGGAGCTCCGGTCGACATCGATTTTGTGATCGAAGGCACCGAGTTCAAGACGCTCGCGCGCGTGAGCGAGCAATTGCGGCAAAAGGTGGCGCAGCTTCCAGGCGTGGTGGACACGTACACGACCTTGCGCACGGACAAGCCTGAGTTGCATGCGGAGATTAACCGTGAGCGAGCCGCCGCCCTGGGCGTTGAAGTGCAAGAGATCGCGCAGACGCTGCAACTGGCCGTAGGGGGTGACGACCGCGTGTCGCGCTATCACGATCCGGAGGCAGACGACACCTACGACGTGGAGCTGCGCCTGGTGGGCCTCGATCGCTCGAGCAGCGACGCCATCAGCCAGCTTTACGTGCGCGCGAAGCCGCAACTGCGGGCGCGCAGCGGAGCGGGAAGCGCCATGGCCACCGCCGCTCCGCCCAAGGACACGGGCGATCCGCAAAGCTTCGTTCTGACGCGGTTGGATAACGTGGCGCGCTTCGAGTATGCAGAGTCCTCGCCGCGGATCGACCGCGTCGACCGGCAACGCATGGCTGCCGTGCGCGCGAACCTGGCGCCTGGGTTTGCCTTGGCCGATCGCATCGAGGCCTTTCGCCAGGCCGCCGATGAACTGGGGTTGCCGCCGGGCTTCACGACGCGCGTTTCGGGACGCGGCCGCGAGCTCGAGCGCACCATCAAGGATTTTGGCTGGACCTTTGCGCTGTCGTTCATCTTCATGTACCTGGTGCTGGCCGCGCAGTTCGAGCATCTGGTCCATCCGCTGACGATCCTGGTGTCGCTGCCGCTGGCGGTGCCTTTTGGGCTGTTCAGCCTGTGGCTGGGCGGAGAGACGCTTAATCTTTATTCCGCGCTGGGCATCCTGGTGCTGTTTGGCGTGGTGAAGAAAAACTCGATCCTGCAAGTCGACCACACGAACCAATTGCGCGCGCAGGGTGTCGATCGTCTGACAGCTATCTTGCAGGCCAATCGCGACCGCTTGCGGCCCATCCTGATGACCACGATCGCGTTCGTGGCGGGCATGATGCCGCTGTTGATCGGCAGTGGGCCGGGAGCGGAAGAACGCCGCTCCATCGCGGTGCTGGCGGTGGGAGGACAAACGCTTTCGCTGCTGCTCACTTTGCTCGCCACGCCGGTCGTGTACTCGCTGTTCGACGATTTGTCGCGACTGGCGGGTCGACGCTCAGCCGGCCAGGCGCCCCGTGCGATTTCCCTGACCGTCGATCACGTGACCGAGAAGACGCCCGAGCCCGTGCTGCAAAGCAACTTGTAATGGGCGGCGAGTCGGCGCTCCTGGAGCAAGGACGCGAACACCTTGAAGATCGAGCCGGTCACCCTGGAAGGCAAGTACGTGCGGCTCGTGCCGACCGAACTGGCGCACGTCGACGACTTCATTCGCATCGGGCTGGGACACGATTTGTTCCGCTGGTTTCCGTGGGCGATCGAGACACCTGAGCAGATGCGCGGGGGCGTCGTGGGCGCACTTGCCATGCGCGAGGCCGGGCAGGTGCTGCCCTTCACCACGATCGACAAACGGACTGGCCAGGTGGCGGGTTCGACAAGCTACCTTGCAATCGACCGCGAGAATCGGCGGCTGGAAATCGGCGCGACCTGGCTGGCTCCGGCCTGGCAGCGCACCGTGTGCAACAGCGAAGCCAAGTTCCTGCAGCTTGCCCATGCGTTCGAAGTGCTCGGCTGCGTGCGAGTCGAGTTTAAGACCGACGCGCTCAATGAGCAGTCGCGCCGCGCGCTTGTGCGCATCGGCGCGGTTGAAGAGGGCACTTTCCGGCAGCACATGGTTTGCCCCGGCGGGCGGCTGCGGGACAGCGTTTACTACAGCATTCTCGATCGCGAGTGGCCAGACGTGAAAAAACGCCTGGCGTCACGGCTCTGCAGCGAAGGGGAATGAGCTTGACGCCAGGCGCCGCGGGGACGGGCCGGGAGATTACTGCCCCGCCGAGGCGATGGCGGCCGTATCCTTGCGGATGCGGACACGCTCCTTGCGTTTCGCCTCTTGGGTTTCTCTGCGTTCGCGCAAGGCCTCACGCTTGCGTTCGCGCTTGGCTTCTTCTTGATCGGCGATGGACTGTTGCTCCTTGATCGCTTGCTGCTCGAGGTTCGCGCGAGCGGTGGCGACCGCCTGCATCCGCTGCTGAGCCATCAGGCTGCGCATCATCGCCAGTTCGCTCATCGAATATGCCGTGCCAGCGCCCGTTGCCACGATGGGCTGCGACATGCTGGTCACCAGCGGAACCCCGGCGGTGTTTGCCGTTGTGCCGCCAGCCGTCATGGCGCGGCAGCCGCCGCGCTGGGCATAGGCAGCCGAACTAGCGGCCAACAGGACAACCACGGAAAGGTATATCGCGTTTCTCATGATCCAATCTCGAGTTATCGCCTGGCTAAGTGAACGATATTGTCATTACCTGCGGAAGCGCACGAATCGGGCCGCGGACAACCCATGCTCGGACGTTTCGAATGTACCGCTAAGCGTGCCCACTGTCATCGTGCTGCCGGCAGCGATCGTGGTTGGGAAATTGGCGGGCAGCGGCTGCTCGTCGTTTTTCGGATTGCTCGAAAGTACGAGCTTGCCCGAACCGGAGTCGTTCGTGGTGACCTGTCCGACGGTGGTGCCATCAATGGCGACATCCAGGGTGCTGTTGGCGGCAGCACCGCTCACGCGCACGACAAAGCGCGTGTCCGTAGTGTCGCCGATCGTCGAGGTGCGCAGGTACACGCTGCCCGTTGCGGTCCCCTCGCTATCGGTCAACGGAGCGCGAAGCCTGGTTTGGTTTCCCTCGTCCTCGCCGCCGCAGCCGTGATGGTGATCGGAGGTGCCTTGCGCAAACGTGCCGCTCAACGGTCCCACCGTAATCGCGGTTCCCGCGGCCACGTTGGTTGGGAAATTGTCAGGCAGTTGCTGTTCGTCGCCAGTCGGGTTGCTCGACAGGACCAGGTTGCCTGCGCCGCTGGCGTCGGTGGTGATTTCGCCTACGACCGTGTCACCAATGGAAACGGACAGCGTCGTATTGGCCGCGGCGCCAGTCACGTTTGCCTTGAACTCGGTCTCGGTCACGCCGCCGGAGGTGTATGTCTTGAACGAAGCCGTGCCCGTGGCGGTTGAGTTGGGGTCGGTGACGCTAGCGGTGAGCCCGCCGTGATCGCCGTAGTTTTCAGCGGACAGCCGGCCGGTGAAGGTAGTAGCCGAGGCCACGTGGGCGGTGGCCGAGTTCCCTTCGAATGCTCGTTCGGCGGCGACCCATGCCGCAAAAGCTTGTGAAAAGTGGGCCACCTGACCAAACCCATGGCCCGCCAGCAAGTCACGGCTTTCCAGGGGTTCGGGATAGCGAAAATTAGACGGATGTCGATTGCGGCGTGATCGTCGCACGGCGTTTTTCTCCTTCTCTGCCGGAATTGCCTCGGCACGATGCGCGGCCTGGCCCGAACGGGCGGCGCACCTTCGTGACTGCTCCTTAAGAAGAAACGTTTTGGGAGGCCGAAAGCGCGCGCAATATTCGGCACAGAAAGGTAGGAAGCGCCCCCTTGGCCCATCGGCTGATAGTTCGAAGGGGCCGGGCCGGCCCCCCATTAGCCGTTCAGGGCCCGCTCGTGGCACGTGCGCAGCCAAAAGGCGTGCTCGACCACCGATTCGGCTAGTTCGCCTAATGCCGCCACATCGCGGGCCATCGATTTGCCGAGAGCGGACTCGATGAGCTGCTCGATTTGCGAATCTGCGAGCGAAACCGATACGAAGACCGGCGCAGCCTGCACCAGCGGCTCAGGGCTCTCAAAAGCTGTGTCGGGCCATGGCGGCGTGCGTCCGGGCTCCACATCAAACCCGCTAGAAGGCTCGCTTCCAGCATCATCCTTGCTGAAACGGTAGGGGAGTTGCTCGAGGTGCGACGTTTCTTTGCTGGGATCGTAGGGGCCCCATTCAATTTTCGGCGGTGGACCATCCAGATTGTAGATAAGCGTCGGATCAATGGGTGCCGATAGATGCATGTCCGGAGACAACGACTGGTCCGCGGAACTTTTTACGTCGTTTCCAAGGTGGCCGGCTTGGGAGGTCGCGTCAGGATTTTCGCTGGCCTCGATTTCGAGCCCGGCAGCGCTGAGTTCGTCATCGAGTGGCTCGTCTATTGGCCCATCGTTCGCCGCTGCATTTGTTGTTTCATCAGAACCATCTGTGATCGAGCCCGAATCGAGGCCCACATCCTCGATGGCCGCGCTGGAAGTCTCCAGGTCGGTGGGCCACTGGAAACTTTGAGCTGGCGATTCGCCCGCGAGTAATTCCATGGGGTCCGGCACGCTGGGCGGCGTGCCGGCAAGTGGCGGCCCTGTGGCTTCGGCCGCTGCATTCGGCTCTTCCGGGGTTGCAGCGCCCGATTCGTCTGCCGTGGCCAGATCGGGAGCTACTAACGCAGGTAGGTCGCCCTGTGGCTCGGCAGGTTGCTCGTCCTTCGCATCAGCGGCTGACTCGGCAGGTGGCGGGCTCGAATCGGTCCGCTCGGCGGCTGGCTGCGCCTGTTTGTCCGGCTCATCGGCCGCATTCTCACGATTGTCCAGTGGTTCGGCGTCGTCATTCTTTCGTAGCGGCGAGTCAGCCATCGATCACCTCCTGAAACGAACAAGCCCGCCACTTGAAGCGCGCTAACCGCTTCAGAGGGCGGGCTCAGCCAGATACCTCAGGCTCGCGCGTGAAGCTCGGCAAAATACCCGAAGTTATTAGAGACGAGACACAGCTCCTGAAGCTGTCAGAAATGCTGCAACGAGCCTAGCACGCTGGTTGAACCTTGTCAGCACGCAAAACTGGGCCACTCGCCCCAATTGAAAATGGTTTACGTGCCCGGCCGGGCTGGCGGCTCGCGCAAGGCCTTGATCGTGGCCTCGATGAGCTCGGCGCCCCCCTGACCCATGCCGTGATAGACGTTTTTCATGAAGATGATCGTCCGCTCGGCGGCATCTTCGAATCGCCAGCGGCAGTTGTTGAACTGTGAGTTGGCGATGATTGGCAACGGTCCCCCGCGGTAGATCAATTGGCAGTTTACAAACTTGCAATCCGAGTACTGGTTGCCATCGATCACCTCGATTGCGTCGGTCAGTGTTTCGGCCGTTCGTTGCATGTTCGTCCTTTTCGAAGTCTCCAGAAGAAAACGCTAGGCGTCATAAAGATAGCAGCGAAGCTTGCGTCCAGGAAACCTACTGGGCCCCCAGTTGAACCAGATCTCGCGGGGGTGCGGACGGCCGAGTTAGAATAAACGCTGCCCTAGATTCCGCACCAAGCTCTCGTCGAAGTCTTTGCCTCATGCTCGATTGCGTCCGAGTCGCTGCCGCCAGCGTCGAATCGAAACCGAGGCAGCTCCCCGGCAATCTCGAAAAAATCGAAGCCTGGACCGCGCGCGCCAGCTCGGCCGGCGCACAGCTCGTGCTCTTTCCCGAACTTTCTTTGACGGGCTTCCTTCCCAATCATCCGCACCACGACCATGAATCGTGGCTGCGCGAAGCGCTGAAGATCGCGCGGCAAGTCGCCCTTCCGCTCCGTTCGCCGGCACTCGAAACGGTTCGCAAGTTTGCCACCGATCATCGCTTGTTGATCAGCGTGGGCATGCTCGAGGATGCCGGCAACCTGCTTCACAACACGCAGGTGCTGGTCGGCCCCGAGGGTTTGCTCGGCGCCTGGCGAAAGATGCACGTGCCGATGTTTGAGATGCCCTTCTATAACGGCGGGCCGGCGCCTGACGTTGTCGAAACACGCCTGGGGCGCATTGGCATCAATATTTGTTTTGACGCATTGCTGCCCGAATCCACGCGGCTGCTGGCAATCGAAAATGTGGAGCTGGTGCTGTTCCCCTTCGCGGCCGATCCGCCGCCGCGCACCCCCGTGGGCTGGGCCCAGTGGGCCGGTCCAGCTCTCCGCGCCCGCACCAGTGAGAATGGCGTCTTCGGCGTGGCCTGCAATTATGTGGGCCAGGTGGAGTGCGCCGGAGTGGTGCAAGACTTCCCGGGTGGGGGGATGATTCTCTCGCCGCGCGGCGCCACGCTCGCCGACTGGACCGCCGCCAGCGGCGAATGCGGAATGATCGTGTCCGATCTCAAGGCCGAGGACCTACAAGCGGCTCGGGCCGAGCCCGAGTATCTCTTCCGCTTTCGGCGTCCTGAGTTGTATGGCCGCCTGGCAGAGCGCCGTTTGGGCTAGTTTGAGAAAAGGCCCGCGGCCTATAGTGTCCGGTCCCACAATGGGGCACGAGGGTTGCGCGAGCCGGGCGCATCGACGGCCGGTATAATAACCCTGACCTGCCTAATACTTCCTGCTTAGCTAGTCCAAACACTCTACAGAAGAGGCCGTACATGCCCAGGTCGCTCGCACGCCACGCCGGATGCATGGTTTCGATCGGCCTCGTTTGCTCAATTGCGCTGCTGGGACGCCCGGGCCTGGCCCAGACAAACCAGCCGTCTGCGGCCGCCACGGCCATGAGCCAGGAAGAGCAGGCCAAGGCGGCCCAACTGGCCAAAGCTTCGTCCATCTATCGCGACGCTTGGGGTGTTCCGCACATTCGCGGCCAGGACGATGCGGCTGTCCTATTCGCTTACGCCTATGCCCAGGCGGAAGACAATTTCTGGCAGCTCGAAGACACCTACATCCTCAGCCTGGGTCGCTACAGCGAGGTGTCGGGCTACTATGGGCTGAACTCTGATTTGCTGAATCGCGCGTTCGAAGTGGTGCCGCAGTCGAAGATCGCCTTCGAGCACCTGGAGCCGCGCATGCAAGCCATGTGCGAGGCCTTCACGCTGGGCTTGAATTATTTTCTGGCGATGCACCCCGAGACCAAGCCGCGGCTCATCACGCACTTCGAGCCCTGGCAGGTGATTGCCTATGGCCGCCAGGTCTTGCTCGAGCTGACGTTTCGCTACACGCGGCTGTCACATAACTTCCTGCCGCGCTCGAACGACGTGATTTGGTCGTCCGCCGGGTCGAACGGTTGGGCGGTTGCTCCCTCGCGCACGCGCGACAAGCACGCCATGCTGTTCGTGAATCCGCATTTGCCATGGTTCGGCTTCTCGCAAATGCACGAAGCTCACCTGGTGAGCGACGAGGGCTGGTCCTTCTACGGCGCCACGATGTTCGGAAGCTGCGTGCCAACGCTGGGGCACAACGAACACCTGGGCTGGACTTTTACGACCAACGAGCCCGACGTGGCGGACGTGTGGCGCGTAACCTTTGACGATCCGGCTCATCCACTGCGCTATCGCTATGACAACGGCTATCGCGAAGCGGAAGAGTGGACCGAGACCATTCGCGTCAAAACCGGCAACAAAGTCGTCGATCGCGCGGTCAAGCTGCGCAAAACGCACCATGGGCCAATCGTGGTCCGCGAGGATGAACAGCATTTCCTGGCGGCCAGGGTTTCGGGCATTGAGTGTGCGCTCATGCGGCAACAACTGGCGCTGGTGAGAGCCAAAAACCTGGTGGAGTTTCGCGAGGGCCTCGAGCAACAGCAGTTTGCGATCATGAACGTGATCTATGCCGATCGCGACGGCAACATCATGTTTCTGTACAACGGCCTTGTGCCACAGCGCGACCCACAATTCAAGTGGAATTTGCCGGTCGACGGCGCCGACCCGCGGACGGCCTGGCAAGGAAACCACAAGCTGGAAGAGATGCCGCAGATCATCAATCCGGCCGACGGCTATGTGCAGAACTGTAATTCCAGCCCCTTCACCACCTGCGACTTGGGAAATTGCGACCCGAAGAACTATCCGACCTATATGGTGGAGGACAGCGATCAGGACAAGCGGCGGGCCAAGGTATCGCGGCAGTTATTGCGCGAGCTGAAGTCGGCCACCTTCGAAGACATGCAGAAGCTGGCCTTCGACACGACCGTGTATTGGGCGCAAGAGGAGTTGCCGAAGTATGCAAGGCGCTTCGAAGCTCTGCGAGCGAGCGACCCACGGCTCGCGACGGAGGTTGAGCCCTATCTCAAACACTTGCTGGAGTGGAACTGCCATGTTTCGGCCGATTCGACGGCAGCCACCTTATGTGAAGCCTGGTATCACGAGCTGTACGGCATGGACTACCCGGCAGAAACGCTGTTCCCGCGATTCGTTGGCGACCCCAAGCTTGAATTCCAAGCCTTGATCGACGCGGCCGCGAAACTCAAGAACTTGCACGGAGACTGGCGCGTGCCGTGGGCCACGCTGTATCGTATTCAGCGCCGGCCGAACATGGTCGACCTGCACGAGCTGTCCTTCGACGACAAGCAGCCGAGCTTGCCCTGCTTGGGAGCGCCGGGGCCGCTGGGCATCGTGTTCACGCAATACTACTCGCCCACCATCAAGATTCCCTTCGTGATGTCCATTCAAAAGCGATATGGGCTCGTCGGAGCCAGCTACGTCGCCGTGTACGAGTTCGGCCCCAAAGTTCGCGGCGCGTCGACCCTGAACTACGGCGAGAGCGGCGACCCCCGTTCGCCGCATTACTTCGATCAGGCCCATCTTCTTTCCGAGCGCAAGCTGAAGCCCGAGCTCTTCGAGTGGCAAGATGTGTTGGCCGGGGCCAAGACGGCCTATCACCCGGGCGAGCCGCCCGTCGAACAGGTGGCCAAGTAGCGCGCCGCGCGCGGGAGCACGCAATCATCGGCGACCGCTTCGGCGCGAGACGGCTAGCGATAATTCGCGCACAGCGACTTCAACCGCTCGATCGAGGTGCCGCCCGAGAATCGATGCTGTTCCTTGCCGTTCTGCAGGAACACGAAGGTCGGGATTCCGTGCACTCCATATTTTTGGGCGAGTGCCCGATTGCGGTCCACGTCGACGTCGCGCAGACGATAGCCCTGGCCCTTGAGCTGCGCGACAATGGGTTTCATATGTCGGCAGGGTCCACACCACGAGGCGTTGAAGAACAGCACTTCGCGGGGCGCGCCGGTGGCGGCCGCCTTTTCTTCGGCTAGCTGCTGTGCCTGAAATTGCTGGTAGTTCTTGTAGCCCAGCAGCGCCGCCACCGGAGTCAGGAACAACAGCAAGCAGATGATCGCCAATCGCATCGAAGACCCTCGGCAATTCGATTGGGTCGCGACACAAGCGCGCGACCTCTCAGGTCAACGCTAGCTTGCGATGGGCGGGACGGCAAAACGCGCGTTTTTGCCGAGAAATCGGCACGCCGAGGGCATCCTACAACCCGCGCGGTCATGTGCGGCGCGGGTGTTGTCGCAATATCGCCTGCCTGGGGCCGCTTACGGGGTCGGGAAGCGGAACGGTACGTCCGTTCCCTTGGGCGCCGGCGGCTGTAGCGGCGGCGGTGGCGGCGGGACCACCGGTGCAGCCGGCACGTTCACGAAGAAGGTCCGAGTTACTCCGGTTGTGCCCGCGATTTCGCGCCCGCTGGCGTCGCCGATGAACACGCGCAGGGTGTGATTTCCCCGCGCGAGGCCATAAATTCCGCCGTCCTGGTACTCGGTGGTAGGCGGCCCGCCATCAAGCGAGAAATAGACGGTCGCACCGCTGGGCAGCGCTCCGATGACGTTG
>DATJEN010000141.1:0-13193 GCA_035496575.1 Pirellulales bacterium
CGGCACCTGGAAGGATCTCACCGACAACGTGAATTTCATGGCTTCGAACCTGACGGGCCAGGTGCGCAACATCGCCGAAGTGACGACGGCCGTCGCCAAGGGCGATCTGTCGCGCAAGATCACGGTCGACGTGCGCGGCGAGATCCTCGAGCTCAAAAACACGATCAACACGATGGTCGATCAGCTCAACGGCTTTGCCTCGGAAGTCAGCCGCGTCGCGCGCGAGGTGGGCACCGAGGGCAAGCTGGGCGGCCAGGCGGCGGTCGAGGGCGTGGCAGGTACCTGGAAAGATTTGACCGACAACGTCAACTCCATGGCCTCGAACTTGACGTCGCAGGTGCGCAACATCGCCGAAGTCACGATCGCGGTGGCCAATGGCGACCTCTCCAAGAAGATCACCGTGGACGTGCGCGGCGAGATTCTGGAGCTGAAAGAAACCATCAACACGATGGTCGATCAACTGCGCTCCTTCGCGGCGGAAGTCACCCGCGTGGCGCGCGAAGTGGGCACCGACGGCAAGCTGGGCGGCCAGGCTGCCGTGCCCGGCGTCGCCGGCACGTGGAAGGACCTGACGGATAACGTCAACTCCATGGCGTCGAACCTGACAGGGCAGGTGCGCAACATCGCCGACGTGGCCACGGCCATCGCGCGCGGCGATCTGTCGCGCAAGATCACGGTGGACGTGAAGGGCGAAATCCTGCAGCTTAAAGAAACCATGAACACCATGGTCGAGCAGCTCGGGGCTTTCGCTTCGGAAGTGACCCGCGTGGCCCGCGAGGTCGGCACCGAAGGCAAGCTGGGCGGGCAGGCCCAGGTGCTGGGAGTCGCCGGCACCTGGAAGGATCTGACGGACAACGTGAACTCCATGGCCTCGAACTTGACCGGCCAGGTTCGCAACATCGCCGACGTGACGATCGCGGTCGCCAACGGTGACTTGTCCAAGAAGATCACGGTGGACGTGCGTGGAGAGATTCTGCAGCTCAAGGAAACCATCAATACGATGGTCGAGCAGCTTCGCTCGTTCGCCTCGGAAGTGACGCGCGTGGCCCGCGAAGTCGGAACGGAAGGCCGGCTCGGCGTGCAGGCGGTCGTTCCGGGCGTGGCCGGCACCTGGAAGGATCTCACCGATTCGGTCAACACGATGGGCTCGAACTTGACGGCCCAGGTGCGGAACATTGCCGAAGTCACGACGGCCGTTGCCCGTGGCGATCTCAGCCGCAAAATCACGGTGGATGTGAAGGGCGAAATCCTCGAGCTCAAGAACACGATCAACACGATGGTCGATCAGCTCAACGGTTTTGCCTCCGAAGTGACGCGCGTGGCCCGCGAAGTCGGCACCGAAGGCAAGCTGGGCGGCCAGGCCCAGGTCTCGGGCGTGGGCGGCACCTGGAAAGACCTGACCGACAACGTGAACTTCATGGCTTCGAACCTGACCGACCAGGTGCGCGGCATCGTAAAGGTGGTCACGGCGGTGGCCGACGGCAATCTGCGGCAAAAGTTGACGGTGCAGGCCAAGGGCGAGGTGGCGGCGCTTGCCGAAACGATCAACAACATGACCGACACACTGGCCACCTTCGCCGAACAAGTCATCAGCGTGGCGCGCGAAGTCGGGGTGGAAGGGCGGCTGGGCGGTCAGGCCAGTGTGCCGGGCGCGGCCGGCTCGTGGCGCGATTTGACGGACAACGTGAACCTGCTGGCAGGCAACTTGACGACGCAGGTTCGCGCGATCGCCGAAGTCGCGACCGCCGTGACCAAGGGCGATCTAACCCGTTCCATCCAGGTGGAAACGCGTGGCGAAGTGGCCGAGTTGAAAGACAACATCACCACCATGATCGCCAACCTGCGCGAAACCACCGAGCGCAACAAGGAGCAGGACTGGCTCAAAACCAACGTGGCGCGCTTCACCAGCATGCTGCAGGGCCAGCGCGACTTGGTGACCGTGGCCAAGACGTTGCTTTCGGACCTCGTTCCGCTGGTGCAAGCGCAGCAGGGGGCCATCTATCAAATGACGGCCGCGGACCACGAAGAACCCATCTTGCAATTGCTGGCCGCCTACGCGCGGCGCCCCTCGCAGCCGGAGCGCATTCCGCTCGGCGAAGGCCTGGTGGGCCAGTGTGCCGTGGAGAAACAGCGCATCATTCTGGACGACGTGCCCCCCGACTACATGCGCATCAGCTCGAGCCTGGGCGAGGCGTGCCCGTCGAGTATCGTGGTTTTGCCGCTCTTGTTCGAAGGGCAAATCAAAGCCGTGGTCGAGGTCGCTTCGCTCACCCCATTCACCTCCACGAACCTGACCTTCCTCGAGCAGTTGACAACCAGCATTGGCGTGGTGCTCAACACGATCGAAGCCACCATGCGCACCGAAGGTCTCTTGAAGCAGTCGCAGCAGCTAACGGTGGAGTTGCAATCCCGCCAAGCCGAGCTGCAGCAAACCAATCAGGAGCTGGCGACCAAGGCCAAGCTGCTGGCCGAACAGAATGCCGAGGTGGAGCGCAAGAATACGGAAGTCGAGCAAGCCCGCCGCGCGCTGGAAGAAAAGGCCGAGGAATTGGCGCTAACGTCCAAATACAAGTCGGAGTTCTTGGCCAACATGTCTCACGAGTTGCGCACCCCGCTCAACTCGATTCTGATCCTCAGCCAGCAACTGGCGGACAACGAGGCGGGCAATTTGTTGCCCAAGCAAATCGAGTTCGCTCGCAACGTCAATTCGTCCGGCTCGGACTTGTTGAACCTGATCAACGACATTCTCGATCTGTCGAAGATCGAATCCGGCACCGTGACCGTCGAAGCCGAGGAAATCTCGTTTGCGGGGCTGCGCGATACGATCGACCGCAATTTCCGGCACGTGGCCGAAAACAAGAACCTGCCCTTCAACATCGAATTTGCATCCGATCTCCCGCGCGTGCTTACGAGCGACTCGAAGCGGTTGCATCAGATCCTCAAGAACCTGCTCTCGAACGCCGTCAAATTCACTTCGCAAGGGCACGTCGAGGTGCGCGTCGGCCTGGCTACGGGCGGGTGGAGCGTCGACCATCCCGTGCTCAGCGAGGCTCAGCACGTCATTGCATTCGCGGTCGAGGATACCGGCATCGGCGTCGCCCCCGAGAAACAGCGCCTCATTTTCGAGGCCTTCCAGCAGGCCGATGCAGGCACGGCCCGCAAGTTCGGCGGCACGGGTTTAGGTTTGGCGATCAGCCGCGAGCTTGCCACGCTGTTGGGCGGCGAAATCCGACTGAGCAGCACACATGGCCAGGGCAGCACGTTTATCCTGTACCTGCCCCTGCACTATACGGGGCCAGCGGCGCACAATTCCCCCGCCCCCAGCACGTTGGCCCAGGCGCAGCTCATCCGCATGCTGCCGGCCGTCCGAGAGGAGTTTGTTCCGGACGATCGCGAGAGCATCGAGCCCGGCGATGCCGTCGTGCTGATCATCGAGGATGACCCGCACTATGCCAGAATTCTGCTCGGGCTGGCGCGCGACAAGGGCTTCAAGGGCCTGGTTGCGACCAAGGGGGCGACGGGGCTTTCGCTGGCTCGGCAGTTCCTGCCCTCGGCCATCTCGTTGGATATTTTCCTGCCTGACATGCTGGGCTGGACGGTGCTGCATAGCCTGAAGCTTGACCCGCTGACCCGCCACATCCCGGTGCAGGTGGTCACTCAGGACGAAGAACGCCAGCACGGCCTGTCGCACGGCGCCTTCTCGTATATCGTCAAAGAGCCCACCACCGATACCTTGGAGGCCGCTTTTGACCGTATCAAGCGGTTCATCACTCCGCGCGTCAAGCGATTGTTGGTCGTGGAGGACAACGATATCGAACGACAGTCCATCGTCGAATTGTTGGGGCACGTCGATATCGAACTCGAGGCGGTCGGCACCGGACAGGAGGCCTTGCAAACGCTGCGCGAGGAGTCGTTCGATTGCGTGGTTCTGGATTTGCGATTGCCCGACATGTCGGGGTTCGAGTTGCTGGAAGAGTTCAATCGGCAGCCCGCCTTGAAAGACTTGCCGGTCGTGGTATTCACGGGCAAAGATCTCTCGAAGGAAGAGGAATCGCGCCTGAAGAAGATGGCCAAGAGCATCGTGCTGAAAGATGTTCAATCGCCCGAGCGGCTGTTGGACGAGACGGCTCTCTTCTTGCACCGCGTGGTGGCCGGCTTGCCCGTCGAAAAGCAGAAAATGCTCGAACGGCTGCACGGCTCGAACGAGATGCTGCATAATCGCAAGGTTCTGGTGGTCGACGACGACGCGCGCAACATCTTCGCGCTCACTTCGCTATTGGAGCGGCACGATATGGAGGTCGTCAGCGCAACCAACGGCCGCCAGGCAATCGAGCTCATTCAGAACATGCCGGCCGTGGACATCGTGCTGATGGACATCATGATGCCGGAAATGGATGGCTATCAAACGATGCGCGAAATTCGGGCCGACGCGCGTTTCCGCAGCTTGCCCATGCTGGCGCTGACGGCCAAGGCCATGAAAGGCGACCGCGAGAAATGCCTGGATGCCGGCGCGTCCGATTATATTGCCAAGCCGGTGAATACCGACCAGCTTCTGTCGCTGATGCGTGTGTGGCTGTTCCGATAAAGTGTGCTAGACCAAAAATGCGGCGTTCTGGCTCATGACCATTCGCGCGCGACAATCAATGTCCGAGCCCGTGCTATCGGATGTGCCCCACCACGAGGCGGTCACCGCCATGGACGCGTCCGAGCAGGGTCATGTCGGGCAACCGATCAGCATCCTGCTCGTCGACGACGAGCCGAAAAACCTGGTGGTGCTCGAAAGCGTGTTGCACGATCCGCGCTATCGCCTGGTGTGCGCCGGATCGGGCAACGAGGCCTTGCTCGAGCTCGTGCACGGCGAATTTGCGCTGCTCATTCTCGACATTCACATGCCGGAAATGAACGGATTCGAGCTGGCTCAAATGATCAAGCAGCGGAAGAAGACAGCCTCCGTGCCGATCATTTTTCTGACCGCGTTTTACAACGACGATCAGCACATTTTGGAAGGCTACAGCACCGGCGCGGTGGACTATTTGCACAAGCCGATCAATCCGGTAATCCTGCGCTCAAAAGTCGCGGTGTTCGCGGAGCTTTACCAGAAGACTCGCGCCCTGAGCGCCAGCAACCGCACGCTGCTCGCCGAGATTACCGAGCGAAAGCTCGCGCAGGAGGAGCTGCACCGCCTGACCGTCGAGTTGGAAGAGCGCGTCGCCGAGCGCACGGCCACACTGGCGCAGGCCAACGCCGCACTGATCGAAAGCGATGAGCGGCTGCAAATGGCGCAAGCCGCCGGTGGCGTCGGCGTCTGGGACTGGGACATCGTCGCCAATGAGACGTTTTGGTCCGAGTCCATGTGGCTCATCCACGGCATCGAGCCGATTGCTCCGGCCCAGGTCCACGAACATTGGCGTTCGCTTCTGCATCCGGACGATCGCGAGCGGGTCCTGCACAGCCTGGAGACGCTGCTGGCCTCCACGGGCGATCTGTTCCGCTGCGAGTACCGCGTCGTTGGATCGGACAACGTCACGCGCTGGGTCGAGAACGTCGCCAGCGTGACGCGAGATAACAGCGGCGCGGCGGTGCGCATGTCGGGCGTCAACGTGGACTTGACCGAGCGCAAACGGACCGCCGACCGGTTGCGGCTCAGCGAGGAACGCTTCCGGCTGGCGCTCAAGAACTCTCATATCCTCGTGTACACCACCGACCGCCAGCGGCGCTATACCTGGACCAGCGGACCCTATCCGGACTTCCTTCCCGAAGGCGTCGTCGGCCGGCGTGACGAGGAATTGTTCTCGCCTGAAAAGGCGGCGCCCTTGGTCGCGTTGAAAGAGCGCGTGCTCGCCAGCGGGGTCGGCGAACACGGCGGATTCGCGATCGAGATCGATGGCATCACGCGGGAATACGATCTTACGGTTGAGCCGCTCACGGACGATGGCGGCACGCCAGTCGGGTTGACTGTGGCGGCCATGGAGATCACGGAGCTGAAAAGAGCCGAGGCGGCGCTGCGAATTGCCGACCGCCGCAAGGATGAATTCCTGGCCACGCTTGCCCACGAACTGCGAAACCCACTGGCTCCCATTCGCACCGCGGTCGAGATCCTGCGGCATGAGTCAACCGATGCCGGCGAGCTGGAGTGGGCGCGAGACGTCATCGACCGCCAAGCGCAACAGTTAACGCGGCTGGTGGATGACCTACTCGATGTCTCGCGCATCACGACTGGAAAGCTCGCCCTGCGCATGGAGCCGCTCGAGCTGGCCAAGGTGGTGCAGTTGGCGATCGAGACGAGTCGGCCGCTGATCGAGCAGCGCCGCCACGACCTGCAGCTCGACCTGCCCACCGAGAAGGTGGTTTTGAAGGGCGATGCAACCCGCTTGGCTCAAGTTCTCGCGAACTTGTTGAACAATGCCGCCAAATATACCGATCCGGGCGGCAACATCCGCTTGTCCGCCCAAGTTCAAGGCAACCTGCTGGAGATTTCGATTAAAGATTCGGGCATCGGAATCCCGGCACCGATGTTGCCTTTTGTTTTTGATTTGTTCGCGCAAGGGGACCGCCATCTGGAGCGATCGCATGGCGGCTTGGGCGTCGGCCTGACGCTGGTTAAGCGGCTGGTCGAATTGCATAGCGGTACTATCGAGGCACGCAGCGCAGGCGTTCGCGCGGGGAGTGAATTCGTCGTGCGCTTGCCGCTGGCGGTCGACCACGCCTTCGTCGACGCCAAAAATGACCGCGTGACGGGTCAAGTGTCTGCGCGGCCGCTGCGAATCCTGATCGTCGATGATAACCGCGATAACGCCATTTGCTTGCGGATGATGCTCGACCATGCAGGGCACGAGACGCGCACCTCGTACGACGGCCTGGAAGCCCTGGAAGCGGCGGAAGCCTTTCGGCCACAAGTGATCCTGCTCGACATCGGAATGCCAAAGTTGAACGGCTACGAGGTGTGCTCGCGCATTCGCAACGAAGCGTGGGGCGCCGGGATAGTGCTGATCGCCCAGACCGGATGGGGTCAAGACGAGGACCGCCGCCGAACCCAGGCCGCCGGGTTCGACCATCACCTGGTGAAGCCCGTCAAGCAGGAAGCTTTGATGGAAATCCTGGCCGAGTGCGGCGCGGCTGCGCCCACTACTTGAGCCTCTGACGCATGCCGCGGCGCGTTTCAGTTGGCTCTTGCCAGTTCCGTTTGCGCCCAAGCGCGGCACCCTGCGACCATGGAGGGTGCGCGTGTTGACGGCTGGAGCGGGTTTTTCTGTTGGACCACGGGGACTGGAAAAGGTTGATCGGTCCGGCGAGCGCATCCGATACCGTAGCAGAAACCTTTTGTGCGAAACATGCGCACGCTCAATCGCAAGTAAATCGCCTAAAGCTGAACGGAGGTTGCTCTTGGAAAGCTTTGGTAGCCATACAGCTTGGAGAAAAGACGATCGCGGTTCGCGGCTGCTGGGCTTCGACATCCCACCTTGGGGATGGCTGCTGGTAGGGGCCGGTCTGGTGCTGGCGATCGTGCAAATCACGACCATCCGGCCCGCCCTCCGCGAACTTTCGGCCATGCAGTCGCAAATCACTGCACTCGAATCGCGGATGCGGACCCTGGCCGACCAGTCGCAAACCGTGAACTCCACGAACGATCTGCTCGGCCGGTTGGTCGAACAGGGCCGCCGCAACCAGGAAGCCACGAACTCGCTCGACCACATCGCCGCCCTGCACGACCGGCTCAATGAACAAACCGAGCAGGCCGAGCGGGCCCTGGTCGTGATGGAGAAAATGGCCCGCTTGCAGCGCACTTTGCTCGCGAGCGCCGACAGCGCTCCCCAGGCGGCCGAGACACTCGACGCGCTCGAGCTCATGCAGGCTCGCCTGGCGGAGACCCGCTATGCGACCGAGCACGGCCACCGCGCGATCGATGATATCGACAACTTGCGACAGCGGCTGATCGCGACCAAATCGAAGGCGGGCTCGGCGCGGCAAAGCCTCGACCAGATCGAATCGCTCAACGAACGCCTGCTCGGCAGCGAAGAGACGACGCTGGCCGCGAACCATGCCCTGGCCGAGCTGATGGGATTGAAGCAGATCATGCTCGATAACGCCGCCGAGCTGCCGGCCGCGCGGTTTGCCTTGGGTGGCCTTGTGCATTTGAAAGATTCGCTGCTGACCGACAGCGACGACCTCGAGAAAGCCCAGGCGGTCACGCGCGAGTGGACCAGCACGCAAGAGCAGCTTGCCGAGGCCGAGTCACAAGCGCAGGCGGCACGCCGCACGTCGCTCGAGTTGATGGGACTGGCCGACGAACTGGTGTGCCGCGGCGAAACGTCGACGGCCCAAGCCGCGCTCGATAGCCTGGCGGCTATCCGTCAGCGCCTGGATGACCAAGGCACCGGCGTCGAGCTGGCCGGCCAGCGACTCGAGCAACTGGTCGATCTCAAGAATCGCACGATCAACCAAACTGGCGACCTGGCCCAGGCGACCGAGAGTTTGGAACTGATGGCCGACGTGCACGAGCAGTTGGGCAAGATCGCCGCGTCGTTCGGCCGCATGCGGCACTGGATTGTCGAAATCCTGGCGTTCGAACCGGCCTTTGCCCGGGCCATGCGTACGTTGCAACCGCTGACGGAGCTTAACAACTTGCGGCGGATGAACCCCAGCGAGCTGAAACAAGTGCTGCGCTCGCTCGACAATCGCTCCGACACGCAATGGACGGGCACGGACGCAGGCGCGATGGACTCGGCCAGTTCAACCGCGCCAGTCGTGGAGGGGGCGCTGCGGACGAAGTAGTCGACCGCGCGCGAGAGATCGCGCCAGAGACTAAGAGGTTGCGTGCTGCTGGCGCGTCAGATCGATCACGTGCTGAGCTACGGCAGCCAGGGTGGGCGTTTCGTACGTCCACCAATCGAGATCTTTGATGCGGATGTTGAACAGCTTTTCGACTTCGCACAAAAACTCGATGCCTTCGAGCGACGTGAGGCCGACGCCCACTGAAAAGAGTGGGTCGGTGTCCGCGACGTGAGCAGAAGGTGAGACGCCGAAGTGGTCTGCCAGCAGCTTTCGCAAGACCCCCATCGTTCCTTCAAGCCCGATCTGCCCGGCATCAACTGTCATCGTCGACAACTTTCTCCTGGCCTCCATGGAGGGCGCGCCCCGCGCCACTTGCAATTTTATCCACGAGACAACAAGTCACCAAGCTACAAAATGGATGGGCTGTGAAGATGCTGGCGCGATCGGCGAGCGCCGCGATGTGACGGGCCCGCGCGGCTTGAGCGAACTTGACGCTCGCGCAGGCCAGCGGATAGATTGACCCCACCAAATCGGCGGGATTCGGCAGGCGCGGGACTCTTTGGCTCGGTATGACTAGTCTGGTTGTGAAGCCTGTAACCTCGCGCGCCGAGCAAAAGCAATTCGTCAATCTGCCCTGGACGCTATACAAGGGAGACCCGAATTGGGTCCCGCCCTTGCTTGCGGACCACAAGGGTCTGCTGGGTTACAAGCGGCATCCCTTTCACGAAGATGCCGAAATGCAGACCTTCCTCGCTACGCGGCATGGCGAGGTGTGCGGCCGTATCGCCGCCATCGTCTATCACGCCCACAATCGCCGCGCCAATGAGAAGCGCGGGTTCTTTGGGTTCTTTGAATGCGTCGACGACCAGCAGGTGGCCAACGCCCTGTTTCAGGCGGCGGGCGCGTGGCTGCGCGAGCGCGGCATGACCGCCGTGCGCGGGCCGGCCAACCCTTCACTCAATTATGAATGGGGCCTGTTGGTCGAGGGATTTGACACCCCGCCCACGTTCATGATTACGTACAACAAGCCGTACTACGGCCGCCTGGTCGAGGGCGCGGGCTTTCAAAAGGTGCAGGATCTGTACGCCTTTTGGGGGCACATCGACATGGTCTCCAAGCTCGACAAGAAGCTGTGGTTTATCGGCAACGAAGCCAAGCAGCGGTTCAACGTCAAAGTGCGCCCCATGCACCGCCGCCGCTTCCGCGAAGAAGTCGAGATGTTCTTGCGCGTTTACAACGCCTCGCTGATCGGCACCTGGGGATTCGTGCCCCTTTCTCCGTCGGAGATCAAGGTGCTGGCGGCCGGGCTCAAACACCTGATCGCGCCCGAACTGGCGGTCGTAGCCGAAGTCGACGGCCAGCCCATCGGAGCTTGCCTGGGACTGTTGGATTTCAATCCGCGCATCAAGGCGATCGGCGGGCGGCTGTTTCCCTTCGGCTTCCTGAAGCTGATCCGCAATCCGCGTCAAATCCAAAAGCTGCGCGTGATCAGCATCAACGTCGTGCCAGAGTATCAGCGGTGGGGACTGGGCGTGGTGCTCTTGGGCGGATTGATCAAGCCCATGCAAGAGTGGGGAATTCAGGACGTCGAGTTTTCTTGGGTGCTCGAGTCGAACACGCTCTCGCGCGGCAGTTTGCAAAAAGGGGGCGCGCGGCTCGACAAGACGTTTCGAATCTACGATCGAGATTTGGACTAACGCCTACGACTGCCGCCGCGGCGGGTGGTTGGCGAAATCTCCAATCCTCAGCCGAACAACCCCTCGATCGGCTTTCCCAGCCCGTCGCGCGTGACGTAGAACGGGCGGCGCTCGACTTCATAGGCCAGCTTGGGCGAGATGCCCAGCGCCCGATAGATCGTGGCGTGCAGGTCTTCGATCACCACGCGGTTCTCGATCGTCTTGCAGGGGCGTTCGTCGGCCGTCTTGCCATACAACAACTCGCGCCTGATGCCGCCGCCGAACAACAGCACGCAGCCGGCGTCCGTGAAGTGACGGTGCATGCCGTAATACTTGAGCTCCTCGATCGTGTTGGGCACTTCGACCTGGTCCTTCACCTGCTTGTCGGGGCGGCCCTCGGTCATCATGTCGCGGCTGAACTCGCTGGCCAGCACGATCAACGTGCGGTTGAGCAGCCCGCGCGATTCGAGGTCGAGCACCAGTTGGGCTAGGGGCGGATCGATGGCGGCCTTGAGCTCGGTCAACCGCGTGTGGCCGTTGTCGTGGGTGTCCCAGTTCTTAAAAGGAATGTATTCGGTCGTGACTTCGATGAAGCGGGCCCCGACTTCCGTGAGTCGCCGCGCGAGCAGGCAGCCCAAGCCGAATTGGCCCGTGTTGTAGCGGTCGTAGCTTTCCTTGGGTTCCAGCGTCAGATCGAAGGCCTTGGCCGCCGGCGAGCTTAACAGGCGGTGGGCGTCATCGAAGGAGCGGACCAGCGATTCGCGCTGATAATCGCTGGCCTGGCGCGAGGCCGCGCTGGCATCCACCAGCCGCTTGAAAAACTTTTGCCGGTTCTCGAATCGGTCCGGCCCCATGCCGCGCGGCGGGCGTACGGCGGCCATGGCCTGGTCGGCATAAGGAATGAGAAAGGGACCAAACTGCCCGCCCAGGAAGCCAGCCTGGTGAAACGCCTTGAGTTCTTCGCCTTCGCCCACGTCGAAGCGCTGGCCGATGTCGATAAACGCCGGCACGGCTGGATTTAAAGGACCGAGCGTACGGGCGACGACGGACCCGATATGCGGAGCGGCCACGGTTTGCGGCGGCGCGTAACCAGTGTGCCAGTGATATTGATGCCGCGAGTGCAGGATGAACCCCAGGTCGCCGGCGGTGTAGGAGCGGATGAGCGTGCCGCGGTCCATGACGGCGGCTGTGCGCTCGAGGCCGTTGGAGAACTTGATCGAGTCGACGGCCGTGTCGATCGCCGGGAAGGTGCTCAATACGCGATTCGACTCCAGCCCCTTTTCATAAGGGGTGTACAGCTTGGGGTCGAACGTTTCGGTGGCGGCCATGCCGCCGCCCATCCACAGCAGGATGACCGTGTCGGCCGTGGCGCGCGGCGGATCCGCGTTGGCCAACACCTGCCTCGGCTCACCGCAGGCGAGCGCCGCAAGCGTGGCGGCGCTGGTCGCGCGCAAGAAGTCGCGGCGACTGAGCCACTCGCATTGCCGCTGGTTGTGCATGTTCATGTTTCGATTGTACTCAATAGATCAGCTGGAATTCTGGCAGCATCACCAGACTCCACAGCAAGTCTTCGATCGATTCCGGCGAACTTTTTGGGCCGAGCAGCTCAAGCGCGATCGCGCGTTCCGCGTTGGTCGGAGTGCGCGTCAGCGCCCGTTGGTATAGCCGGCTGGCCAGCTCCCCGGATTCGAGATCCTCACTGGACATTTGTTTGGCCGCCCGGGAAATCAGATCCGCAAGGGGAGCGCCGTTCGTAAGCTCGAGGGCTTGTAGGGTGGTCGGCGATTTGGGGCGGTCGGTCACGACTTGCTCGCGGTTCGATCGTCCTAAAGCCGCGAGCAGCGAATCGGCATTCACGAGCGCCACGCGAACGGCGACTTTCTTTGAGCTGAGATCGGCCAGAACTTTTGGGTTGGCCGCGGCGGCCGTGTACTCGACATTCGTCACGCTCGTCACAGCGTCAACGAACTGCTCGGCGATGAGGCGGCGGACCAGGGGCCCGTGGAACACGAAACGGTCGCCCGTGGTTTGCGCGTCAAGCACGGCTGGCAGTTGATACGCTTGTGAGGTGGCGATGAGCTCGAGGGTGTGCTTGAGGTCATAACCATGCTCGGCCAAATCGCTGGCGAGATAGTCCAAAATATCCTCGTCCCACGGCAGGTTATCCATCTCATCGACGGGCTCAACCAGCCCTCGCCCGAGCAGGCGCGACCAGAGGCGATTGACGATGGTGCGCGCGAATCGCCCGTTGTCGGGGCTGGTCATCACTTCGCCTAGCTGCCGCAGTCGCTCGGCCGTCGGCGCTCCCGCGTCAATCGAACCAAGCTCGGGATAGAGGAATTTAAGGGGCGCGAAATTACCCGTCGGCTGGTCGCAGCGGTGCATTTCGAGCGGACCTTCGGCAAAGATGCCGGCCAGGCCATAGGCGTCCGCGAGCTTCCAATCGTTGATAAAGCTGTCGTGGCACGAAGCGCATTTCAGATTGATGCCCAGAAAGACCTGCGAGATATTCTGTGCCGCCTGGACGGGAGGGACCTGGCTGGCGTTCACCACGCCGCGCCACAAGATGCCCTTGATGAACCCGGCCGAGGCGGGTGTGGGACTGATCAGCTCGCGCACAAAACGGTCGTACGGCACATTCTCGACCAGCGATTGGGCCAGCCAATCGGTGATCTGCAGCCGGCCGCCGTCGATGTAGCCGGTGCCGCGGTAGTCGTTTCGCAGTGCGTCATTCCAGAAAGTCAG
>DATJEN010000142.1:0-49327 GCA_035496575.1 Pirellulales bacterium
TAAGCGCGAATGGCACTAGGTCGTAGCGGCTGCGGCGATTACTACGGCCGAACGATCGTCGCTAGACATGAATTGGTTTCAGGAAACAGCGTGCGGGCCTTGGCGATTTCTGCCCCAAAGACGGGAGTATGCCCAGAATCGACTTCTAGGATAAGGAGACTAAAGTCGCCCCCACGTCCGCGCTCTCCAAATAGCCAAAGTAAGCCAGGCGCATCGACGGGGACTACCGTTGACTCAATGGCCCCGGGGAAACGGGCTCGCAGACCGGCCTGATCCTCCAAATATTCATGTCGCTGGCGTATCCAATTCAATTGGTAGCCAATCCAGCCGGCCAGCAATATGAACATCACCGTCAGTGCTACGAACAATGTCCGCAGTGCGACGTGGAACCAGCCGCGTTTAGGAGTTGGTTCCGGGGATGTGAGATCCATGACCAATTCTCCAGATGGGACTTTTGGGGTCGTTCATGCCCGCATTTTAGCATGGGGGGTGCCCCGGCCGTCGCCTTCATTCGGACCTGCATATAATGCTAGTATGAAAGCTACTAGTGAGTACCATAACGGCGAACGTCCCTCGGATGCGAATGCTGGACGATCCGAAATGCATTTGGAATGCATCGGCAGCTTCCGGGCGCACACCCAGGACGGTGTGGCGCACACGATCGAGATTTGGACGCACTTCGGTGCCGTTCATGACCGACAACTTGCACGTGTGCATCCAACTCTATTGGTTTTGACCACTACGCAAGGCTACGGAGTGGATCGAGTGGCGCAAGGCCAATACCGATTGAGTGACCAGCCCGAGGTTAGCTTGTCATCGGACGACCCGAACGCACCGTAGCGGCATAGCTTCCCGCGCGCCGGGTATTTTCAACCAAGCGCTGATCGATCTCTACTCGTTCGGTTGATGAGAGTGGGGGCATTTCAGAGCCGTGGGGGCCTTCCATCGCCAGATATACCTCTGCTTGGCAGGCCCTCCCCGAGCTTACGAAAAAGGCTCACTCTCTCATAAGCAAGAGCATATCGTTGCCCCCCTCTGAGCCCGGGAAACGTGATTTCGTCCTCGATCTGATCCAGTCGGTTGCGAATAGCCGTACGTTCACTATCTGACAACCACATAGAATGCCTCCTGCGCAACGTGCGATAGGGACGGCGGGGACAGAAAAGAAGGGCCCCCGAAGTAGAGGGCAGTCCCATAGAGGCTCAGCCGGCCAAGGTGCATGTCATCCTAGCACGGCCACCAACAAGTAGCGAACGGATTGCGGCGGACCTGACGACGCCAATCGCCAGCAAACGTTCACAGTGAGTCAAGGTCGTGCAAGCTGCGCTGTCAGCAGCTTGCGCTCTTGCTTCAGATCGTTCTCCAGCCGGAGGTCCCAGCACCGGTTCTGCTCCATCTCGCGGAGCACATTCGCTATTTGAAGCAAGCGCAGTTCAATGAGGCCGCGATCCATTGAAGTTTGAGGGACCATTGAGACGGCCTATTCGTCGCGGTCGCTAGGCATTTGGAGTGCAGCAAGGTCTTTGTCGATAGCCGCTGTCGCCTTTGCTCGATCTGGCTCGGGCATGAAGCTACTTCGGAGGTCGCACAGTTCCGCGCTCAGCTGCGCGACCCTCAGTTCGACGGCTGCACGCTCGCGTGGTGTTAACTGCATGATCCATTCCAAAAGGTAAGCGGGAGATCGCACCGGCCCAATGGCAGAAGCTATTCAAACCAATTCTATCGCGAAGCAGTAGTCTGACTATAACCCGCATGGAACGTGCGAATCGGTATAGCGCGAAGGTCGCGGACGATGTTGCAGGCTGTCACTTCTCCCGTCGTTCCACGGCGCTCAACAGCTCAAGCAGTTTGTCCAACGCGACGGGCTTCACATAGTAGTGGTCGAAACCGGTTTCCTGTTGACGCTGGCGGTCTGCTTCGCTCGGCGTATAGCCAGTCAGCGCACACACCATCACGTCCTCAAAACCCGGGATCTCGCGCAAGTGCTTAGCCACTTCGTAGCCGTCCATTCCAGGCAGGCCAATGTCCAATAGCACTACATCGGGGCGGGCAGCCGATGCCATTTCAAGGGCAGACAGCCCCGTGCGAGCCACTTGCACGTCGTGGCCATGCAACCGTAGCAACATGCTCAGGCTGTCGGCGGAATCGACGTTGTCTTCCACAACTAACACGCGCAGCGATCGTCCCGTCTGTAGAACAGGATTCAGAACGGATGTCGCTTCGTCCGTTGGTGGCTTTAATAAGAGTGGCAGTTTGATTGTGAACTCGCAGCCTTTTCCTAATCCTGCGCTGGCGGCCTGTAGTCTTCCGTCATGCATTTCGATTAGATTCCGAGCCAGGGCCAGGCCAATCCCCAGTCCGCCGTAAGATCGCCCGAGGGAACCATCTACCTGGGTGAATAGCTCGAAGACGTGCGGGAGGACCTTCGGGTCGATGCCAATGCCGTTATCTCGAACCCGTATCACCGCGTCTTCTCCCTCTCCGTTGATGGTTATCCGAATCAGTCCACCCGTGTCGGTGTACTTCGCCGCATTGTTGAGCAGATTGACGACGACCTGCTCCATGCGCGCCGGATCTGCCTCGACCCAGATTGCGGTGGTCGGAAGCGATACGGAGAACTCGTGTTTACGGGCATCCATTAGCGGACGGGCCGTCTCGGCGGCATGATTGACGACCACTCGCAGTTCGACGGGCTCCTTAGTCAGCCGCAATTTCCCCTTGGTGATTCTGGTGATGTCCAAAAGATCGTCCACCAGTTGCACGATCACTCCCACCTGGCGACTGATGATATTGCCAGCCTGCTCGATGATCGGGTCGGTTGTCTTCATCTGCCGCATGACATTCAAAGCGTTGACGATCGGCGAAAGCGGGGTGCGCAGTTCATGGGACAGCAAGGCCATGAATTCTTCCTTGCTGCGATTGGCTTCAGCCAAACCATCGGCCCGCTTCCGCTGGGCATTTGCCGCATCGACTTCGGTGAGGTCGTGCGTCACGATGGCGAACGAACGAGCCTGCTTGTTCTCGTCCAGCAATAACGTCACGACGGCGCGGCACCAAAACCGTGTACCGTCCTTGCGAACCTGCCAGCAAGCACTGTCCGCCCGGCCCTCAGCCAGCGCCGTCTTCAGTTCATATTCGGGCCGCCCGGTTACGATGTCTTCGGGGGCGAAAAATCGCGAAAAGTGCTGTTCAATGATTTCATGGGTCGCATAGCCGAACAGGCGCTCTGCTCCGGAATTCCAGCAGAGCAAATTACCCGTAAGTCCCACCAAAAACACGGCGTACTCTGTCGCGTCAGCTGCCAACAGGGTGAATCGTTGTTCCTCTTCTTGCGACGAGAGGTGACTTCGTTCTTCGGAAGACATGGGCCCTAACCTTTCTGCGGGAAGTGATCCCGCTCTTGCCATCGGCAAGTGAATCCGTGAGACGGACGGCGAGATTGGTTAGGTGGTCGTCGCTTAGCCTGGAGGCGACCAGATAAGAAAAGATGGCCATCCGGCCAACTCCGAGCGTTGAACCTAGCACTGCGGACGACGAAAAGATAGATGGTGGCTCAGTCCTGCTGCTGCAAAAGAGTGCCAGCAAGGCCCAACGTGGCAGTGGCGTGCGCCTCAGTTCGAGTTCACAAAATGCCGAGAACCCGCATCCATTCGGCCGCCCCGGGCGCTATCGCGAAGGCGGCCTTCGAGCTCAGGCACGCGCTCGACAAGTTCGAGGAGCTGGTAGCGCCGTCAAAGGTCTCCGCGGTCAAAACTGCCAGCATCGACGATTACATCTCCAAGCGCCGTCTCGAGCGCGACCGGAAACCCGGCTCGGTGGTCTCGCCCCATACGCTCAAAAAAGAGCTTTCCGCTATCAGGCTCGAGGGTTGCGATCGGCAGGAAGTCCGCCTCGTCCCGTCCCGCTTTGAGAACTGCGACCGGATGCCCCTGCCTGTGCTCCAGCGGAAGATTCGTCACAAGGACATACAGACGACCATGCGGTACGTCGAAATGGAGCGGAAGATGAAGCGCTCGAGCGAGGTGGTTTTCGTGACCGAGTTCCTGGCCGCGGCGAGGGGCTAAACAGGCGCGGATGGTTTATGGAATGTCGCTCGACTGCAATCGTCGTAAGTCAGTATCCGCGACTGGACTCGAACCAGTAACCTTCGGCTTCGGAGGCCGACGCTCTATCCAATTGAGCTACGCGGACGGGACCGCTCAGTATACCGCGTGCCAGTGGCCCGCAAAGTGGCACTAACTAGCGCTCACGCCACGCGTTCCCTCACCCCGCTCACTCCGCCGCGATCATTACGTTCGAGGCTTTGATGATCGCGAACACCTCCTTGCCGGTCTTGAGACCCAGTTGCTCGGCGGAGTCTTTGGTGATGACCGAGACGATTTGCTGGCCGCCCGGCAGCTCGACCACCACTTCCGAGTTCACCGCGCCGTGCGCGATGGATTTCACCTTGCCCTTGAGCATATTTCGCGCGCTGATTTTCATCGTCGACTTCCTTTCTTGGGGAGTGACAGCCCACAGCGGCGAAAGGTGCGCTGCGCCGCCGGGGATTGGAAGAACTCGAGCAACGACTGCGACGGCTTTTCCCGTTCGCCGCGGCACACCGCGGCGACATAGCTCACGCTGGCCTCCGCGGAGTCAATCGGAAACAGAACCCGGCAGCCGCTGGCCCGGACAGCATCACTTGCAAACGACAGGCCGGCGCCGGCGCGTCCTGAGCGGATCGCGGCCAGGATGGCGCGCGAGTTGTCGACCGGCAAGGCCCTGGCGCTCAGCTTTTCGTACAGCCCGATCTGCTCCAGATACAGGCGCGAGCATTTGCCGAGTGGCGAGGCCGCATCCGCCAGCGCGATCCGCTCCACGCGCAGCAGATCGCCTGGCTTGGCGACCGCCGCGGAATCTTCCGGCCCGATCGCTGCCAGGCTGTTCGTGGCCACCAGCGTTCTGGACTTGGGCCGGATTCGCTTGTGCGCGGCCAGCCGCTCGACGTGAATCGCATCGGCGGAGATGAACAAATCGCAGGGCGCCCCAGCCAGGATGTGGTCGGCCAGCTCGTTCGAAGCGCCGTACACGGTGCGCACCCTTACGCCAGGCTGCCTGAGCGTGTATTCGGTCAGCAGTTGTCCGACCACTTCTTGCAGACTGATGGCGGCCGCCAGGTGAATCGTGTTGCCGGCCTGCGAGGCCGGCAGAAGAGTCTGCTCGAGCAAATCGGCGGCGCTCGTTCGCACCCGGCCGCGCAGACGCTCAAACACGTCCAGGGACAGTTTGCCCAGCGGGGTCAACTGCGCTCCCCCGCCGTTTTGCCCACCCACTGCCGCCGAAACCAGCAACTCGCCGGCCGCCTCGTTTCCCTCCTGCACGAGCGTCCAAGCGTGCCGGTACGAAATGCCTAGCCGGCGTGCCGCAGCGCTAATGCTGTGCGTCTGTTCGATGCCAGCGAGCACGTCGGCCAGGTTCTCGCCCAACACGGTCCGGCCGCGGCGTTCGATCCACACGCGGACGGCGACCTCCCAATCGGCGGACCACTTGGTTTTCGGGGCAATGGGATTCATGGAGATTGGTCCATCATCTGCCACAGGCCAGTTCCTGGCAAACCGCCGGTCTTCAAGCCCGATCTCCGGCTGCTTGACCGGTCCGGCCAAATGGGTAAATTAACGCGCGTTATGCAATTTAGGGAATAACGCTCCAAAACGTACTTCTGCCCGCCTGTCACACCTTGAGAATCCTCGATTGATGAAAGCCCGCAGTTTGAAACATGCAGCTCTGTTTGCCACCCTCGTCTTGTCGCTAGTCATCACCGCCGAAGCGACCACGGTTCAGTTGCCCGCCTCAAAAGACACGACGCTCTACCAAAGCAATCCCAACAATGGCGCCGGCGGCGCTCCGGGCTTTCTCGCCGGCACGAACTCGCAACTCTCCATTCGTCGCGCCCTCGTTGCCTTCGACACGTCCTCGATTCCCTCGAACGCCACGATCACCGACGTGCAGCTGCGGCTGGTGATTGGCCAGATCGCCGGCGCTGGCGGCTCAGGCGGAGGTTTGAGCGCTCCGATCATCGACTTACACAAACTGCTCGTGAACTGGGGAGAAGCCAACACCGGCGCTTCGACCGCCACGAACCTGAACGGCATTGGACAAGGCAGCGCGGCTTTGGCGGGCGACGCAACCTGGAACGATCGGTTTTTTGGAGCCTCGCAACCCTGGTCGTCACCGGGTGGACAATCCGGCGCGGATTACACAGCCGGGGCAAGTGCCAGCTTGGCTCAGAGCAATAATGTGAATGACGTGAGCTTGTGGTTTTCCACGCCGGCGCTGGTGGCCGACGTGCAGGGCTGGCTGGCCGCGCCCGCCACGAATTTCGGTTGGATGCTCATCAACCAGGATGAATCCGCGGCGCAGACGTTTCGCGGCTTCTATTCGCGCAACTTCAACCCGAATCCGCCGCCTGCGAATCTGCAAAGCCTTTTCCCGAAGCTGATCGTCACCTACCTCGTCCCGGAGCCGACGAGCCTGGGGATGATGGCCCTGGGATTGGCAGTGCTGGGCGCGATCGCGCGGAAGCGCAAACGAGTCGTCGCCTGAAACCATGGCGGCCGCCGGCATGAATGCGTTCGAACCACGTCAGAGCTGGCTGCGCACGGCCATTGGCATGCTCATTGGGCTGGCGTTCGCTCCCGCGCTAGCCAGTGAGCTGCCTACGGTCGACGCGGCCAATGCCGAGCGGCTAGAAGGCCAGCAAGCATCGCTCGAGCTCGCCGTGGTCGAGGCCAAGTTCGCCCAGCGGCGCGGACTTTATTTTCTCAGCGGATCCGCCAATTTCCGCGCAAGCTCGAACGTGCCGGTCGCAATCCGCGCGACCGACTTCGAGCGCTTTCGCGCCGCAGGCATCGAGGATCTTGCCGCCCAATTCCGCGGTCACAAGATTCGAGCTCGCGGCAAGGTCACTCGCGATGAAGGCCAGTGGCTGCTCGTCGTTTCGGCGCCGGACCAAGTCGAACGCCTCGACAAGCCGCAGGATGCAGCGAGCTCGTACGAACTGCTGCTCATCGACGACAAGGGCAAAAAGACCAAGATCGCTTTGCCGCTCCAGGATCCCGCGCGCGACAAGATCTCGGTCGAGCATGAGGGCGCGGCAGAACGTTACGAAGGCGTGCCGCTGGCCGCGCTGCTCGCGCGCTCCGGCATCGTGCTAGGCGCGGAAGCTCGCGGCCGTCTGCTGGGGCGCTATTTGATCGTGACCGGGCGCGATGGCTATGCCGCGGCCTATTCGCTGGCGGAAGTCGATCCCTTCTTTGCCGAGAAGCCCGCGCTGCTGGCCGACCGCATCGATGGAGAAGCTCTGCCGGCGGACAAGGCCCCGTTGCTGATGGTGTTGCCCGGCGAGAAACACCATCGCCGCTGGGTCAAACAGGTGATTCGCATCGAGGTTCGTAACGCGCTCGAGCAGCCGGCCGATGGCAAGCGATAATCCTTCCCACGCCCGAGCGTTTGTTTGCAGTTGCGCGCTTCGTCGCGGATTCACGCTGGTCGAGCTGCTGGTCGTGATCGCGATCATCGGATCGCTCGTGGCGCTGTTGCTGCCGGCGATGCAGGCCGCGCGCGAGGCCGCCCGCCGCACGAGCTGCACGAACAACCTGCGGCAAATCGGTATCGCTCTCGCCACGTATCACGACAGTATCGCCACGCTCCCACCCGCGGTTCTTGACGATTGGGGCGGCAGTCCCTGTCTGCACACGTGGACCGTCATGATTTTGCCGTATCTGGAAGAGACTTCGCTCTTCCGCCAGTATGACTTTTCGCAGGGCCAGAACGCCGAGGCGAATCGCCCGGTCGTCTCGCAGCCGCTTTCGATCTATAGCTGCCCCAGCTCCGACAGCTCGCAGTACGAAGGGGACGGTCACTTTGCCAAGGGGGACTACGCGGCCTCGAGCGGCGTCGAGCCCGTCGTCAATGGCGGCCCCATGTATCCGGCCTCGCGCGTGCGCTTCAAAAAGATCACCGACGGGCTTTCAAAAACGCTGTTGGTCGGGGAACTGTACTACCACAACCTGGGCTGGGCTCGAGGCTCGGCGGCCGGCACGACCGGCGGCGGCGGCGGGGGCGGCGCGGCGTTCAGCCGTGGCGTCTCGCGCTGGTGGAGCTGCAACAGCCCCTGCGCTCAACCCGGCTTGAACCCGCCCAACACCAATTGCAACAACCACTGCGAGCAGCGCTTCCAGTTCAGCTCGCCTCATCCTGAGGGGGTGTACTTTTTGTATTGCGATGGGCACGTCGAGTTCGTCAGCGACGCGGTTGAGCTGGCAGCGTTAAAGGCTTTTGCGACCATCGCCGGCGACGAAGTGTCGCAACCCTAGCGCTCGCGCAAGCTCACCGCGCTCACACATCCGCCGGGGCGGGTTCCAAAAGCTCTTTGCTCGCGCCGCGCAGGGCCCACAGACTGTCAACGCTGTAGATCGCGATGGCCGTCCAGATGAGCCCCATGGCGACGACCTTGACGGTCGACAGCGGCTCGCGGAAAACCAGCACGGCCAACAGGAACTGCACGCTGGGCGCCAGATATTGCAGGAACCCCAGCGTCGAGAATCGCAACCGCCGCGCTGCCGCTGTGAACAGCAACAGCGGCACCGCCGTAACCACGCCACTTGCCAAGAGCCGCGCGTCCACACCCAGGCTGCCGGAGCGGAACGATTCGTCGTTCAGAGCGGCCAGGTAGCCCAGGTAGCCAAGCGCGAGGGGCACCAACAGCGCCGTCTCCAAGAGCAGGCCAGGCAAACCCTCGATGGCGACTTTCTTGCGCAGCAGTCCGTAGAACGCAAATGACAGCGCGAGCACCACGGCGATCAAGGGCGCGCCTAACAAGGCGACGCCCAGCCCTGCCAAAGCGATGCTTGCCAACTGCCAGCCGCGCAACCGCTCGCCCAGCAGCACCACGCCAATCAACACGTTGACCAGCGGGTTCAGGAAGTAGCCCAGGCTGGCTTCGACCACCTGGTTGGCCGAGACGGCATAGATGTACGTGAACCAATTGAGCGCCAAGAGCGTTGTGCTGGCCGCGAGCATGGCCAACACGCTGGCCGATTTCAGGGCCGGCCACACTTCGTCCCACCGCCGCCAGGCCGTGAGCAAAAGTCCCAAGAACAAAAACGACCACACGACTCGATGCGCAAGCACTTCGACGGGCGGGATGTCCGAGACCAGCTTGAAGTACAGCGGGATCAATCCCCACGAGCCATAGGCCAAGATGCCGCACAGAACGCCTTGGCGCTGGGCGTGACGATCGGCTGTGTGCATGGAGAGCTGTATTGCCGGGTCGATTTTTCGAGAAGTTCCGCCCGCCAGGACACGCCGAGCGGTGCGGAGGTTCAAGGCGCCTTGTTCTGCTTCGCGGCCTTGGCTGCATGATCGAGCTCTTGATACCTGGTCGCCAGTTCGCGCACCGCGTCATCGCTCTTGTCGACTTGCAGCCGCAGCCACGTTTCTTCGCTGTCGGGCCGGTCGACCACGATCGCCGCGGCCAATCGCCCACGATGATCGCCGCCTGCCTGGTCGCCCGCCACGAGCGCTGCCATCAGCCGGTCGGCCAGGCTGCCTTCTGTGGTTTCATAAGCGCGCGCCATCTCGGCCACGACCTCGCGCCCGGTGAGGGTGTTGCCCTGACAGGCATAGAAGCGTCCCGACGTTGCGCCCCACCAGCGGCTGTCTTGGGGCGCATCGACTGGATCGAGCTGCGCGGTGCGGCCCAAACGATCGACGATACCGAGTTGCCGCGTGCCGGCGCGCGCGTCGTCGCGCGTGAGCTCCACCAACACTTCGCCGGCCGACTTTCCGTCGGCGAGCAGCTCGAGAGCGCGCTTGCCCCAGGTGGGCTGATGATAGTGCTGGGTGCAGAACGCGCCCACGCCGCCGCGCACATACGGAACGACCGAGCCCACCGCCGGATAGCGGCTGGCCACCGCCGCGCCGCAGATGCCGGTCTCCGGCTCGATGGCGACGATGGAAAACGTGCCGCTCTTACCTGGCGCGGGCTCATCACTGCACGCCGTGTTGCTGGACAACACCGTGAAAAGAATTACCAGGCAGCCGAAAAAACTGCGCGCGTTCGGATTCGCCAACATGATAAAACCTGCCTCAGAATTGGGCGTTTCGAACCGCTCGGGCCCCGTGGTGCGAGGGGCGCGAGTGTCTGCTAAGGTAGTGAGTAAGAGCGGCGGTCTCTAGTGCGTCTTTAGTCTGCGTGAGAAGGATTATGTCGATTGCTCGAATGATGCTTGCGGCGGCGGTGGCCTGTTTTTGTTCGTTCAGCCTGGCCGCCGAGCGACTGGAAACGGGCGAAGTCCCCAAGTCGGCTGACGGCCGCCCGCTAAACCTGGATTTCGAACAGGGCACACTCGCCAATTGGACGCCCCAGGGCAAAGCCTTCGACGGTCAACCAATCAAGGGCGACAGCGTGTCGGCGCGCGGCCGCGGCATGAAGAGCCAACACGTCGGCCAGTTCTGGATCGGCGGCTACGAGCAATCGCTGTCCGATGAGCCGACGGGCACCCTCACGAGCGAGCCATTCGTCGTGACGCGCCCCTGGGCGTCCTTTCTGGTCGCTGGTGGTTCGAGCCATGACACGCGCGTGGAGCTGGTCAACAGCAAGACGGGCGAGGTGATCGCCGAACGCTCGGGCGACAATACCGAGACGCTGAAGCCTGCGCTAGTCGATCTGCAGAAAGTCGTCGGCCAAGAAATCTTCATTCGGCTGGTCGACAACTCGCGCGGCGGATGGGGACACGTCAACTTCGATGACTTCCGCCTGCACGCCTCTCGGCCCGAGCTGCCCGGGCAGGTTGCCGAGCAGCCGGACGATTATCCTTTTTCGGGCCTCGATCCCGAAGCAGCGGCCAAGGCAATGGTTGTGCCGGCTGGCTTCCGCGTCACGCTGCAGGCGGGCGAACCGGATGTGAAGCAGCCGATCGCGATGGCCTTCGATGATCGTGGCCGGTTGTGGGTCGCCGAAGCCTATACCTATCCCATTCGTGCCGCGGAAGGCAAAGGACAAGATCGAATTCTGGTTTTCGAGGACACCGATGGTGACGATCGCTTCGATCGCCGCACGGTGTTCATCGAGAACTTGAACCTGGTCAGCGGAATTGAAGTGGGCTTTGGCGGCGTGTGGGTCGGCGCCGCTCCCTATCTATTGTTTGTGCCAGACCGCGACGGCGATGACCGGCCGGATGGCCCGCCCGAGGCGCTGCTGGATGGCTGGGGATATGAGGACACGCACGAGACACTCAACTCCTTCACGTGGGGTCCCGATGGCTGGCTGTATGGCTGCCATGGCGTGTTCACGCATTCGAACGTGGGCAAGCCGGGATCGAAGTCGAACGAACGCACGCCGCTGAATGCCGGCATCTGGCGCTATCATCCCACGCGACACGCGTTCGAAATGTTTGCCCAGGGCACGAGCAACCCGTGGGGCGTGGATTTTGACGACTTTGGCCAGGCCTTCGCGACGGCCTGTGTGATCCCACATCTGTATCACATCATCCAGGGCGGAAGATACCAGCGGCAGGCCGGCGAGCACTTCAATCGAAATACCTACGACGACATTAAAACGATCGCCGTGCATCGACATTGGCTGGGCGGCACGCCACACGCCGGCAACAACCGTTCGGATGCGGCCGGCGGCGGACACGCGCACGCCGGCGCCATGGTTTACCTGGGCGCGGCATGGCCCGAAAAGTATCGCAACCAGATCTTCATGAACAACATCCACGGTCAGCGCCTCAACCAAGATCAGCTCGCGCCGCGTGGCTCAGGCTATGTCGGAGACCGCGCGCCGGATTTCTGTCTCGCGCGCGATCGCTGGTCGCAAATCATCAATTTGCAATACGGGCCGGACGGCCAGATGTCCATGATCGATTGGTACGACGCCAACGCCTGCCACCATCGCGAAACGAACGGCCATGACCGCACGAATGGGCGCATCTTCAAAGTCTCCTATGGCGATGCCAGGTCCAGGCCGGTCGATTTGCGCAAGCTTAGCGACGACCAGTTGGTCGATCTGCAACTCAGCCCGAACGATTGGCACGTGCGACACGCGCGCCGGCTGCTGCAAGAGCGCGCGAGCACCACGGTGCGCGCAAGGCTCGCGGATATGGCCCTCACGCACCCCGAAGTCACGCGCCGCCTGCGGGCACTGTGGGCGCTGGGAGTGACTGGCGGAATCGATGACGCTCTTGCCTTGCAGGGACTCGCCAACGATCAGCCGCGGGTGCGGGCCTGGACGATGCAGCTCTTGACCGATGATCCCAAGCGCGAGCTTTCCGATGCGATCCTTGCGAAGATGGCCGAGTTGGCCGAAAAGGACAGTTCGCCTGTCGTGCGGCTATACCTGTGTTCGGCCCTGCAGCGAATGCCGCTCGAAAAGCGGTGGGGAATATTGAAAGGGCTTCTGTCGCACGCCGAAGACGCGAGCGACCACAACTTGCCGCTCATGCTGTGGTACGCGGCCGAGCCGCTGGCGAGCGACGCAGCCCGGGCGCTTGATCTGGCGGCGGGCGGAAAGATTCCGACCGTGCACTCGTTCATGATCCGCCGCATCACGCGGATCGGCGAACCCGCGGCGCTCAATCTGGTCGCCTCGCGACTCTCACACGTCAAGAGCTCTGGCGATCAATTGCTCGTGCTGGATGCCATGATCGAAGGTTTGAAAGGGCGCCGCCAGGTTGCCATGCCCGCGGTGTGGAAGAAACTGTCCGCGCGGCTGCTCGACAGCGAGTCGACTGACGTTCGCGCTCGAACCAGCGCGCTGGGCGTGACGTTTGGCGACCCGGCAGCATTGGCCCGCTTGCGAGCGACGCTTGTCGATGACCACGCGAGCGAGCAGGCCCGCCGCGAAGCACTCGATGCCTTGCTCGCCGCTCGCGATCCGCAGCTCGCCCCGGCCGTGCAGAAGCTCGTCTCGCAAGGCGTGCTGCGCGGGACGGCCATCCGCGCGTTGGCGGCCTACGACAACGCGGAAACTCCCGGCATCGTGCTCGGCGTCTTCAACCAACTGTCTCCCGACGAAAAGCGCGATGCGCTCAACACGCTCGCCGCCCGGGCCTCTTCCGGACAGGCGCTAGTGAGTGCGATTGCCGCCAAGCAGATCGCGGCAAACGAGCTATCAGCCGACGTCGTCCGCCAGCTGCGCAACCTGAAAAACGACTCCATCAACAAGGCCATCGCGGAGTTGTGGGGCATCGCCCGCGACTCTAGCGCCGAGAAAGCCTCGGCCATCGAACAATACAAATCGCTCGCGCGCGTGAAATCTCCCGGCGCCGATCCATCACTGGGCCGCAGCGTATTCGTGAAGACGTGCCAGCAATGCCACACGCTCTTTGGCGTCGGCGCCAAGACTGGGCCCGAGCTGACCGGATCGAACCGCGCGAACCTGGATTACCTGCTTTCGAACATCTTGGACCCCAGCGCCGTGATGGCCAAAGAGTATCAGCCGAGCGTGCTGGCCTTGGGCGATGGACGTGTCGTGACCGGCATTGTGCGCGACCCATCGAGCGACCCGCTCAACGTGCAAACTGCCAACGAGCTGTTGGTGATTCCGCGCGGCGAGGTCGAAGAAATTCAGGTCAGCCAGCAATCGATGATGCCCGAGGATCTGCTCAAGCCGCTTTCCGTCTTCGAGGTGCGTTCGCTGCTGGCCTACCTGGCGGCGCCCGCGCAAGTGCCGCTGGCCGCCACGAGCGAAAACGTGAAGTCGTTTTTCAATGGCCACGACCTGGCCGGCTGGCTGGGCGACGAGTCGCTGTGGAGCGTCGAAAGCGGCGAAATCGTCGGCCGCACGAAGGGCCTCAAAGAAAACGAATTCTTGCGCAGCGAGATGCTGTTCGGAGATTTCCGCCTGCGCGTCGAAGTCAACCTGGTGGGCAACCAGGGCAACAGTGGCATCCAGTTTCGCAGCGAGGCGTTGCCCAACGGACACGTCAAAGGCTACCAGGCTGACATCGGACCGGGCTGGTGGGGAAAGTTGTATGAAGAACTTGGCCGTGGCTTGCTGTCGAACAACTCCGGCGAAAGCTATCTCAAGCCCGGCTGGAACACCTATGAAATCCAAGCGGCCGGCAGCAAGATTCGCACCTGGATCAATGGGCACCAGTGCGTTGATCTGGAAGATACCGGTGGCGCCCGGCGTGGCATCTTCGCGTTGCAGTTGCACTCGGGCGGCGCGACCGAGGTCCGCTTCAGGAATTTCGAGATCGAGCTGAAGTAGACTGGTTCACTTTGTTGCCAGCCGGGCAGCGGCACCAATATCGGGCGCCACTATCGTCGTCTGGAAACGGAGCTGTGAGATGAGCACGAGGGCACATTGGTTGCGGCTGATTTCCGTACTTCCGATGCTCGCTTTGGTCGTGTGTAGTGCCTGTGCATCCACTGCACCCACAGCTACACCTGCCCAATTGCGAACTTTTGGTCGCGGGCTAGAAGAGTGCGATAAATTGGTTTTGAATTTCTACGCACTTCGTGAAGGCCTGCAGATTGATGGGCCAGAATTGACGGAGATAGTCAAGGCTATGTCGCCAGACAATTTGGCACCGTGGGGCAACTATTCAAAGTTTGGGATTTATGGACCGATGACGTTTTACGCCAAAGGTCGAGCAATCTGCGTCATGGAATATTGCGTGGACTCGATCGTGGGTAGAGACGAGGGCGGAGATGTTGTCTACGTGAAGCTTAAGAGCGATACAATTCTTCCCGTTCTCAAGCGCTTTGGCATACAAACCGAGCCGCCATCCGTTTAGACGCGTCCCACTTCCAGCTCCAGCCGCTCGTCGCGCTAAACCTCAACCAGCATTCGCATCGGCTCTTCGATGACGTCCTTGATGCGCTTGAGAAACGTCACGGCGCCTTGGCCGTCGACAATGCGATGGTCGTAGGTCAGCGCGACGTACATCATGGGCCGGATCACGACCTGCCCCTCGCGCGCCACGGGGCGATCCATGATGGCGTGCAGTCCTAGGATGCCACTCTGCGGCGGATTGACGATGGGCGTCGAAAGCATCGAGCCATAAACGCCGCCGTTGCTGATCGTGAACGTGCCGCCCTGCAATTCCTCGAGCTGCAAGCTGTTTTCGCGGGCCCGATGCGCCAGATCGGCGATCGCCAGCTCGATCTCCGCGAAGCTCATGCGGTCGGCGTCTCGCAACACCGGCACGACCAGACCCTTGCCGCCACCCACGGCGATGCCGATGTCGTAATAGTTGTGGTACACGATGTCGTTGCCGCGAATTTCGGCGTTCACCTGCGGCACGAGCTTGAGCGCGTCGATGGCCGCCTTCACGAAAAACGACATGAAGCCGAGTTTGATCCCATAGCGGTCGAGGAAAACTTGCTTGTGTTCGTTGCGCAATTCGCTGACCGACGACATGTCGATTTCGTTGAAGGTCGTCAGCAGCGCCGCCTGGTGCTGGGCCTCGACCAGCCGCTCGGCAATGCGCCGCCGGATGGGACTCATCGGCACCGCTTCTTCTTCTCGATCACCGCGTGCGGTTGGGGCCGCCGGTCTTGAGGCAACGGCCACCGCGTTTCTGGGCTGCAGCTTGGCCGGTTCACGCTGCCGCGCCGGCGGGCTCGGCGTCGGTGCTGCCGGTTTTGCTCGCGGCGGCTCTTTCGTCTCGGTTGTCGTCGCGGCCGCCGGTTGCGGCGTCGGCTCGGGCGCTCGGCGGGGCTCAGCCGCGCGCGGCGCCTGTTCGGCCTTCGGCCGTGGGGTTTGAATCGTCCGCGCCGCCTGAGCTTTGGCGGCCGCAGCCGGATCGCTCTCGGCATCATTCGAGTTCCGACCGGCCGGGCTGGCCTCCATGTAGCCGATCACCTCGCCGACTGTCGCGCTTTCGCCTGTCTGTTTGAGCACCTTGGTGATCGTGCCCGAGACTGGGGCCGCGATTTCGACTGTAGCCTTATCGGATTCGATCTCGACCAGGTTCTCGTCTTGCTCGGCGTGCTCGCCTTCGCCCTTGAGCCACTGGCCGATCTGAACCTCGGTGATCGACTCGCCAACGGCGGGCACTTTCAATTCGACAGACATTCTCTTGAGCGCTCCCCTGCAATCTCCGCCGTGCTCAATCACTGGCACAGCCAGTGGCACTCTCTTTGGCGGCGAGCTACCAAGATACCATGCGCCCGTCGCTCGGCTACTCGACTTCTTAAATGCAGCCAAAGGCCTGCATCAGCAATTCCTTCTGCTCCATCTTATGGCTGCTTGCCGAGCCCGTTGCCGGGCTGGGTGATGCGCGGCGATAGATGCCCGAAAATGGCAGCCGGTCGAACAACTCGCCCCCAAACCGCGACACCAAAAAGTTCCAGGCGCCCATGTTCTCGGGCTCTTCTTGCACCCAATACACCGGTGTGCCATCCGGATAGCGCGACAGCGCGGCACGCAGCCGCTCGACCGGCAGCGGATAGAGCTGCTCCATTCGCACGATGGCGACGTCTTGCCGCGACAGCGCGTCGCGCTCTGCGGCCAACTCGTAATACAGCTTGCCCGAGCACACCAGGACACCCTCTACGCCGGGGCGGTCCTTTTGCACGTCGGGGATCACCTTTTCAAAACGTCCGAGCGCGCACTGTTCGAGCGTGGAAACCGCCTGTGGGTGACGCAGCAAGCTTTTGGGCGTCATCACGATCAGTGGTTTTCGCCACACGCGCAGAACCTGCCGCCTGAGCACGTGGAAGTATTGCGCCGGTGTGCTCGGCACCACGATCTGCATGTTCGAATCGGCGGCCAGCTCCAAGAATCGCTCAAGTCGCGCCGAGGAATGCTCGGGGCCCATGCCTTCGAAGCCGTGTGGCAAGAGCAGCGCCAGCCCGCTTAGCCGCCGCCACTTGGTCTCGGCACTGGCGAGAAACTGGTCGATGATGACTTGGGCAACGTTGACGAAATCGCCGAACTGGGCCTCCCACATCACGAGCCCCGACGGGCAGTCCAGGCTGTAACCGTATTCGAAGCCCAGCACGCCGGCTTCCGACAACGGGCTGTTGATGATCTCAACTTCCGCCTGCTGGGGCCCGAGATGCGCAAGCGGCATGTAGCGATGACCGTCGATATGGTCGTGCAGCACGGCGTGCCGCTGGCTAAAGGTGCCGCGCGTGCTGTCCTGGCCGCTGAGTCGAATGCGGTGGCCGGATTCGGCCAGGCTGGCAAAGGCGAGCGCCTCGCCGGCGGCCCAATCGAGCGACCGCGCGCCAGCCGCCATTTCGCGCCGCGCTTCCAAGAAACGCTCGATTTTTGGGTGCGGATGAAAATCAGGCGGAAGGCGAGTCTGAATGTCGAGCAAGTGGGCAAGCTCCGCTTTGTCCATGCCCGTATCGGCCTCTTTCACGTCAGCTTCGCGGCCACCGACATAATCTTTCCACACGCCTGGCGAGACCCCCGGGCGGGCGACGTAGTCTTTGCTGCGCGCCACGGTCAGCTCCTCGTCGAGCTGCTTGGTTTGCTCGCGGGCAATGCGATCGGCCTCTTCGCGCGTGATCTCGCCGAGCTCGAGCAAGTGATCGAGGTAGCCGTCGCGCACGCTCTTGCGCTTTTCGATGTGCCGATACATGACGGGCTGGGTGAAGGCCGGCTCGTCGCCCTCGTTGTGTCCACGCCGCCGGTAGCAATACATGTCGATCACCACGTCGCGATGGAACTTCTCGCGAAAATCCATCGCCAGCCGCACCACGCAAGCGACGGCCTCGGGATCTTCGCCGTTAACGTGGAATATCGGGATTTGCAGCATCTTGGCCACGTCGGTTGCATAGGTGCTCGAGCGGCCTTCGCTGGGCGAGGTGATGAAGCCAATCTGGTTGTTGACCACGACGTGCATCGTGCCGGCGATTTGATAGCCCTCGAGCTGGCTCAAGTTGAACATCTCTTGCACGATGCCTTCGCCGGCGAATGCCGCATCGCCATGAATCAACAGGCACATCGTCTGCTTGCGCTGCGTGTCGTCGGTGCGGTCTTGTTTCGCGCGCACTCGGCCAATGGCCACCGGGCCCACGAATTCCAAGTGGCTGGGATTGAAGCACAAAGTCAGGTGCACCTTGTGCCGCGCCGCGGTCATCCAATCACTGCTGTAGCCAAGGTGATATTTGACATCGCCGCGGCCCAGGTGCAGCTTCGGGTCGAGATCGGCAAACTCGCGGAAGATTTCTTGAGCGCCCTTGCCCATGATGTTCGCGAGAACATTCAGCCGGCCGCGATGCGCCATGCCGAACACGATTTCGCGGATGCCCTGGTCGCCCGATTTCTCGATCGTCAGGTCCAATAGCGGAATCAGGCTCTCCGCGCCTTCCAACGAGAAGCTTTTGGCGCCGGTAAATCGCTTCTGAATGAACTCCTCGAAAATCGTGGCATCGGTCAGGCGCGTCAGGATGCGTAGCTGTTCTTGCTTGCTCAGCGTGACCCGATTCTCCGTTCCCTCCATGCGGTCTTGCAGCCATTGCCGCACGCTCAATTCGTCCATGTGCATGAACTGAACGCCGATCGACCGGCAATACGTGTTGCGCAGCCGCTCGAGAATCAACCGCAACGTGAGCACGTCCGGCCCGCGAATCGTGTCCGTCGAGAACGGACGATCCATGTCGGCTTCCGTGAACCCGTAGTGCTCGGGGTCGAGCTCCGGCAAATGCGGGCGCGGCATGCCCAGGGGGTCGATGTTCGCCAGCATGTGTCCACGGACGCGGTACGCGCGGATCAACTGGTCCACCCGGTCCTGAAGGTGCGCGATCTCCAACTCGCGCAAGCTGGCGCCGTCGTATTCGGTCCGATTGGAGGGGTTGAAGATGCTCGAGGGGCGGAACGAGGGTCCGGAGCGTGGTGGAGCGGCGCGGCCGTGCCCATTTCCGTTCGACAGCGCGCCGAAATAGCGACGCCAATCGGCGGACACCGAGCTGGGGTCCTTCAGGTACAGGGCGTACAGCTCTTCGATGAACGCGACGTTGAGGCTACTTGTGCGAAGTTCTTCGGGGGTGTGCTTGGTTAAATTCAACATGTTTCTTCGCCAGGATGAACTGCAAAGCCCGCCTTGCCGGCCCGCTTGGGACAGCCGAGCGGCTGATGGGCGTAATTGTAGCGGGGCCGTTTGGGCGGCCAGCGCAAGTTTCGCGGCCGAACCCTAGCAGGTTTGCAAAACTCGGAACACGCCGCGCGAACCGCGCCCGCCGCGAACCCCCTCCCGCGGCGCGCGGAGGAGGCGCCGCGGCAGCGGTTTCCAATTGCGTCGTTTTCGCTGCAAATCCTGTCCCCAAGCTGCTTTTCGCGCGACAATCTCTTATGATGGAGGGTTTGCTACACCCCTCTCGTTTCTCGAGCCGCCGCAAGTGTGACCGCAGGCTCGCAAATGGCCACTGATTACGTATGAATGTTACGTTTAGCTGCCCCAAGTGTCAGCGGGACACGCGCTCGCAGATCGAACCGGCGGCCGCCACACTGATTTGCGCGGCTTGTGGACAAGGCATTTCGATTCCTGAAGGCGCTTTCCGCAACGGCGCGCTTGCTCGCTGCCTGGTCTGCCCCAGCACCGATCTGTTTATCCGCAAGGACTTTCCGCAGCGATTGGGCGTGGGGATTGTCGTCTTTGGCATCGTGGCCAGCTCGATCGCATGGGCCTACAGCTTGCCCATCGCTACGTTCGCCATCCTGTTTGCGACGGCGGTGGTCGATGTGCTCCTGTACGCGATCGTGCCGGACGCACTGATGTGTTATCGCTGCGGCGCCCAATATCGGATGGCTGGCGACATGGCCGGCCACACAGGCTTCAACTTGGAAATTCACGAGCGCTATCGCCAGCAGGCGGCCCGTATGGCAAGCGGGGCACGGCGGTAGAAACGTTTGCGGCGAATCACAAAGGCCGCGCCGCACCCAGCCAGCACCAGGGGCTCATCACGCATCCATGGATCAAGAGCGGGAACGAATCCAGGACGACTTGCGCGGCCTCGTGGACGGCGACGTGCGCTGCGACGACGTTTTCGTCCAACTGTACTCCAGCGACGCGAGCATCTACGAAATTCGCCCCTTGGGCGTGGTTCGTCCGCGCAGCTTGAGCGACGTGGTCGCCGTGGTGCAATACGCGGCCGAGAACAAGCTGCCTGTTCATCCCCGCGGCGCTGGGACCGGTTTGGCTGGGGAATCGCTCGGATCCGGTTTGATTTTGGATTTTTCCCGCTACATGCGGCGGCTGCTCGACGCCACGCCCGAAACCGTTCGCGTGCAGCCGGGCCTGGTGCACGCGCAACTCAATGAGCTGTTGCGCCCGAGCGGCCAGCAATTTGGCCCCGATCCGGCCATGTCGAACGTGACCACGATGGGCAGCGTGCTGGCCGTCGATGGCGGCGGCAGTCACTGGTTGAAATATGGCTCGGCGCGCAACCACGTGCTCAGCTTGCAAGTTGTCCTGGCTACCGGCGAGGTGCTGGAGCTGAATCGGGAGCCGATCGCAAACGGATCGGATCCGCAGTCCAGTCGCGGTCAGATCACCGAAGCGCTCGCCGACGTGCTCACGCGCCACGAATCCTTGATTCAAGCGCACCAGCCACAAACGGTCGTCAATCGCTCGGGCTACCAACTGAGTGGACTCATCAGCGACGGACACTTGGACTACACCAGACTGTTGGTGGGGTCCGAGGGGACGCTGGCCATCATTACCGAGGCAACCCTGGCGACTCAGCCGCTGCCCAAGCATCGGGGCGTTGCACTTTTGCTATTCAATCGGCTGGAAAGCGCGACCAAGGCCGTGATGGAGGTGTTGCCGTACGATCCAAGTGCTTGCGACCTGATGGACCGCCGCCATTTGAGCCTGGCCCGCGAAAGCACGGTGCAATACGACCTGTTGATTCCGCCCGAGACGGAAGCGGCTTTGCTCGTCGAATGCGAAGGCGACACGCTGCCCGCGGTGCGCGATCGGTTGGCGCAGATTATCGACCGCGTGCGGCGCAAAAAGCGTTTGGCATTTCACGCGGTGCAAGCACAGGATCGTGACGAGATCGATCTTTACTGGCGCCTGGCCCGCAAAATCGTGCCCACGCTTTATCGTCTGAAGGGTTCAACGCGCCCCCTGCCCTTCATCGAAGATCTGGCCGTGCCGCCGAAAGTGTTGGGCGACGCGCTGGTGCGAATTCAAAATGTGCTCAAGCAACACCAGGTGATCGCGTCGCTCTTTGCGCATGCCGGGCACGGCCAGTTGCACTTGCGTCCTTTTCTCGATCTATCCGATCCGGCCGACGTGGGGCGCATGGCGCGGGTGGCTTCGGATTTGTATGACGAGGTCTTGGCCCTGGGCGGCACGATCAGCGGCGAACATGCCGACGGTCTCAGTCGCACCTCGTTCATCAAGCGGCAGTATGGGCCATTGTCGGAAGTGTTCCGACAGGTCAAACAGATCTTCGACCCGCAGAATATCTTGAATCCCGGCAAAATTGTCAGCGACGAACCTGATTTGCTGACCAGTAATCTGCGGCGACTGACGGCCGTATCGCGGCCGAACGGCCAAGGTGACGCCGTCGCGTCCGAGCCGGCTCCGGCCAATCCGGCGGCTCCGGCCACTTGGCAACTCGGCTGGACGGACGAGGAAATCACCGCCAGCGCGCGTGACTGCAACGGCTGCGGCGCGTGTCGTTCGCAACTCTCGGACGTGCGGATGTGTCCGATCTTCCGCAACGCGCCCGCCGAAGAAGCTTCGCCGCGAGCCAAGGCCAATCTGCTGCGCGGCATTCTGGCAGGCCAGCTCGCGCCGTCGACTTTGACCAGTGACGAGTTCAAGGCCGTCACCGATTTATGCGTCAATTGCCACATGTGTCGCTTGGAATGCCCCGCCACCGTCGACATCCCCAAGCTGATGATGGAGGGCAAGGGTTCGTTCGTGCAGATCAATGGGCTGTCGACCAGCGATTGGCTGATGTCGCGGATCGATCGTCTGAGCTCGCTGGGCAGTATGTTTCGCCCCCTGGCCAACTGGGCAATCACCAACGGACCTTCCCGCTGGTTGATCGAGAAGACGATCGGCATTGCCCAGCGCCGCAAGCTGCCGCGCTTCGCGCCGCGCACATTCATGCGAGTTGCATCGCGGCGGCGGCTCACGCGAGCGACGCGCCGCAACGTGACCAAGGTCGTGTATTTTGTGGACACCTTTGCAAATTATCACGATCCACAATTGGCCGAAGCCTTGGTCGCGGTGCTGGAACACAACGCCGTGTCGGTCTACGTACACCCCGGCCAACAGAGTTCGGGCATGCCGATGATCTCGCTCGGCGCGCTGGGGCCGGCCAGAAAGGTCGCCTCGCACAACGTGGCTTTATTGGCCGAGGCGGTTCGGCAAGGCTATCACATCTTGGCGAGCGAGCCTTCGGCCGCACTTGCGCTCAAGCACGAGTACCCCACGCTATTGGATGACGACGAGGCCCGACTGGTGGCTGCGAACACGAGCGAAGCCTGCACGTACCTGTGGAGATTGCACCAGGCCGGCAAGCTGCAACTCGACCTGCGGCCGGTCACGGCAACCCTCGGTTATCACCAGCCTTGCCATGTGAAGGCGCTCGAGGTCGGCACGCCCGGAGAAAATCTGTTGCGGCTGATTCCGGGCCTCGTGATCGAACGCACTCAAAATGGCTGCTCTGGCATGGCCGGCACTTTCGGCCTCAAGCGCGAGAACTATCGGGCCAGCCTGCGCGCGGGGCGGGCCATGATCTCCAGCCTGCGAAATCGCCGCTTGCAGGCGGGAGCCACCGAGTGCAGTTGCTGCAAGATTCAAATGGAACAGGGCACGGCCAAGCCGACGGTGCATCCCGTCAAACTGCTTGCGCTTGCGTATGGCCTGATGCCTGAAGTGGCGGACTTGCTCTCAGCGCCGGTCGAGGAGCTTGCCGTCACGTGAAGGTTCGAGTCCGATTGTTTGCCGTCGCGCGTGAACTGTCGAGCTGCGACTCGCTTGAGATCGAACTTCCAGAAGGGAGCACGATCGGCGACCTTCGCGCCGCGGTTGCGAAACGGGTCCCAGCGATCCAGGAGATATTGCCGGGCGTGATGTTCGCCATCGGCACATCGTATGCGAGCAACAAAACGCCACTGGAGCCGGATGCCGAGGTCGCTTGCATCCCGCCGGTCAGCGGAGGGTAGAATAAAGCGGTTGGCTTGGTTGGCCGATTCTGGCTCGCTGAATATGGTTGAAATCACATCGGAACCGATCGATATCCCGGCGTTGTTGGCGGCAGCCGGCTCGCCCCGCGCGGGTGCGGTGGTGCTCTTTTTGGGAACCACCCGCGAGTGGACCGAAGGCCGTCGCACGGCATGGCTGGACTATGAATGTTACGACGCCATGGCCCTCCAGGTGCTCAGCGAGCTGGAAGCCGAAGCGCGCGAGCGCTGGCAGTTGGAGAACTGCGAAATCGTGCATCGGGTGGGACGGGTGAATATCGGCGAGCCCAGCGTCGCGATCGCGGTCAGTTCGGCCCACCGCCAAAGCGCCTTCGAGGCCGGGCAATGGCTGATCGACCGGCTGAAAGTTGTCGCGCCCATTTGGAAAAAAGAAAACTGGAGCGAAGGCGGTGGCGAGTGGGTTCACCCGGGACTCAATCTGTCTTGAAGCCGTGCATGGGCTGTGAATTCATGAAATCGGCACGTAACCGCTTCGAGCACACTCGCGCGGCCAGGTCGCCGCTAACGTTCACCATTGCCGCCCTCTTCGCTCTAGCGGCGTGTGGCGCCGAATTTTGTGTTGCCCAAGCCGGCGAACCGATTGCGACCGCCGCCTTTGCCGACGGCATCCGCCATTGGAAGAACGGTCACAACGTCGAAAAGTACGCCGCCTACGAGCCTGCGCAAGTTCGCGAGATTGCGGACAATCTACTGCTCTATCAGCGCGCCAATGGGGGTTGGCCGCCGAACATCGATCCGCTGCGCGTGCTAAGCGAAGAAGAGCGGCGTGAACTGGCTGCCGAGCGAGATCGCCAGGACACCTCGTTCGACAACCGCGCGACTTACCCGGAGGTCGACTATCTTGCCGCGGCGTACCAGCAAACGAAGGACGAGCGTTACCGCGCCGCGGCGGTGCGCGGAATTGAGTTCATCCTCGCGGCCCAGTATGGCAATGGTGGCTGGCCACACAGCTATCCGCCCGTACGTTCGAAAAAATACCACGCTCACGTGACGATCGTGGACGACGTGATGACCGGTGTGCTCGGAACGTTGCGCCGCATCGCGAGTGCCGGCCCGCCCTATGATTGCTTCGATTCGCAGCTTCGCGAGCGAGTGGGACAGGCTCTCGAGCGTGGCGACCGCTGCTTGTTGAATTTGCAAGTGCGCGTGCGCGGAGAGCTCACCGGCTGGTCATCGCAATATGACAGTGTCACCCTGGAACCAACTGCGGGGCGCAGCTTCGAATTGCCCGCGCTGATTAGCGCCGAATCGGTGGGCGTTCTCGATTACTTGATGGCGATCGAGCAACCCAGCCCGGAAGTATGCCGGGCCATTGAGGCGGGCGTGCGCTGGCTCGAGCGATCGCAGATTCGAGGGCTGCGCATCGAACGCGTCCCCGCCGAGACGGTTCGCTATGCGAACCACACGAGCCGGGACGACGTGGTGGCGATCGAAGACCCCTCAGCGCCGCCGCTGTGGGCACGTTTCTATGAGATCGACACCAACCGCCCCTTCATGGCCAATCGCGATGGCACCAAAGTATTCCGCCTGGCGGACGTGGATCGCGAGCGGCGCACGGGCTACTCGTGGTATGGCGCTTATGCAGCGCGTTTGTTGGAGCGAGACTATCCTGCCTGGCAGAAGAAATGGGGCACACCATGACCGCCGCCCCTGGCCCGCTCACCTCCGCTACGCACGACGCTGGTCCGATCGTCGGGCCGCTCGTGGATAGCTTCGGCCGCGTACACACGAACTTGCGGGTGAGTGTCACCGACCGCTGTAACATCCGCTGCTTCTACTGCATGCCCGCTGAAAACGTCCAGTTTCGGCCGCGACACGAGCTGTTGAGCTTCGAAGAAATCGCGCGCTTCGTAAAGGTGACCGCGCGAATGGGCGTGAATAAAGTGCGCCTGACCGGCGGCGAGCCGCTCGTGCGTCACGATCTGTCCGTTCTCGTGCGCATGCTGGCGGGCATCGATGGAATTCGTGAAATCGCGCTGACGACCAATGGCATTTTGTTAGCCCAGCAGGCAAAAGCGCTCAAGGCCGCGGGCCTGGCGAGATTGAATATCTCGCTCGACAGTCTGAGTCCCGAAACGTTTTTCAAGATCTCGCGCCGCGAGGGGCTCGACCAGGTGCTGGCCGGAATTTTCGCAGCCCGCGACGCCGGCTTCGAGCGAATCCGTTTGAACGCCGTCGCCATTCGCGGGATTACCGAACCAGAGGTCGTGCCGCTCGGCCGCTTCGCGCGGCAGCATGGCATGGAGATGCGGTTTATCGAGTTCATGCCTCTGGATGCCGAGAACCACTGGGAGTCTCAAGCGGTTCTGTCCGGCGCCGAGATTCGAGAAGTGCTCGAACGCGAAATTGCCCCGCTCGTGCCGCTCGACGTGACCGATCCGGCCCAGCCTGCGACGGACTATGCATTCGCTGACGGCATCGGCCGGATTGGATTCATCAATCCCGTCACGCAGCCCTTTTGTGCGAAGTGCAATCGGCTGCGGCTCACGGCCGAAGGCCAGGTACGCAACTGCCTGTTCTCCACGACCGAATGGGACGCACGCGCCGTGTTGCGCGGCGGTTGCACCGACCAGGATCTGGCCGAGCTCGTGCGCGCGAGCGTCGGCGCCAAGAAGCCGGGCCACGGCATCGACGATCCGCAGTTCATTCGGCCCGCGCGCGCCATGTATCAAATCGGTGGGTAGGCGAATTGGCCATGACGGGGCACGCGCGAATTTATCTCGACAACGCCGCCACGAGCTGGCCCAAGCCAGAGGGCGTGTATCGCGCCATCGACGCCTACATGCGCGAGCTTGGGGCTCCGGCCGGTCGCAGCGGCTATGCCGAAGGGGTCATGGTATCGCGCATGGTCGAACAGGCGCGCACGAAAGTCGCCCGATTTCTCGGCGTGCAAGACCCCAAGTGCTTGTTGTTTACTCCCGGCTGCACCGATTCGCTCAATACCGTCATTCATGGCCTATTGCACGAGGGCGATCACGCAGTCGTGTCCGCGGTTGAGCACAACTCGGTGCTGCGACCCCTTGCCCTCCTGGAAGCACAGGGCCGGATTAGTCTCTCGCGCGTGCCGGCCGATTCGCGCGGCCGCGTCGATCCGGAGGCCGTGAGTGGCGCGCTGCGCGCCGGCACGCGCCTGATCGCGATTGCGCATGCCTCAAACGTGACAGGCGTCGTTCAAAGCGTCGCTGAGATTGCCAAGGTTGCCCATGCCGCGGGCGCGCTCGTGCTATGCGACGCCGCGCAAACCGTGGGGCACATCCCGGTGGACATGAGCGAGCTGGGCGTCGATTTTCTCGCCGCCTCCGCACACAAAGGGTTGTTGGGACCACTCGGGATCGGCGTTCTTGCAGTGCGACCAGAAGCCGCGCAACTAGTCGACAGCTTTCGGCAGGGCGGAACGGGCACCAGCAGCGAATCGGTCCGGCAGCCCGACGATCTGCCTTACAAATTTGAAGCCGGCAGCCAAAACGTGCCAGGCATCCTGGGCTTGGCCGCCGGTGTGGACTACTTGTCCGAGCGCGGCATCGAATCGGTCGAGCAGCATGGCATCAAGCTCGCGCGGCAGTTGATCGAAGCGCTGGGCGAGACGCCTGGCGTCACCATTTGGGGCCAGACGGCCGACAACGCGCGCTTGCCGCTGGTGAGCATGACACTTGCGGGATACGAGCCCCAGGACGTTGCCGCCATCCTGGATTCCGTGCACCACGTTCAGGTGCGGGCCGGCATGCACTGTGCGCCCGCGATGCACGAGAGCATGGGGACCGCGGCAGGTGGCGGCACGGTGCGTTTTAGCCCAGGCGCGTTTAGCACCGTGGACGAGATCGAGGCCGCGATTGGTGCGGTACGCGAGTTGGCGGCCAGTTCCGAGCTAGCCGAGAGAGCCTAGCTCGCTTCTCCCGCGCGCCTGTTGATTAGCAGGCTTGTCGTCTCGCGGTGGGTGGGGCTGCCGAAACTTCGTTGGTACAATGCCGGATAGCCCCTCGCGACAAAACCACACACCTTGCCAGCAGAGCAGCTCTGTCATGGACGAAAAGCCTTGGTTCGAAAAAGGCCTGCGCTTCGAATGCACGCAGTGCGGCGATTGCTGTACCGGCGCTCCGGGGTACGTGTGGGTGAATCGAGAGGAGATCGCGGACCTTGCCCAAGAGACGGGTCTTTCGGTTCCCGAGTTTGAAGCCAGGTACGTCCGGCAGGTGGGCATCCGCAAAAGCCTGATCGAGTTTGCCAATGGCGACTGCGTGTTCTTCGACGCCCAGGCGCGCAAATGCACGGTCTACAACGCCCGACCGCGACAATGTCGCACGTGGCCCTTCTGGCAATCGAACGTCCGCAATGAGGCGGCCTGGAAGGAAGTCTGCGAAGTCTGCCCTGGCAGCGGTCGCGGCAAGCTGCACTCGAGCGAACAGATCCTGCACCAGATCTCGATCGTGAAGCTGTGAGTGCCGCTGGCGCTTGGCCCGACCGGCGCCCATGCTCTGCGAAGGGACATCCGACCCCTCTGGTCGGATATTCAGATTGGCTAAACTTTGCCGGTTGGGAGGACGATAAGTAGCCCCAACACGGCACGCCTGTGGGGTCGCGACGCGCCTGCTTTGATCGACATAAGCTAATTCGTGCCAACTGTTTACAGAATGAACGCCTTCGCGGTGGATATGGAAAACCTGTAAGTGGTTGCTGAGGAACAACTTGGTTCTCCAGCGGACCAAATGAGAAAATCTGTTTGAACACGAAACTCGCCCGGTTCGAAGGAGTGCCTCGGCGCAAATGAGCTTGACTGTAGTTGTTGCGCCATTTACACTTGGGAGCATGACAGCGCCGGCCGAGGGGGCTCGTTTCGCCTCGCGCCATTTTCTCATAGGAGAACCGCGTCGTGACCAAGAAAGAGATCGTCAAAACCATTTCAGACGAGATTGGCCTGACTCAGCTCAAGACCAAGGAAATCGTCCAGAAGACGTTCGACGCGATCGTGGAAACCCTGGTCGAGGAACGGCGCATCGAACTGCGTAATTTCGGCGTGTTCGAAGTCAAAAAGCGGGCCGCGCGTAAGGCTCGCAACCCCCGCACCGGCGACAAGGTGTACGTGCCTGAGAAATTCGTCGTAACCTTCAAGCCCGGCAAGGAAATGGAAGAACGTGTTCGGGAGTTGGAGCGTCAGGCTGCCGCGGCGGCCGAACGGGCTCGCTCGGGCACGGATGGTGCAAACGCCAGCAGAGATATCACTGAAACACTGGGTACCAGCGGATTTAACGCTCAAAATACCTAGGGACCGCGGCCGTTTTTAGCGGCTCCTGGCCCGCCAGCACGGTGCTCGTGCCAGATCAAGCTGCTCTCGGCGCAAGTAGGGATAACCAGTAGCCTAGCGACGAAATTTCGGGCTCCGAAGCAAAAAACACATCGGCTTCGTGCCCTGCGCGTTCTAACGCGATCGATCGACAAGCAAATCAATTTCGGTATGGCTGGCGGCGCTAGGATGCGCTTGGCCCTGCCGGCGCTTACGCTCAACGGCGTGCAAAGCGCGAAGTAGTTCACGAAGGAGTCGTGTGATGCGCAGGCTAGCCTTGGCCGCGATCTTGGGTTTGTCGCTTGCTCCAACGACCGGCTGCATCCTGCCGATCTACGAGAGCGACCCGGCGGTCCGCACCCAAGAGTTGATCTTCACGTCAGAAAACTTGCGGCAGATCCTCGAGGAGTGGCAGCGCATCTGGTTCCTCGACCAGCCGAGCCATTTGTCGCCCTATCGGACGCATGGCGGCATCATTTAGCCGCGGACGGCCTGCTAATTTGAACTTACCGCGAGCCGCCTTCGGGCGGCTCGTTTCTTTTATCCCGGCCAAGGACCTCGGCCAGCAGGCGCTCATTTGCCGCGCGCAAGGGGCGGCGGTTACATTGACATGACCGCGTTGCCTTATTCATTTCGCCTTGCGCTAGACCTGCCGCGTGAATGAACCCGCCATCGATTTGAGCGTCGCGATTGGTCGCCTCCGGCTGGCCAATCCAATCCTGGTGGCTTCGGGCACGTTTGGATACGCACGCGAAATGGAGCACCTCGTCGACCTCAAGCGGCTGGGCGCCATCATTCCCAAAACGATCACTCCCCTGCCCCGAGCTGGCAATGCTCCGCCGCGCACCGTGGAGACTGCGGCCGGCATGCTTAATTCGATTGGGCTCGACAACGACGGTGTCGAAGCCTTCATCTCGCACCATCTGCCCTATTTGGCCGGCGTGGGCACGCCGGTCATCGTCAGCATCGCGGGGCACGATCAGGGCGAGTTCGTCGAGCTGGCCCGGCGACTGGATGGGCTGCGCGGAGTGGCGGCGCTCGAGCTGAATATCTCCTGTCCCAACGTGAGCGGCGGGGTCGATTTCGGCGTCGATCCCCTGCAGTGCGGCCAACTGGTCGAGCGGGTGCGCAACGCGACGCAGCTTCCTTTGCTGGCGAAGCTGACTCCGAACGTCACCAACATTGCGCTGGTCGCCAAAGCCGCCGCGGATGCTGGCGCCGATGCCATCTCGGCCATCAATACCTGTCTGGGGCTGGGCGTTGACTGGCGGCGCAAGCGGCCACGACTCGGCGCCGGCATGGGAGGCTTGAGCGGCCCCGCGATCAAGCCAATCGCACTACGAGCCGTGTACCAGGTCGCGCAAGCCGTATCGGTCCCCGTCATCGGGATTGGCGGAATCGCCACGCTCGACGATTGCATGGAATTCTTTGTCGCCGGCGCGAGCGCGGTGCAGATTGGAACGGCCAACTTCTATAATCCCCAGGCCACGATGTCGCTACTGGATGGACTGCCTGCCGCCGTGGCCGAGTTGGGGGCTACGAACATTCGTGATATCGTGGGCACGTTGTCCCTGGGCAAGCCCGACTTGCACTGTCCGAGTGAACCCACCGCGCATTGACCGCGCTTTTTCATTCACGAGTTAGCATTCACCGCCCCGCTATGCGCGTTCTTTCTGGAATCCAACCGACTGGCCGGCCTCACTGGGGCAATTACTTCGGCGCCATTCGCCAATACATCGACTTGCAGGACGCCGGCGAAGCCTATTACTTCGTCGCCAACTTGCACGCGCTGACCACCGTTCGCGATCGCGATGTGCTTGCGTCTTATACGCTCGATGCCGCCATTGATTTGCTAGCGCTCGGGCTTGATCCGAAGCGTGCCACGCTGTTCGTGCAGTCCGATATTCCAGAAGTGTCCGAGCTGTCCTGGATCCTGATGACCGGCACGCCCATGGGGCTGCTTGAGCGCTCCCATGCCTACAAGGACAAGAAAGCCAAAGGGCTAACGGCTGACGCGGGGCTGTTCACCTATCCCGTCCTGATGGCCGCCGACATCCTGGCTTACGACGCCGAGGTGGTGCCGGTCGGCGAGGACCAGATCCAACACATCGAGATCTGCCGCGACCTGGCGGGCAGCTTCAACCATAACTTCGGCCCCGTGTTCACCATGCCCAAGGCCAAGGTGCTCGACAACTCGGCCAAAGTGCCCGGCACCGACGGCGAGAAGATGTCCAAGAGCTACAACAACACGCTCGAGATTTTCGAGGAACCCAAGGCGCAGCGCAAAAAGATCATGCGGATCACGACCGATTCCCGCCCGATGGAGGAGCCCAAGGATCCGCTAACCGATCACCTGTTTCAGTTGTATTCGCTCTTGGCCAATGAACACGAGCGCGAGTCGATGGCGGCTCTGTATCGACGGGGTGGGTTCGGCTATGGCGAGGTCAAAAAAGCCTTGGCCGACGTCGCTGAGCGCTATTTCGCCGACGCGCGCAGCCGACGCGCGGAGCTGGCTGCCCGCCCTGAACACGTTCGCGAGATCCTGGCCGACGGCGCTATGCGCGCCCGGCGCAAGGCGGGCGAGGTGCTCGTGCGCGCCAAGAAGGCGTGCGGTCTGCAAACCTAAGCGGCGCGCGCGAGGTGGCAGTGTCGATCTCCAAGCCACAGCTAACCGAGGATCGGCATGGACCAGCTCGCCTGGCTTCGAATCTTATCGGTTACCTGGCAGGGCTGATCTGGTGCGCGGGCATTGGGTCGCTGGCCTTCCAGGTCCAGCAAGAGCATTTCGCGCCCGTGGTGATCTTCCCATTGGCCGTCGGCGCGCTGGTTGGGTTGGGTATCGGGCGACTGGTTCGCTTCAGCAACCGGAGATCAACATCGAGCGCAGTCGCAGCCGCGGCGCTCGGGGGCTTGCTGGCCGTTCTTGTGCAAGACTACATTGGCCATAGGCATCGGGTGCGGCTGTACGAAGCGGAACTTGCGCGTCACGACGTGGTCGACATTTCGCAAGATGCCCCCGGCCGGCCGGCGTTTTCGGATTATCTTGCAGCCCAGGCGCGCGGGCGGCCCGGCTGGTTTGCGGCGGACGTCGTGCTAACTTCGGCTGGCGCCGCTTGTACGGCGCTGGCCCTTGTACGCCGCAAACAGGTTTAGAGTCACGCCCGCGGAACGACGGCATGTCACATATCTTCGGCATCGGCACCGACATCATCGAATGTCTGCGAATCGCGCAGATGATCGAGCGGCACGGTGAGTTGTTTATCAATCGCGTGTACACGAAGCACGAAATTCAATACTGCCAGAGCCGCAAGCTGGCCACTCAGCACTTCGCCGGCCGCTGGGCCGCTAAAGAGGCCATTCTCAAAGCACTAGGCACTGGCTGGCGTCGCGGCATTAGCTGGCGCGACATGGAAATTCGCAACGAGCCGGGCGGCCGGCCGACGGTGGCCTTGCGGGGTGGCGCTCGCGATGTGGTCGAGCAGCTTGGAATCACCGAGATGCTGATCAGCATTTCGCATTGCCGCAGCCACGCCACGGCCTATGCGCTGGCGCACGGAGCAGAGCCGAAGATGGAAAAGGCCTAGTCCCGCGCCAGTCAGCTCTTTTTGGCCGCCGTGCGCTTCTTCGTGCCTTTCTTTGCGGCGGGCGTCTTGCCGTTTTGCTCGGGAGCTTTGGCCTTCGCCCGCGACGCGCTTTTGCGGCGAGATGCTTTCTTTGGCGGCCCCATGGCCGCGCGCGCGGCCAGAAGTTCCAAAGCCTCTTCCTTGGTGAGCGACTCGGCCGCCATTCCCTTGGGAAGCGAGGCGTTGGTTACGCCGTCATTGAGATACAAGCCATAGCGGCCTTCCAGCAGTTGGATCTTCTGCCCTGTGATCGGCGATTCATCAAAAACCCGCAGCGGCTCCTTCGGAGCGCCGAATCCGCGCCGCTGCGCTTTGGGTTGTGCCAAAAGCTCCAGCGCTTGTTCGAGCGTGACATCGATCGGCGACAGTCCCGCCGGCAAGCTACGCGTGTCATCTCCGCTTTTGATATACGGACCAAAACGCCCGTTATGAGCAACCACCGATTTGCCACTTTCAGGGTGCGTGCCCAGCTCGCGCGGCAAGGACAGCAGTTTTAACGCCACCTCCAGCGTCACGTCGTCGGGCCGCATTCCCTTGAGCAGCGACGAGTTTTTCGGCTTCTCTTCGTCCTCTAAATTTCCTCGCTGCACATAGGGCCCGAAGCGGCCGACCTTCAAATACACCGGCTTCCCCGTTTCCGGGCAGTGACCCAGCGGCTCTTCGCTTTGCGCGGCTTGCGCCAGAATCTCGAGGGCGCGATCAATCCCGAGCTCGTCCGGAGGCGTCTCTTCGGGCAGACTGCCGCGTCGCTCGCCCTGTTCCAAGAAAGGACCATAGCGGCCCACGCGCACGAAGATCGGCTCCTGCCCGTCGGGGCGGCCGATCAAAATCCGTCCGATGTCGCGGGCGTCGATTTCCTCGCTCTTGTTCTCGAGCAGCTTTTTGAGACCCGGCTTGCCGTTGCCGAAGTAAAAGCCGCGCAAGTAGTCGAGCTGACCGGACTCGCCGCGGCTAATCGCGTCGAGGTCGTCTTCCATTTGCGCCGTGAACTTGTAGTCCACCAGGTTGGGCAGGTGATCGGCCAGCAATTGGGAAACGGCAAACGCCACCCAAGTCGGCACGAGTGCGTTGCCTTTCTTGAATACATATTCTCGTGCCAGAATCGTGTCGATAATCGACGCATACGTGCTGGGGCGGCCGATGCCCATTTCCTCCAGCGCGCGGGTAAGCGACGCTTCGCTGAACCGCGCGGGGGGCTGCGTGGTGTGACTCTTGGCCTCCAGCTCCTGGCAGGTCAGGCGCTCGCCGACCTCGACGTTGGGCAGCACACGGTCTTGTTCGGCAAGGTCGCCTTGCGGGTCGTCGCTGCCTTCCACGTAGGCGCGCAGATAACCGGCGAAGTCGATGATCTTGCCACCGACTTGAAACAGCGCGTCGCCTCCTTCGATGGCCACGGTAATCCGCCGGCCCTGCGCATCGGACATCTGGCTGGCGACCGTACGCTTCCAGATCAAGTCGTACAGCCGGAATTCGTCGTGGTTGAGCTCGCCCCGCAATTCCTCTGGAAAAGCGAAGGGGTGGCCGGCCGGCCGAATCGCTTCGTGCGCCTCTTGAGCATTCTTGACCTTGGTCTGATAGAGCCGCGCTTGCGCGGGCAGAAAATCATTCCCATATTGCGAAGCGACCAGCTCGCGCGCCGCATCGACCGCTACCTTGGCCAGGTTTGTCGAATCGGTGCGCATGTAGGTAATGTGCCCCGTCTCATACAGACTTTGCGCAATTTGCATCGTGCGCTTGGCTGTGAAGCCCAACTTGCGATTGGCTTCCTGCTGCAGCGTGCTGGTGGTAAAGGGCGGAGAGGGTTTCGAGGTAAACGGCTTGTCGTCGAGCGAGGCGACGCGGAACTCCGCGCGAGATAGCCGCGCTGCCAGGTCGCGGGCGCCGGCCTCGTCGAGCAGCAACAGCGATGCGTCTTTGATTTTGCCAGTTGCCGGATCGAAATCTTTTCCGGCCGGAATCCGCCGTCCGCCAACCGAGACCAGCTCGGCTTGAAACTGCTCGGCGGTTGTCTTGGCAAATGAGCCGATCAAATCCCAATAGGTGGCCGAACGAAACGCCATGCGCTGTCGCTCGCGCTCGACGATCAGTCGCACCGCCACGCTTTGCACGCGCCCCGCCGAAAGCTTCGGGCGAACTTTGCGCCACAAGAGCGGCGAAACTTCATAACCGTACAGCCGGTCGATGATGCGACGCGCTTCTTGAGCGCGCACCAGGTCGTCGTCGATGTCCCGGGTATTCGCCAGGGCCTCTTCGATCGCCTCTTTCGTGATTTCGTGAAAGACCAGGCGACGCACCGGCACCTTGGGCTTGAGCAGCTCGTGCAAGTGCCAACTGATGGCCTCCCCCTCGCGGTCTTCGTCCGTCGCGAGATAGAGGTCTTTAGCGTCCTTGAGCAGGCCCTTCAGTTTGCGGACCTGGGCCGTTTTGCCGGGCGGGATGATGTAGACGGGATCGAAGTCCTGATTGACGTTGACGCCCAGGTGCGCCCAGTCCTCGCCCTTGAATTCTGCCGGGATCTGCTTCGCGCCTTGCGGTAAGTCGCGGACGTGGCCGATGCTCGCCTCGACGGTGAAACCGCGCCCCAGCAATTTGCTGATCGTCCGTGCCTTGGCCGGCGACTCAACAATCACCAGGGAATTGCCATCCTTTGCCGCACGTTTTGCCATTTTGGCCACTTCTCAAATGCTGAATTCAGATCGGAACTTTGCCTGGCCTCAGGTTCATGGCCCGTGATGTAGAAACGGATCTTATTCTGACGTAATTCACGCTCACAAATGAACTTAGATCACAAAACCTCGTAAAATCGGGGTCCTGCCTGGGCCTGAACCGCCTCTCATTAATACTCTACGGACCCGACTGTCAAGCGTAGCTGCGGCCAGCCGGCCGACCCTTAAGGCCACTACGCACCTCGGGTGGAAGCGGTTTTTCCGACCGTGCGGGACGCGCCTTTTGCGACCGTTTTGACGAGCTCGCAGCGGATCATTCAAACGCCGCCGACTTCGCTGCCCCGAACAACGTTTCAACCACGCGACAATAGCGCCACCACGCGAGCGAAGTGCTTGCGCCGATTGGTCTTGTTCGTCCATGCCCGGTTCCTACAATCAATGGAGAATCTGCCTGGTTCGGCGCGCAAGGTGGCGGCGGACCGAGCAACTCTTTTGGTCGCGCCGCAAGCCGCGTGCGCGCAAGCTCTCGCAATCGCTCTTTGAAGGACACCAGCCGTGGCGAGTCCCTTTTCTGTTTTTCGTCGCAATCAGCGCGTCTTGCTGGCGATCGTGGCCATTACCGCCATGGTCGCCTTCGTGTTTCTTGACCCCGTGATGAAGTACGTGTCGGGCCGCTCGGGCCGCATCGAGAATCCCGTAGTCGTCGAGACCAGCTATGGGGCCCTCACGCAGATGCAGCTCGAAAGCTTGCGTGTCTCGCGGGATATGGTTGATCGCTTCCTCAGGCTGGTTTGCGAACAAGCCACGCTCACGCAACTGAGCCGTGGGCAACTCGATCCGCGCATGCAGAATCAGGCCGCCAATCAGTTGTATATGTTCTGGCGGCAGTTCCTCACCGAACGAACCAAGGAGTATGGCAGCGAGGCAGCGGCGCTCGAAACCTTGGTGCTCGCCAAGCGCGCCGAGAAAATGGGCATGGTGGTGACCGATCGGGCGATTAACGACCTGATCAAGCAGATCACCGACGACGCGATCTCCAGCGAGCAATTGCAGAACATTATCGCTCAATTGCAGGTCGACCGCCGCCGCGTGAGCGTCGCACGGTTATTCGATGCGTTGCGCACGGAGATGTTGGCCTCGAAAATGGCCCAGCTCTTTTTCCAGAGCATTCGCGACGTGCCGCCCGCGCAGCGATTCGAGTACTTCGAGCGCCTGAATCGCCGCGTGAAGGCTGAGATCATGCCGCTGGCCGTCTCCGGCTTCCTGGGGCAGGTGACCGCCGAGCCAACGGCCGACGAGCTACGCGCGTTCTTTGATAAATACAAGAACCAGTTTGACGATCCAGCCTCGAGCGAGCCTGGCTTCAAGGAGCCTAAGCGCGCCAGCTTCCAGTATTTCAAAGCGGATTTCGCCAAATTCAAAGACGAGGTCAAGCCGCAAATAACCGACGCCGAAATCGCTGAGTATTACGAGAAGAATAAGGCCCAGTTCCGTGCCGTGGAGCTGCCGGCCGATTCGGAAAAGCCCAGCGACGAAGCGAAGGAGGATGAGTCGGATACGAAAAAGTCCAGCGACGAAGCGGAACCACAAGCGATCGACAAGCCGGCCGACGACAAGCCGGCGCAGGATGCGGCAGAACCAACGTCGAAGCCACAGGACGCCGCGCCCCAAGCCGGCGCCACGCGATCGAGATTTCGCCTGGTCAGTGCGCAGGACAACGCCAATGGTGCCGCGGACAAGCCCGCCGAACAACCCGCCGCCGACCAGCCGGCCGCGGCGACAAACCAGTCGCAGGCCGAGCCAGCCGCCGACGCGACCGGATCGGAAAAACCCGCGCCAGCCGCCGACCAGCCGCCCGCGGGCGACGCGGCCGCCAAGCCCGAGGAAATCAAGTACGAGCCGCTGGAAAAAGTGAAAGACACGATTCGCGACAGCATTGCGAGCACCAAGGCGCGCGACCGCATCACCGCGATATTCGAAGAGCTGCAAGCGGCGATGCGGCACCACGCCGACGAGCGCGACGCGGAGAGCGCGAGCAAAACTCCCAAGCCCGTCGCGCCCCTACCCATCGAGCAATTGGCTAAAGATAAGGGCGTTGAAGCCAAAGCCTTGAATCTGGTCAGCTCACGCGAAGCCGCCACGACCGATTTGGGACAGGTGCAGCGCGCGGTGCGGCGCGGCCAGTTCGATTTCCGCGCGGTGCCGTTCGCCGATTTCGCCTTCTCGGATTCTTTTGTCACCTACAAGCCCGAAACGGGGACTGATGGCGAGGGCAATGAATTCCTGTTTTGGAAGACGGAAGAAAAGGCAGCCTACGTGCCCACGCTGGAGCAAGCGCGCGAGCAGGTGGTTTTGGCCTGGAAGACGATTCGAGCCCGGGAGCTGGCGCGCAAGCGCGCGGAAGAGCTCGCCGGCCAGGCACGCGCAGCGGGCAAGCCGATGTCCGAAACCTTCGCCAATCAGGGCGAACTAAAGGTGATCGAGACCAAACCCTTCAGTTGGCTCACAGTCGGGAGCGTGCCGTTTGATTTGTCGGGCGGCCAGCCGCGAATCAGCGAAGTGGATGGCGTGGACCGCCCCGGCCAGGAGTTCATGGAAACCGTGTTCGGGCTAACGCCCGGCCAGCTCGGCGTGGCGATGAACGAGCCTGAAAACATGGTGTATGTCGTACGCCTGGTGGAGTTCGACCGGCCGGCTGACGAGCTGCGCACGGATTTTGCGGCCGAACCGCCCACGCGATACATGAATGTCGCGACGGAGCAGCGCCGCGACGTGTATTTGGCGTGGCTCGACGATCTGAACCGCGCTGCCGACGTGCACTGGGTGCGTCCGGCCGATTCGCGCACCGCGCGGCGCGGGGGCGGAGACATGCCGCCCGACGATTCGGACTTCTAAATCGAAAAGTGCCTCCCGCGAAGAGTGCGGTTTTCGGCGGCAAAACGCTGATTTTCAGGCACGTCGGCTTCTACAATGTCGGACCGCAAGGGTCGATCGGCCGAGGAGCGGGCATGGGCAATAATGGCACGCCCCCATCAGCGCCGTGTTATGCTGTTTGCCGGTCATTCCCCGAAATCTGTGAGGGTGAACCATGTTTCGCGCTTTGCGGCCTGCCCTGTTGATTTCGATTGTCGCATTCGGTCCAGGTGTCGGTTGGGCTGAGACGAATTCCCCAGAGTTTCTCCTGGGGCGCCACCCGGCGGCTGGCTCGAAGGTCCATCCGCCGACGCGATGGTCGGCAACGGAGAATGTCGCTTGGAAGCGCGACCTTCCCGGAAGAGGTTGGTCTTCGCCTGTCGTCTGGGGGCAACGGATCTTCCTGACGACTTGCGTCAGCACGGGCAAAGAGCCCGAGGCACGCAAGGGGCTATATCTTGAAGACGTTGATGCCAATAAGTATCCGCGCGAAACGCACGATCACCTTTACAAGGTGTTCTGCATCGATCTGGCCAGCGGAAATGTGGTCTGGGAGCAGGTGGCCCATCAAGGCGTTCCTGCCAAGCCGCACCATATCAAGAACACGTTGGCTTCCGAAACGCCCGCCACGGACGGCGAGCATGTCTACGCTCTCTTCGGCAACCTCGGCCTGTTCTGCTACGACATGGACGGGAAGCTGATCTGGAAGTACGACATCTCGCCACGCAACACTCAGTACGGATGGGGAACATCGATGTCTCCCATCCTTCACCAGGACCGTGTCTACATCGTCAATGACAATGAAGAGGACGCGTGGATAGCCGCCCTCGACAAGCACACCGGCAAGGAGATCTGGAAGACGGCGCGCGATGCGCATTCCAATTTTTCGACTCCATTTGTGTGGGAGAATCCGCTGCGGACGGAGATCATTGTCAATGGACGCAAGTTTGCGCAGTCCTACGACTTGAATGGCAAGGAGCTGTGGAAAGTCGAAGGCAAGTCAGCCGTCGCCGTCCCTCGCCCGTTTGAAAAGTTCGGGCTGCTCTACGTCACCTCGGGACACGTGGCGTTCGGCGAGAACAGAACGTACGCCGTTCGGCCGGGCGCCGCGGGCGATATTTCTCCCGTTGCAGGTAAACCGAAGAGCGAATTCCTCGCCTGGTCCTCCAAGATTGCTCCCTACCATCCAACTCCGCTCATCATCGACGATAAGCTGTACATGCTGTTCGATCGAGGATTGATGAGTTGCTATGACGCCAAGACAGGCGAAGCCGTTTACGAGAGGAAGCGAATTCCCGTCGGCGGGTTTACTAGTTCGCCGTGGACATACGACAACAAGATCTTCTGCCTCAACGAGAACGGCGAGACCTTCGCGATTAAGGCTGGTCCTGATTTCGAGGTTCTCTACCAGAACGCTCTGGCCGACGACGACATGGGCATGGCAACGCCTGTGATCATCGACGATAAACTGCTCATCCGCACGTCAGCGAGGTTGTATTGCATCGGAAAGACAACCGCCGAGAGCGTCGCCGGAAGCCAGTGAATTGCCATCGCGTGGTACATAACGACGTCTGCGGCTATATGACAGCCGTCTGGTCCGCGCGACTTCACGACTGACGGAATGGAAGTCTCGTGCCGACCACTCGATGCATCGATGCGGTGGCCAGCGCTGCCTTAAATCGTGCAGCGGACTTCTAAATCGCGGCCGCTGGCCTACCGCCGCGGCTTCATGATTACCACGCCCAGCGGCGGCAGCGAAATCGGGATGGAATAGGGCCGGCCGTCCCAAGGCAGGGGTTCGGCCATCCGGCCGGCGCCATTGCCCACGTTGCTCCCCCCGTAGTACACCGAGTCGCTGTTCAGAATCTCCTCGTACCAACACAGCTCCGGCACTCCCAGCCGATGCAGCGTCCGCGGGCAGGGCGTAAAGTTGCAGCCGATGACCAGAAAGTCGCTTGGGTCTTTCGCGCGGCGAACGAAGGCCAGCGTGCTCTGCTCGTAGTTGTGGCAGTCGATCCACTCGAATCCAGAAAAGTCGAAGTCGATCTCATATAGCGCCGGCTCGCGACGATACGTTCGGTTCAAGTCAGCCACGAACTTCTGCAGACCCTGGTGGCTCGACCACTGCATCAAGTCCCATTGCAGGCTCGAATCGTGATTCCACTCGTTCCATTGGCCAAACTCGCAGCCCATGAACTGCAGCTTCTTGCCCGGATGAGCGAACATATACGCGTACAGCAGTCGCAGGTTTGCGAATTTCTGCCATAAGTCGCCGGGCACCTGGTCGAGCAGCGAACCTTTGCCGTGCACCACTTCGTCGTGCGAGAAGGGCAGCACGAAATTCTCGGTGAATGCATAAATCAGGCTGAAGGTCAGCTCGTCGTGGTGATACTTGCGGTGGACCGGATCGTGCCGCATGTATCGCAGCGTGTCGTTCATCCAGCCCATGTTCCACTTGAGGCTGAAACCCAATCCGCCCAGATAAGTGGGGCGCGAGACGCCGGTGAATGCCGTCGACTCTTCGGCGATGGTTAATACGCCGGGGTGCTGCAAGTGCGCCTGCACGTTGAATTCTTTGAGGAAGCTGATCGCGCCCAGGTTTTCGCGGCCGCCGAACTCGTTGGGGATCCACTGCCCAGGCCCGCGGCTGTAGTCCAGATAGATCATCGAGGCCACGGCGTCCACGCGCAGCCCGTCGATGTGATACTGATCCATCCAGAACAATCCGTTGGAGGTCAGGAAGTTGCGAACTTCGTTGCGCGAATAATTGAAGATCAGCGTGCCCCAATCGGGATGCTCGCCTTGCCGCGGATCGGCATGCTCATATAAGTGCGTGCCATCGAACAGCCGCAGCCCGTGCGCGTCGCGCGGGAAGTGGGCCGGCACCCAATCCAGAAACACGCCAATGTTGTTCTGGTGGCAGTAATCGACGAAGTACATGAAGTCGTCGGGCGTGCCATAGCGGCTGGTGACCGCGTAATAGCCCACCGTCTGATAGCCCCAACTGCCCGAAAACGGGTGCTCGCTGATGGGCATGAGCTCGAGATGCGTGTAGCCCATCTCGCGGCAGTACGCGACAAGCTGATGCGCTAGCTCGCGGTAGTTCAGCCAGCCGCCCGGATTGTCGCCGGGCCGTTTCCAACTGCCCAGGTGCACTTCGTAGATGGAAATCGGCGCGTCGAGCGCGTTGTTTTGCCGCCGGCTCGACATCCAGTTGGCATCGTTCCATTGATAGCGCGACAGGTCCGCGATTTTTGAAGCGGTGCGCGGCGGCAGCTCGGCCGCGAAGCCATAGGGGTCGGCTTTCTCGAACGCGGCGTCGCGATGGCGCACGTGAAACTTGTAAATCGCCCCGTCGGCCAGCCCCGGCACGAACAATTCCCAGATGCCGCTGGGAATGTGCTTGCGCATCGGGTGCCGCGCAGGATTCCAACCGTTGAAGTCGCCAATCACGCTCACGCCCGTGGCATTTGGCGCCCAAACGGCGAAATTGACTCCGCGGATGCCGTCCACCGAACGAATCTGCGCGCCCAGCTTGCGGTAGCTGGTCCAATGCCTGCCTTCGGCCAACAGGTGCAGGTCGAAATCCGTCAGCAACGGCGGAAAGGCATAAGGGTCGTGCATGGTGCTTTGAGAACCCTGCGAGTCGGCGACGCGGAGCAAGTAATGGTTCTTGGACGCCTTCGTCGCCCCATTATTCGGGAGCGGGCAAATGGCTTCGTACAGCCCGGCCGGATGGATTCGCCGCATTACTTGCGGGCGGCTGTGGCTGGGGTCCACGACCCAAGCCTGGCTTGACCCGGGCAAATAGGCCCGCACCGAAATCGCCGTGCGCCCGGCATTGCTGACCTCGTGAGGACCGAGAACCTCGAAGGGATTTTCGTGCCGGCCGTCCAAAATTGGCGCGAATTTTTCCAGATCGACCGTGGTCCGCATGGTCATCGCAAGTGCCTCATTGATTGTCGAAAGCAAAACCCAGCGCGTCCAGCACCAAAATCCGCGAGTCCCCGGCGTTTTTCGCCTCCTTCAAGGCGTTTCCCCACTGCGCCGCGAGCTATCCCAGCCAAGGCAGAGGAAAAATTCGCATGCCGCATTGACCCGCAAATGAGGCCGCGGCCTGTCGCCGCCCGGCGCACCACCGCTCGCACGCCAACCACCGTCGCCGCAGGCCGGACGAGAGCCACTTCCTCAGCGCGGGCCGACGTGGGCCGCGCGTGTTGCTGCGCGTCGCATGCGGTTCAGCTAGTGGCTTGTGTGGCAGATCGAATCGCCAGGTGCGGCACTCAAGTTGGTGGAACGAGAGCGCTCGGTCGATCCGTTGCCACAGGTCGCGGTTCTTCACCGGCACCATCTCGCCGAACAACTCCCATTGCCAGTCGTTGGCGCGCCATTCTTGCAAGCCGTACGTCAGTCCCCGGTTAACGTACTTGCTGGGCGTGACCAGCGTCACGCGAGATGGCTGCTCCAGGGCCTCGAGCCCACGCACCACGGCCAATAGCTCCAATCGCTCCCCCTGCGCCTCGGGCTCGGCATCGGCGGCTTCGAGATGCTCGCCACCTTCGATGGGCTGCAGAACAAAACGCCATTGACGCAGGTCACGGTCGCGGCGGGATTCAGAAAACAACAGGAAATGCGGTGTGGCTGCTTGCATAGGGAAGGATTCAGGATTGTCTACGAAGAAGCCAGGTTGACGGCGTATCCGACTCGAACTTGCGCACGCCCGAGTGGTTTTTCTAATCGGCATGCACGCCCGAGTTTCTCTAGAGCGCACAGGCGAAAATGTTTCGCTAACGGGCATCCAGCGCGCAACGGTGCCGAAAGTAGCGGATTTGTTAGCAGGTCGCCCCGGCGCCGACCTAGGCAACCCGCGTCGCCCAAATAAAAAAAGAGGCGCCACGGATCCGACGAGAATCCGTAGCGCCTCGCAACCGCGGGCCCTGCCGTGCCAAAAGTGTCGGTTCGCCGTTGAGGTCCGCCCAGGAGGAGCGGGCGGCTAAGCGACGAGCTTCATCTCGGGCACTTCGCCCGTGATTCCGGTCAAAAATTCCTCAAATATTCGCAGATCCAGGGCGGATGCCGATTCGCTCTCTGGATGAAACTGGGTGCCAAAGGCCAGCCAGTCGGTGGTGCTTTCGATCGCTTCGGTGACGCCGTCTGGACAGCGGGCCGTCACCATGAATCCAGGCGCGACGTCGTCGATGGCCATGTGGTGCACGCTGTTGACGCGGATTTCGCCGTCGCCGTACACGCGCTCCATCAGCGAACCCGGCACGACCTCCAGGCCGTGGCGATGGGCCGGATCGAGCGGGTCCTTATGCGGCAGAGCCTTGGGCATGTCCTCGGGAATGTGCAACAGCAACGTCCCGCCTTGCGACACGTTCAATAGCTGCATGCCCACGCCAATGCCGAACACGGGCACGCGACGTTTGGCAATGATGCGCATCAGGCGACGATCGAATTCCTCGCGCCGCTCATCAAGCGCCCGCACGCTGGGATGCAGCATGTATCCGTCGCGGCGCGGGTCGAGGTCGGCTCCGCCAACCATCACCATTCCGTCGACAAGATCAATGAGCCGGTTCAGATCAGCATCGTCGGCCAGCGGCGGCAAAATCATGGGGATGCCGCCCGCTTCGACAATGGAATCGTAATAACCCGCACACACGAAGGTGAAGGCTGGGGCGTCCTTCTTGGAGGCGCGGTAATCGGCATTTAGTCCAATCAACGGCTTCGATCGCATCATTGCACTCCTTTCGCAACATTTCCTTGTCGCGTTAGAACAACGGGTCGCCAGACCGAATGGCCAGGTACGCGCCGACGTTCCAGCCCAAAGAGGTGAGCAAAGAAAGTTGCGATACACCCATCCAAGGGTGCTCGTGGCCGCTCAATACAGAGCCAGCTAAAGACCAGTGAAGTCGAGCCCAGTGAAGGCAAGCACTGTCCCTAGTGCCGACTGCTCAAGACGTCCTTTTCTTTGCGCGTGTCATCCTTTGGACGGGATGCAACGGCAGAGCGTTCTCACGATTCGGTCTCATTCTCCTTACGGCGTCCTGCCGTGGTTCTCCCCGATGGGGAATGCAAGTCGCCCGGGAGTTTATGCCCCGCGCGAGAGATTACAAGAGTTTGCCGTATTTTGGATCGCCCGCTTTTCGCTAGCACCATATCGTGGGCGGTGAAACGGCCGCGCGCCAGGTCGGCCGCTGGTCTGAATGGTGGGTTTACCCCTGCGCGCAACAAACCTAAGCTGAATGCTACCGGCCTTTTTGGTCCCGCGGCCCCGATACGCTCCCATGAAGTACAACCGAGTTTGCATCGAGGCCCTGGCCTATCAACTGCCCGAGGAAACGGTCACCTCCGGCGAGATCGAGCGCCGCCTTGCGCCGCTGTATGAGCGATTGAGACTACCCGAGGGGCGGCTCGAGTTGATGACCGGCATCCGCGAGCGGCGGTTCTGGCCGGCTGCAATGCTGCCCGGCGAAATTAGCGCCTCGACTGCCGCCAAGGCTTTGCAAATCGCACACGTCGAGCCCGCTGAAATCGGGGCGCTCGTGCATGCCTCCGTCTGCCGCGACTACTTGGAGCCGGCCACCGCCTGCGGCGTTCATCACCGCCTGGGACTCGCCGAGCGCGTTTTGGCCTACGACGTCTCCAACGCCTGCCTGGGCATCCTGAACGGCATCGTCCAGCTCGCCAACATGATCGAGCTGGGCCAGATCGAAGCGGGAATCGTGGTGGGCAGTGAAACCAGCCGGCAATTGGTCGAGACCACGATTGCCGCTCTCAATGCCGACCACAGCCTGACGCGCGAAAGCGTCAAATCGGCGCTCGCATCGTTGACGATCGGTTCGGCCAGCGCCGCGGTCGTGCTCACGAGCCTCGAGCGAAGCCGAACGGGCAACCGCTTGCTCGCCGCCACGGGCCGCGCGCACTCAAGTGGCCACGATTTGTGCCACAGCGGGCGCGACGAGGCGGTCGCCGGCGGCATGCAGCCGCTGATGAACACGGATTCCATGCGATTGATGCAGGAAGGAGTTGCCGCCGGTATCGCGACCTTCGACGATTTTCTGGGCGATGCCGGCTGGTCGCGCGACGATATCGATAAGACTTTCTGCCACCAGGTCGGGGCAGCTCATCGCAAGCTGTTGCTCGAGTCGCTTGCGCTCACGGAAGCCCGCGACTTTGCCACCTTCCAAATGTTGGGTAACACCGGGTCCGCGGCCCTGCCCGTTACCATGGCGCTGGGGGTCGAACAGGGCCACCTGCTGCCGCGCGAACACGCCGCCCTGCTCGGCATCGGGTCGGGCATCAACACGCTGATGCTGGCCGTCGACTGGCAAACGACACCCTCGGGCATGCTACCGCGCGGTGAAGAACCGGCAGCAGCCGGTAGCCAGGATGAGTCACTCAGTCCGGCCGCATCGCTCGCTCGATGATATCGCGGTCGAAGTAGTTCACCGACATGCCCGCATCAACCACGATCGTCTGCGCATTGATGCCGCTCGAGCGTGGGCTGAGCAGGAATGTCGCGACCGCGGCAGCTTCTTCGGTTTGCACCGCGCGCCTCCGCAGCGTGAGCTTCTCAGCATATAGATAGGATTCGACGTACCCGGGAATGCCTGCCGAGGCCGAGCTTTTGAGCAGGCCTGGGGCAACCGCGTTGAATCGGACGCGCGAGAACTGGCTGAACGCCTTGGCCAAAAAGACGAGCGACGAGTCGAGGGCCGCCTTCACGGGGGCCATGTAGCCATAGTTCTCGCTCGCCATGCGCGTGGTCGAGATCGAGGTGGCCACGATCGATGCATCGGGGCTGAGCGCTTCACGCAAAGCGCCTGCAACCGCGGCCAAAGAGTAGCACGAAATATCGATCGCGCGCAAGAAATCGGCTTTCGGCGTCTCAAAGAAAGGACGCACTCCGCCCGAGTACGGCGCAAAGGCAATCGAATGCAGCACGCCATCCAACGGCTTTCCGAGCGACTTGATCTCGGCGGCCAGGCCTTGAATATCCGGCTCGCGCTCGACGTCGCACACGCAAATGGATGTGCCAGCCGGCAGCAGCTTGGCCACCTGATCGCGGCGCTGCGCCGAGCGGACGCTGTAGATCACCTGCGCTCCTGCCGCGGTTAATAGTTGGCCACAGTGGTAGGCCAGGCTCTTGCGGTTGGCCACTCCCATCACGAGCACGCTCTTGTCGGCAAGTTGCAGAAAGTCGAACGGCATGCGTGATTCTGGGCTAGAGAAACACCCGGGGCGGCTATTCGCCCTTGGGCGCTAGGGTACAAGCGAATTCAAAAGTCACGGCGGCCTTGCCTCCGCTACTCACCCGAGCGGACAAGAACCAGGCCTTCGATACGCGCTCGGTGATCTCGACAGCAATTTCGACCGTCTCCCCAGGCCGCACCATGCGTTTGAAACGCACATCCTGCATGCGGGCGGCAACGGGCACCTGTTCGTCCGTTGCGTCTAGGTGTTGCGCGAGCAGCACGGCGCCCGCTTGCATGGCGGCTTCGCATAGCAGAACGCCCGGCACCACCGGATACTCAGGGTAATGTCCCGCGAAAAACCATTCGTCGGGTGTGAAGGTCTTGCGGCACAGGATGCGCTGCTCATCCTGCTCGACGATTTCGTCAACGAGCAGAAATGGGGGCCGGTGCGGAATGGCGGCCAGAATCTCGGAGCGGCTCATGAGAGCACCGGCACCGCGGGAGCGTCGCGAGTCGCATTCTTCATCAGCCAAGAGTCGACGTCGTTGGCCACGATCACCCCATAGTTCATCGCTCCCAGCCAGCCCGACATGATGATGCCCACGCTGCCGGCGTGGTACAAGCCGCTGATTTGCTCGGGAATCGCTCGGCTGACGGCCAAGCCCTCGAACTTGGTGCCAAAGCTCGCCCCGGCGGCATGGCGCGTGTAATGCTCAAACGTCAGCGGAGTCGATGCCTCGGCATGGTCCAGCAGCTCGCGCAGGTTGGGCACGTATTTGCCCAGTGCGTCGAGCGTTGTTTCCACCAGGTCGCGTTTGCTGGCCTCATAGTCCTCGCGCGAAAGCGCGGCCCAATCCTCGTATCGCGCGTTGGTGCTGGACACGATCAGCGAACGGTTCGAGCCCGGGCGGGTGCGCGGATAGTAGAACGAGTAGGTGCGGCTGGTGACGTCGCGCGACAGCAACAGCTCGGTGCGGAACAAGGTCGCGGTTGAGCTGAACAGCAGGTCGCCCAGCGATTCGTCCAAATGAATGCCGGGCTTGAGCGCCATGTAGACCTGGCAGCTCGAGTTGTTCAGCCGCACGGCGCTCGCGTTTTCACGAAAGGTCGGGTCAAAGTGTTCGGGACCGACCAACTTATTGATGGTCGTTTTCAGGTTTGAGTTGGAGATGACCGACGAGGCCGAAATCTCCCGGCCGCCCACGCGCACTCCGGCCGCGCGTCCACCGCGCACCAGAATTTTCTCTACGTCGCAGCGGATGCGCACGTCGACGCCGCTGCGCTCGAGCTCCTCGTGCATGAGCTTGATCAGCCGGTCGGTGCCACCTTGAAAGGTGAAGACCCCTTTCGACATGAAGTTCGAGAACACGATGCCATAGCTGATGGCCGGATCCTCGAGCGTCGAGCCATTGGCATACGTGATTGGCTCCATCAACAGGCGGATCACGTCTTCGCGCCCGGGAAAGAACCGCTCGAAGAGCTGGCCCACGGTGGTGGACTGGTCGTCGTAGAAGTTCATGCCGCGCGCGGTCTCAAAAAATGCCTGCACGGATTCGGCCGGCACGGCAAACCGCTCGACGAGCAAGCGCGTGAAGTCCTCGCGGTTGAAAGTCGTGGTCAGCGAGAACATCGGATTGTCAAAGCGGATATTCTTGAGCTGCACGATCGAGTCGGCAATTTCGGTGGTCCAATAGCGGCGGCAGCTTTTGACCATCCCCACCGGAAAACCGTGCAGCGAAATATCGAAGATGTGGCCGCCGGGGCGCTTGAACCAGGTGGCCATGCCACCCAGCTTGTAATGCTGCTCGAGCAAGAGCACGCTGCGGCCGGCCCGCGCGAGCGTGTTGGCGGCCGTCATGCCCGCCAGGCCGCTGCCGATGACGATCACGTCGTAGCGATCGCGCGCGCCTGCGAGAAAATCTTTTGGCATGACGAACCCCGCGCCTAAGGAGCTTCCATGCCGGCTGTTTCGAAATCATCCTGGCCCACCGGCAGCAGGTGGCGATTGGCCATCATGATCCCGCTGAACATGGCGCCGATAATGCCCACAAAACCCTGGTCGGTCCCGCACACAAACAGGTTTTTGAGGTGCGTGGTGCCGCTCCAGCGTTTGTCGGGCGCGCCGTACACCGCGCCGTTCACGTGCCCCGTGTAGCGGCGGATCGTGGTGGGCGTGAACGTATCTCTGGCGATGACGCGCGATCGAAAATCGCCCATGAAGCGGACAGCAGAGGCAATGACCCGCTCATAGCAGGCGCTTTTGGCCGCCTGATAGGCATCGGCCGAAAGCGACCGCCAGCGATCGAAATTGGCCAAGGTGGTGATGCGCACCAATCCTTCGCCCAGCGGCTGGTCGTATGCGAAATTGTTAGGGCAGCACACCACCCCGCTGCGCAGATCCACCAGCTCGTCCGGCTTGCGCCAGTCGAAGCGCTCGTGGTCGTTGAAGAACAGAATCGTCTTATCGCAACCCAAGTCGCGCGGCTCGGTGTCCAGCACCGAGACGCTCTCCACGAACGATAGTTGCCCTGCCCTGGGCAACTCGTCGGGTTGCTCGTCTTCGCATAGCCGCATGGTCTCGACCAGACCCGCGGAGGACAGCACGCGCTGGCTCTCCAGCCGGCTGCCATCTTCGAGCACGATGCCCGCCACGCGGTCGTGCTCGACCTCGAAGCGCTCGACGCCGCTATGCAGCCGCAACTCTCCACCGAGTTGCTTGAATCGTCGCACCAGATTCTTGAGGATCAGCCGCACCCCGGCCCACGGACGCGCAAAACCCTCCATGAAGATGCTGCGAAACATGATCGAAAACTGCGCGAAATCCATGTCGTGCTCGCGGGCATTGCCATAGAACATCAGCGGGCAGAAGATCATGTCCGTGAGCAGCGGATCGCGGATAAATTCCGAGACGACCGCGCGGGCCGATTGCTGGCCCGCGGCCTGGTCCAGCTCGTCGTAGTCGGCGACAGCCGCCGTGAGCCTGGCAAAGTTGTCCTTCTCGCGCGGAAAGAACTTGTGAATTTCGGAGCGGAAGTACTCGAAGTTGTTGTTGAACCCTAGCGAGATTCCCGGAAAGGAGATCATCGAGCCGATCTGCGGAACGAGCGAAAAATCGTCCCAGCTAAAGCGCAATTGCTTGAGCAATCGCGCGAGCGGGCCCTTACGCGTGCCGCGCGGCACATAGTTGGTCACCGCGTGCAGCCCGACGTCGAAATTGCGGCCGCCCAGGCGATAAAACGAATTGAGGCCGCCCACGGTCGAGTGCTTCTCGAGAATGCACACGCGCCGCCCGAAATAGGCCAGCCGGATGCCGGCTGCCAGGCCCGACATGCCGGCGCCAATGATCACCGTGTCGTAACCCGGCGCATCGTATTGCGAGGGGAAATTAGTCATTTAGCGTGGGGCACCGGTCGTTGGGTGGGCAAGACTTGCCTCGATTAGACACCGCGCGAATTCGGTTTTGGCCGCGCCGAGCCAGG
>DATJEN010000143.1:0-100643 GCA_035496575.1 Pirellulales bacterium
ACGAAACGGCCAGCGGATGGCAACAGGCCAACTTCTCCAGCCCAGTCGCCATCACCGCCGGCACGACCTACGTGGTGAGCTATCACACGAACAGCGGACACTATTCCGTCAGCCGCAACTACTTTGCCTCCCCGTTCACGAACGGATCGTTGCATGTGCCCGTCAACGGCGGACTCTATCGCTACGGCTCAAGCGGACTTCCTAATCAATCCTACCAGGCCAGTAACTATTGGGTTGATGTACTGTTCGGCAGTTGACAACTCTTGGGTAGTCCGGGGCGACCACGCCCTCGCGATAGATCCTGCTACGCGTCCGTGTCTTCGGGCGAGGTGAAAACGGTCGTGCGATCCAAACCGGGCGCCACGGTTTGCACCGCGTGAGCGGCCGAGCCGCCTGAGGGGCCCTGTGCAGATGCGGAGGAAGGAGGCGCAGCCGCGGTTGCCGCGGACATCGTGCCTTGCGCGAGCGGACCGCCATTCGCCGGCTGCCCACGCTCGTGTCGGCTCCACCACGCTTCCGCGTCATCGAGCGACCAGCTTTGCACCACGCGGTCGAGCATGGCTCCCAAATCCCGGGCGGTCTGCGGCCGCTTGGCCCGATTTTTCTCTAAGCAAGCCAGGATCGCGTGTTCCAGTTCGGGCGATATGGTCCGCCCCAATCGCCTCGATGGAGCATCGGGAATGGCCGTGAGATGTTGTTGGCACAACTCGCCCAGCGTGCGAGCGCTAAATGCCGTTTGTCCGGTCAACAAGAAATACCCCACGGCGCCCACCGCATACAAGTCACTGCACGCATCCACGGACTCGGGAGTCTGGATCGACTCGGGCGACATGTAGAGCGGCGTGCCCGACATGTCATTCTCAGACCCTGGGCTGCCCTGTCCGTCCTCGACGGCTTTGACCAGGCCAAAGTCGAGCACCTTGACGACATCCGGTTCGGCGCCGCGGCGATTGAGCATGATGTTCGCCGGCTTGATGTCGCGATGCACAAGCCCTGACGAATGCGCTTCGTATAGCGACGCGCACACCTGCCGCAGAATACTCACCACGCGGCCCTCGGGCTGAGGTCCGTACTGTTCGACGAGAGTTTGAAGATTGACTCCGTCGAGGTACTCCATCGCATAGTAGAAGACGCCTTCGGGTGTGCGGCCGTAGTCATAGATCGCCACCGTATGCGGATTGTTGAGCTTACAGGTGATTTGCACCTCGCGTTCAAAGCGCTGGATAGAGGCCTCGTTGACGCGATCGACGTCCAACATCTTGATCGCGGTGGGCCGCCTGAGCATCGCGTGCTGTCCCTTGTAGACAATGCCCATCGCGCCGGCGCCGATCTTCTCGAGCAAGCGATACTGACCCAATTGCTTGGCCTCGATCGCGGCTTTCTGGGCCTGACGCTGAAGGCGCGCGACGATCAACGTAAACACGAAGATCGCCAGGGCGCCCAGGCCAAGCAGGGCATACATCACGTAGAACGATCGTTTCAGGATCGTCAGCGGGTGATAGGCTTCGGCCGTATCCACTTCGGTGATGATCCCCATCTGGTATTCGGGCAACCAGGTCCAGGCGCCCACCGAGGGCGATCCTCGATAGTCACGGTAGGAATCCATGGTGATTCCGCTTGTGCCACTGACGGCCGCCGCACAGATCTTGGTGAGCGGCAAGTCGCGGCGGCGGACAGCCGGCCGGAAGCCCTCGGTTATGTTGCCGCCCGGATCACGCACCTGAATGTTCAGAATCGAAGCCGCCGCATCGTCATCGGGCAACAAACCCAACAGGATCAGAGCTTCATCGAAGCGGCTATTCGAAACCATGACGCCGTTCTTATCGACGGCATAGGTTTCACCCGTCTGTCCGATTCTGCCCAACTGCAGAATATCGGTGAATTCTTTCTCGGGGCGAATGCGCAGGGCAAGAACGGCGACCACCTGCAAATTGTCGTCTCGAATCGGCGCGCAAACAAACATGGTGGGTGCTCCCGTTCGCGCGCGCCCCATGCGGTCCTTGAGGACGACCACACTGGGAAAGGGAGCCGATACGGTGGGCTTACCATCAAGCGTTCGCGCCAGGAAGCTCTCATACTGAGGCACCGTCTTACCGATGAGTTCGATGGCCGACGACCCCACGATGCGCAAGCGCTTATCAGCCACAAAGAATGCGACAAAATCGTGGGCCGAAATGCCGGGCTCCAGTTCTTTCGCAAGCCGCTTTTGCAACTCAGCCTGATCGGTTGTGACCGCATCGGAATTGGATGCCGAGTCGACATCGGCCGCTAAAAGCTGAGTCACCGTCTTGCGAATCTCCTGGTTGTTAGCCAGCGTCAGCGCACTCGATTCTTGGACCTTGAACCATTTCTCGAGCATCGAGCGTTCGACGGTCAGCAGCGTATCGAGCTCGGAACGCAGATTGCTTTCCATCGTTTGATGGATTGAGCTGCTGACCGCGTATCCGACGATCGCCAGCAACACGACCGCCACGATGGGCCATATCCAGAGCTGTTTTTTGAGTAACAGCCGGGTGCGCGTCATGGTGCGACCGAATGACGTTTGACCGAACGTCATATGGGCTTGAACTTGATCGCGACCGTCGCGTGATCGTCCCCAGAGCTTGGCTAGCTGTTTCCACATGGAAGATGCCGCCGGCGCAAACCAGCGTTTTCGAAGAAATGGCAGAAGGGTGCAGCCATTCGATGCTAATCTCGGCCAAGCGTCGCACGCAAGCGCCGATAGCCCCGTAGCCTGGCCGTAAAAGGCCCTTGGCATTCACCAGGTCACTTCTCAAAACGCCGGCAAAACATGCGGCCAATCTTTCAGTGTTTCTGTCCGGTTGCGGCGTGTTACGTGGACTTGGACGCACGACGTACGAGGGCAAGTGGCCCATTACCGGCAGATCGAACACGTGTTCATAAAGCGACGGTTGCCACAAACGCCACATTGTCGCAAACGCCTGACCAGCAATTCTCCGCTGATCCCGCGGCTACGGCCCATTTGGCCGAAATCCTAGCGTGAATGCTGTGCCGACAGGTCACTCGCACGGCACAACAGGCAGGGCTCCGGATTTATTTCGAGCTGCCCGCGCCGCGCCAGTTTGACTCCAACCAAAGCTGGCATAGTTTTCATTTTGGGCAGGCACGTAGTCACGTGCTAGATCGGGTCAACCCGAGCCGAGTTCGACACAGTGCTGTGGGCTGATCCAATGCTGCCGCGGCGCAGTTCATAAGTCGCCGGTGTGCGGTCAGCGAGACGTTAAGTCGGACACGCTCTTCACAGACCATCTCAGCCCAGAGGTGTCGCCATGGCCGCACGCTGCGCCCCCCCGTCCGCAACCAAGAAGTTTGTCCGCCTCCGCTTCGAGCCGTTGGAGGATCGAATCTATTTGCATGGCATGTCGCTTGACAGCCACGACACGGTCGATGGACTGATCAGCATCCGCGCTCACCTCGCAAGTTCGTTGGCGACCGAGCTGAGATCGGATTTTCAGAGCGATTTTGTGCCGGAATTCGGCATGGTTCCCGCCCTCAGTCAAGGTGCAACCGCCACGCCTCTGGCCGGGCAAACCTATTCGCTTTCGAGTGTCCCCGCGCTCAATAGCCTGCCAGGCGCGCATGCATCCCTTTATTTGGACTTCAACGGGGATTTCGAGTCCACCTGGGGAACGTATAGCAACGTAACCGCGCCTGCGTATGATCAGGACGGAGATCCGACCACGTTCAGCGATGGTGAGCTGGCATCGATTCAATCGATCTGGAAACAGGTGTCCGAAGATTACTCGCCGTTCAATATCAATGTCACGACGGTCGAGCCGAGTAGTTTTGCCAACGGCGTCGCCGAGCGGATCGCAATCGGAGGAGATGGAGCTTGGACGGGCGGGCGTTACGGGGGCGTATCGTACACCAATAGCTTCACGAGCAATGTCGTGAACGTGTCGTACGTCTTCTCGCAGAACTTGTCCAGCGGATTCGCCAAGTACACTGCCGAAGCGGTTTCGCACGAAGCCGGACACGCCTTTGGGCTGCAGCACCAAAGCTTGTACGACGCCAACGGCAATTTTGTGGCGACGTATTACACCGGACCGGGAGACGGCACCGCGCCCATCATGGGCAATAGCTACAACGCCACTCGTGGACTGTGGTGGTATGGCACGACGACTTCTTCAATCAGTTATCAGGACGACATGCTGCTCATTTCCCGCAGCACGAATGGATTCGGCTACCGACCTGACGATCATGGCAATGCCGTGGTCAACGCGACCGCGCTGGCCGTGAACGGGAATCAGCTAAGCGGGTCAGGAATCATTGAACAAACCAGCGACGTCGATTACTTCTCGTTCCGCACGGACGCTGGCCAGATCAACCTGTGGACCCAGGTCCCCAGCGGCATCAACGATCTCGATGCTCGCCTTGAATTGCGCGATGCCACTGGAACGCTGATCGCGTCCGCCGATCCCTCGGATAGCTTCGGCGCGTCCATTACCACGACTGTTTCGGCGGGGACATACTATCTCGTGGTAGGCTCGCACGGACATTATGGCGACGTGGGGCAATACACCGTGGGTGGCACGATCATAGCGCCGGCCGGCGGCACCGTGATCAACACGCCCACCAATCTGACCGCCACGGTAGGCTCCGGGCAGGTTGCATTGAACTGGACTGACAATGCAACGAATGAAACCGTCTACAACGTTGCCCGCAGCGTGGATGGGGTCAACTGGACGATTGTGGCAAGTCTTGCGGCAAACAGCACGAGCTTTACTGACGTGAACGTGGTCGCGGGGGGCACCTACTTCTATCGAGTGAGCGCCGGCGACTCACTTCAGTCATCGGATTACTCGAACCAGGCGCAGGCCACGCTCGCGCCCCAGTCGCCGGTCGGTTTATCGGCAACGGCCGTATCTTCGAAGCAAGTAAACGTCGGCTGGAACGATGTTCCCGGTGAGAGCGGATTTAAAGTGCAACGCTCGACCGATGGCGGCGCGACTTGGACGTTGATCGCGACCGTGGGAGCCAAGGTGACCTCATACCAAAACACGGGGCTTGCTCCCTCGACGACGTATTTGTACCGCGTCGTCGCCTTCAACAGCGGAGGTGACTCGCTTGCGAGCGCAAGTGCGAGCGCCACCACACAAGCGGCGCCCGTCGCTCCGCTGGCTCCCTCGGGGCTGGCCGCAACCTCGGTGGCCTCCAGGCAGGTAGCGCTCAAATGGACGGACAATTCAGTCAACGAAACGGGATTTACCGTTGAGCGCTCTTCCAACGGCGGTAAGAGTTGGTCGGTCGTGGGGACTGCCAGCTCGAACGCCACTAGTTTCACGGATACGAGCGTTAGCGGACGGAAGACCTATATCTATCGAGTGCGCGCCTTCAATGATGGAGGCAATTCTGCCTACTCGAACCTTCTGAGCGTCTCCACCCCGCGATAAAGTTTCGATCCACCAAATCCGCCGGCCTTCATCCCCAAGGAAGGCCGACGCTGCCGGCCAAAAGCCCTCTGAACGTAGGCACTTCAGGCTCGTTTCTATGCCGGTGCTACCGGGTTCTCTTACCCCAGCAAAAAAAATGAGAAAAAAGTTTTTTTCGCAAGATGGTCCCTACCCACCAGTTATGACTAGCTACTAGGTGAGTAACCATTCCCCCCATTGACAGGGAGATCGAAGCGACTAGATTGCTGAGTGCAAACCAAGGAATTGCTCCTGGATTAGCATTTTTCAACAAGGAGAACGCTCGTGAAGGCCTCCATCGCGCTGGTTGTTGTGGCAGCAGGCGCTCTATGCGCGCCAGCATTCGCGGGTCCCATCTCCTATAGCTTCACGAACGGCGGCCGCTCCGCCAGCGTCACTTTCTCGATGTCGGGCAGTGACTTGGTCGTCGACCTGTCGAACACCTCTCTTTCTGACGCCCTGGTTCCCACCGACATTCTGACGGGCGTGTTTTTCGAGATCGTGGGCAATCCCCTGCTGGGCACGATTTCGGCGAAGGTCCCCGTAGGGAATGAGGTGTACGATGGCGGCACCAACACTATCATCACGCCGGGCGACCGCGTGGTTGGCGGTGAATGGGCTTACAAGAACTCCATCGTTGCCGTGCCCCCGAACAATGAGGGCATCTCTTCCTCGGGTCTGACCATCTTCGGCTCCGGCGACCTGTTTCCTGGGCCCGATCTCGAGCCGCCGCCCAGCCCTGACGGTGTCCAGTACGGGATTACCACAGCCGGTGACAACTTGCTGACTGGCAATGGCGGCATCACGGGCACTGGACTCATTAAGAGCGCCGTCCAATTCAAGCTGAGTGGATTCGTAGGCGAACCCGACGCCCTGATTGCCGGTGCCTACTTCCAATACGGAACGTCACTTGATGAGCCGGGATTTCAGGGTGGCGATATTCCTGAGCCCACTTCTGTCGCCCTATTGGCAATCGGCATGGCCACGATCGTTGCCTGTCGCCGTCGCTTCAAGACGAAGTAACGGGCAATAGATGGTCACCGCCTGATTCGCGCAGCGGGCCGAATTGCTTTCGGCTCGCCGCGACACCGAAAGCGCATGCGGGCCTCGACGTACTGCATTTCTTCGTCCGGCAATTCATCGCGCGCGGCTCGGACCCCAAGCCTTTCACAGGCGCAGCCAAACGTCGGCAGTGGGTTGCGCAATTGCTAGGGCAACCAGGTTTCCCTGCACCTAAGGGCGTGGCCGGCTCATGCTGAGCGCGACCAGCCCGTATATTTGCACCCTGGCCTGGTTCCAATCGGCCCTACTTCGCCGCCACGGGTTCCAAGATCGCTTGGTACAACTTCTCGCGGGCCTCCTGGAAGTAAGTGGGGGTGGAGGGCATGAATTGCGTCATGCCGATCGCAATTAGCTTCTCACGCGGCGAGACGAAAAACTGCGTGCTCGCCGCACCGCCCCAGCCGTACTCCCCCAGAGATCCCGCCGGCTCTCCGTTGCCCGTCTTGACCCGCACCGCAAAGTCCAACCCGAAACCCATGTTGGCCATCGTGCGTGTGGCCAGCCCAATGGGAACGAGCTCGTCGGCCAGGTGATTGCGCGTCATCAAATCGACGGTCTCAGGCTTGAGAATCCGCTTCCCGTCGAGCTCGCCGCGATTGAGCATCATCTGCGCGAAACGCAGATAATCGTCGGCGGTCGAAACGAGGCCGCCTCCGCCTGAGAAAAGCACGGGCTTGGCTGCGAATTGGCTGGTTTTGGGGACATCGATGGGCGAAAGATGCCCGTCCTTCATGTTGTAGTTAACCGTGAAGCGGGCGAGCTTGTCGGCCGGCACGAAGAATCCGGTGTCTTGCATGGCGAGCGGCTTGAAGATTCGCTCGGCAAAGAATTCGTCGAGCGGTTTGCTGGAGAGAGCTTCGATGAGCTTGCCCTGGACGTCGACCGCGATGCTGTACATCCATTTTTCGCCGGGCTGAGCCGCCAGCGGAATCTGCAACAGCCGCTCCAGCATACTGTCGAGATTCCTCGTGCGATCGAGCAGCTTGGCGTCCGTGTACATGGTGTCGACGGGCGTCGCCGACGACAGTCCATACGCCAGGCCTGCCGTATGCCGCATCAGGTCTCGAATCGTGATCGGTCGCTTCAGATCGACCAGCTTCACCTTGTCGCCATCCGTGCCGCCGTGCACCTTGAGCTTCTCGAAGCCGGGCAGATACTTGGCGACTGGGTCGTCAAGCTCAAAGCGATGTTCGTCGTAAAGAGTCATGAGCGCCACACCCGTGATGGGCTTCGTCATCGAATAAATGCGAAAGATCGCGTCGCGGCGCATCGCCTGTTTGTCCTCGAGGTTCATGTCGCCAAATGCCCCGACATGCGCGACTTTGCCGTCGCGGACGACCAGCATCAGCACACCCGCCAACTTGCCGGAGCTGACGTACGACTCCAGCAGCGTATCGACTTGAGCGAGCGAAGCGCTCGAAAGCCCGACACTATCGGGCGGAGTGGCGGGCAGCGGCTCGGCGGTTGCAACCAGCGGCACAAACAAGACCGTCGCGAGACACAGGGCAGCGAGCAACTTGCGCATGATCGAACCTCCTCGATGAAGGCAGTGGATGGCGGGGCGAAGCGGTAGCCCGATTCGGGAAAGATTATGTGCCAGGGCAAAGCGAACAGCAACCAGATGCAAGAGCAGGTAGCAGGGTCAAGGGAGCGGCGCCGGTGTCATGTTAATGGCGCGGGCTGGCTAAATCCGGCTCGCACATCCCTGGCGACGCGTGCGTCTCAGTTGCGATGTGGAAAGCCCAACCAGCGCCAGTGCGGCCAGCACGAACGTGCTGGGTTCGGGCACGACGTTCAGGGTGAAGCTGCCTGAGACGGCCCCGCCCGTGTCCTGGATTTCCATCGTGTAGGTGCCGGCGAGAAGTGGTGGCGTAAATCCGATTGCCGGACTGGCCGCGCCCATATTGTCGAGTATGTCGGTGCCGACCAGGCCGCCACTGATGTGCGTCCAGCCAAGCAGTACGGCAGGATTGACGGCCCCGCCAAGTCCAGCCGTCCAGGTTCCGCCGCTTTCGAGCGCAGTGAATGAAAAGCTGGTCCCGTTATAGCTGCCCAGCGTGATCGAGTTCAGACGGGTGCCGGGCCCGAGAATAAAACTGAATAGATCGAAATCTCCGCCGCCAAACGTCGCGGAGACCGTAGTGGCTCCCACGCCTAGCGTGCCCAGGGATGTCGGCGCAGCGACGTTGCCAGACAAGTCGCCATTGACGGATTCGAGATAGTCGGCCGCTCTCAGCCCGGCCGGCGACACAACGACGAATAATAGCAGGGCAGTAAGCGCGATCCGCAAGACTCTAGCCATCGAGACACCTCGTCTGCAAATAAAGCGCAGGGAATACCGGAAGAGAAAGCGAAAACGAGCGACAGCGTTTTGGCTAGCGGCACCCTAGACAAACGAGATGAGAGCCACAGCATACCCAGCCAAGATGCCGGATGCAAATCTCCGCTGGTTCGGGCCGACCGGCTATTTCACGGCTGGCTGGCCTGCTAATGGTCGCCGTGTGCCACTTTGGACGGCGAAGGTCTCGGCTACTCGACCGCGAAACGGTAGCCCACTCCTTGCTCGGTCAAAATGAAGCGTGGCGCGGCGGGGCTGTCCTCCAGCTTGCGACGCAGGCTGGCCACGAACACCCGCAGGTAATGGTTCTCCTGCGAATCGTCCGGACCCCAAACTTCACGCAGCAGATAGCGGTGGGTCAGCACCTTGCCCGGCTGCTTCATCAAGGTCGTCAGCAATTTGTACTCCAGCGGCGTCAGGTGGATTTCCTTTCCGCCGCGGCGAACCACGCGGGCAGCCAGATCCACGTGCAAATCGCCGCTGGCCAACGCAGTGTCATCGGAACCGTTGGCGGCAGAATGCCGCAGCGCCGTGCGGATGCGGGCCAGCAGTTCGCCGATGCTAAACGGTTTGGTGACGTAATCGTCGGCGCCTTGGTCAAGCGCCTTGATCTTCTGCAGTTCTTGATCGCGCGCCGAAAGAACGATGATCGGGCCCGTGTACCACTCGCGCAAACGGCTGAGGATTTCCTGGCCGTCCAAGTCCGGCAGGCCGAGATCGAGCAACACCAGGTCGGGCGGCTGATTGGAGGCGAGCTTTAGCCCTTCGTCGCCGGATGCCGCCTCGTTGAGTCGATAGCCCGCATCCGTGAGCGAGGCGCGCAGGAAGCGCCGTATGGCGCGCTCGTCTTCAATTACCAGAACCAGGGCATTGTCAGGCTGCATAGAGCGGAGCGCGCCGTTCGAGGAATTTCATCTATTCTACCACGACGCGCGGCGCGTTCTTGCCGACTGGCAGGCGCAAGGTGAACTCCGCGCCGCCAGGTCCATTTGCCGCCGAGATGCTGCCGCCGTGTGCCTTGGCAATCGCCTGGCAAATGGCCAAACCCAGACCGCTGCCACGGCTGCCATCGGCCGACGACGACCCGCGATAAAACTTTTCGAACACGCGTTTCTCCGCCCCTGCCGGCAAGCCAGGCCCTTGGTCGCTCACCGAGAGCCGCAGCCAATCGCCGTCGGCCGCGGCGCTGATGGCGATCCGCGTGCCGGCGGGTGTGTAACGGTTGGCGTTTTCCAGCAGGTTTACCAGCACCTGTTCGATGAGCAAACCATCGACCGACACCAGCGGCAAGTCCGAAGGAACATGAACCTCGACGACATGTCCGGCGAGCTCATCTCGCGTGCGTTGCAAGGCAGTTCCGACAACCTCTTCCACGACGTGCCACTGCTTGTTGGGCTGGATCGCGCCGGCATCGAGTCGCGACATCTGCAGAATGTTCTCAAGTAGCCGGTCCAGGCGAGTGGCTTCTTCGACAATGGTGCGCAAGAGCTGGCGCCGGCTTGCGTCGCTCAGATTACCGGACTCGAGCATGCTGCTGCTGGCTCCGGCGATGACGGCCAGGGGAGTTTTGAAATCGTGGGAGACGCTGCTTAATAGCGTGCTGCGAACTTGCTCGGCTTCGGCCTGGATGCGCGCTTCGGCGGCCTCGATCGCGAGTTGATCGCGTTCCAGGGCCAGAGCCAATTGGCTGGCGCACGCTTCCAGCAGGCGGCGCTGTTCAGGCTCGTGCAGGCGCTCGATCTCGGCCGTCTTGATGGCGATGGCGCCCAGGGTTCTTTGCGATCCGACCAGCGGAAGAAACACGGCTGTCGCCCCAGGCAGTGTATTGGTGCCAGCGCCGGCAACTTGGTCGTGCCCGGAGACCCACTCGGCAACTGGCACGCTCATCGCGTCGCTGGCGATGGAGGTTTCGTGGCCGAATACGAGCTGCGGAAGTTTTTCCGGCCGGCTCAGGTACACGGCAACTTCACCGCCGGTCATCTCGGCGATTTTGTCGCCAGCAGCCGCCACCAGAAACACCCCGCCGTAAAGCGAGCTGAGCTGCTTTCCCAATTGGTACAGAGCGGCGGTTCGACGCTCGCGCAGGCGAGTGCTTTCCACCTGGGCGCGCAATCGCGAGGTCAGCGTGCTGATCACCAGCCCGATGGCCAGCATCACGCCGAAGGTCACGATGTATTGCGCATCGGCCACTGCGAACGCATGCACGGGCGGGACGAAAAAGAAATCAAACCCAAGCACCGCCAGAATGCTCGCCAGGATGGCAGGCCCGCGCCCGAAGCGGTAGGCGGCGCAAGCCACGCCCGCCAAGAAGAGCATGACCGTATTGGCTTCGGCGTCGGCCACGTGCAAAGCGCGAAGTGCCGCGGCCAGAATGCCACTGGCCGCGGTTACGCCGGCGGCTCCGGCATAATTCTGCCACGCGACTCCCTCGCGGAACGCAACCGCATGTGGTTTGGCCTCGGGCTCTTTCTCGCCATGGATGACGTAGACGTCGATATCGCCGCTGCGCTCGAGCACCTCGTCAACCACGTTCCCAAACAACAGCCGCGCCCAGCGCACTTGGGTGGTCTTGCCCATGAAAATCTTGGTCACGTTGCGCGAGCGGGCATAGTCGAGGACCGAGCCGGCCACATCCAGTCCGGAAATCGTGACCGTTTCCGCGCCGAGCCGCTCGGCCAGGCGAAAGTGATCGGCAACGCGGCTTTTGGTGAGGCTGCTGAGCGTTCGGCCGGCAACGTCCACGGAAAGGGCGAGCCACGGCGCATCGAGCGCCGCGGCCATGCGTTTGGCCGTGCGAATCACGCGCGCCGTGGTCGGGCTTGGGCCCACACACACCAGGAGCCGATCGGCGGTTGCCCAGGGCTGCTGCGCCGCCTTTTGCCGACGCGCGCTTTCCACTTCGGTGTGCACGCGGCGCGCCGCCTGACGCATGGACAGCTCGCGCAACGCGCTCAGGTTCGGCTTCTGAAAAAAGTGCTGGATCGCTCGCTGTGCTTGCTCGGGGATGTAGACTTTTCCGGCCTGCAATCGCGCGAGCAACTCATCCGGCGGAAGATCGACCAGCTCCAGCTCGGCCGCAGCCTCGAACACGCTGTCCGGAATCGTCTCGCGCACCACGATGCCAGTGACCTGGCCCACCACGTCATTCAGACTTTCGATGTGCTGGACATTGAGCGTGGTCCAAACGTTCACGCCGGCGGCCAGCAGCTCTTCGACGTCTTGCCAGCGCTTGGAGTGCCTCGACCCATGAACATTGGTATGCGCCAATTCGTCGACCAGCAGCAACTCCGGACGGCGGGCCAGGGCCCCATCGACGTCGAACTCGCGCAGCACCGTGCCGCGATGCTCGATCTGATTGGCCGGCAAAGCTTCCAAGCCGCTCGTGAGCGCTTGGGTTTCGGGGCGCGCGTGGGGTTCGATGTATCCCACGACGACTTCGCGGCCGGCCGCCTTGGCGGCGTGAGCATTTTCCAGCATGGCGTAGGTCTTGCCGACGCCGGCCGCGTATCCGAAAAAAATCTTCAGCGTGCCCAGGCGGCGCGCTGATTCTTGCGCCTCGACTTGGGCCAGCAATTCATCGGGGTTTGGACGCACGTCGCTCATGTTTGCGAAGGCCCGTGCCAGCGCCATTAGCAGGCTGTTGTGACTTCGGTATTGTATGCCACACCAGCGGGTTTTCGGGATTGGTCAGCAGCCAACGGCGAAAAGCTCGCCACCAGACGGCCAGGCGTCTCTGTTTGCGGTCATTCAGTCGGTCTTCAGCGTATCGCAACATTTTTCTGGCTCGACGTTTGGTCCAATTGCAAGTTCAAACGCAACACGTTCACGCAGGGTTCGCCCAACAAGCCGAGCTGGCGGCCTTCAATCGCTTTTTGGACCAGGCCGTGAACCGTGTCCGGGCTGATACCGCGCGCCTTCGCAACCCGTCCCACCTGATACTCAGCGGCCGCCGGGCTGATGTGTGGGTCGAGCCCGCTGCCGGAGGCCGTGATCAGATCGACAGGGACCGGATTGTCGTTGTCCGGGTCCGCCTGTTTGAGTGCATCCACGCGGCTCTTGAGAGCAGCGGCTAATTTTGGCTCCGTCGGTCCCAGATTCGAACCGCTGGAGGCAGCGGCGTTGTATGGCATGGGACTCGTGGCAGACACCCGGCTCCAAAAATATCGCGGATCATCGAACGGTTGACCCACGAGTGCGGATCCGACGAGGCGGTCGCCTTCATAAATCAGGCTTCCGTGCGCTTGATCAGGAAATACGAGCTGCCCCACGGCGGTCACGAACAAGGGATAGATAACACCCGTCAACAGTGTCATCACAGCGAGGTACAAAATGGCGGGCCGAATGAATTGCGAGAACATCGATTTGTCCTTCAGGCGAGGTGCAGCATCACAAGCAGGACGTCGATCGCTTTGATGCCCACAAAGGGCACGACCAATCCTCCCAGTCCATAAATCAGCAGGTTGTTGCGCAAGAGCGCCGCGGCGCCGATCGGGCGATAGGTGACTCCGCGCAATGCGAGCGGAATGAGAGCCACGATGATCAGTGCGTTAAAAATGACGGCCGAGAGGATGGCGCTCGTCGGCGTGGCCAGCCGCATGACGTTGAGCTGACCCAGAACCGGATAGGTGCTGGCAAACGCGGCCGGGATAATCGCGAAGTATTTGGAAACGTCGTTGGCCAGGCTGAACGTGGTCAGCGATCCGCGCGTCATCAGTAGCTGTTTGCCGATTTCGACGACTTCAATCAGCTTGGTGGGGTTCGAATCCAGATCGACCATGTTGCCGGCCTCTTTGGCGGCCTGCGTGCCGCTGTTCATGGCAACGGCCACGTCCGCCTGAGCCAGCGCCGGCGCGTCGTTCGTTCCGTCGCCGCACATCGCCACCAGGTGCCCGGCCGTCTGTTGCTCGCGAATTAGCTTGAGCTTGGTCTCGGGCGTGGCTTGGGCGAGGAACGTGTCGACCCCGCTTTCCGCCGCAATGGCGGCCGCGGTCAGTGGGTTGTCGCCCGTGATCATGACTGTGCGGATTCCCATCTGACGGAGCTGGGCGAAGCGTTCCTTGATTCCACCTTTAATGACATCTTTGAGGTAAATGACGCCCAGCGTGCGGCCGTTTTCCGCGACGACAAGCGGCGTGCCGCCTTGTTTTGAAATCTGCTCGATCCGTTGCTGGACCGCCGTGGGATAGGCGCCTCCTTGCTGTTTCACAAAGGTCTCGATCGCGTCGGATGCGCCTTTGCGAATTTGGCGGCCGTCGAAATTGACGCCACTGATGCGCGTGTGCGCGCTAAACGGAATAAAAGTGGCGTGCAGCGGGCTCATTTCACGCTCGCGCAGACCAAACTGCGATTTAGCGAGCACCACGATGCTGCGGCCCTCGGGCGTTTCGTCGGCTAATGAGGAAAGCTGGGCCGCGTCGGCCAGATCATTCGGTCCGGCGCCGTCGACCGGGAAAAACTCGACCGCCTGCCGATTCCCAAGCGTGATGGTGCCGGTCTTGTCTAACAGCAACACGTCGACGTCGCCGGCTGCCTCGACGGCGCGGCCCGACATCGCGATGACGTTGGCCTGGATCATGCGGTCCATGCCTGCGATGCCAATGGCCGAGAGCAAGGCGCCAATGGTGGTGGGAATCAAACACACGAGCAGCGCCACCAGCACGGTCAACGTGACCGGAGAGCCCTGGCCGGCCATGTCGACGCTGAAGATGGAAAAAGGCAAAAGGGTGACGCACACGAGCAAAAACACGAGGGTCATGCCGGCCAGCAGAATGTCGAGCGCGATTTCGTTGGGGGTTTTCTGCCGCTTGGCGCCTTCGACCAGAGCAATCATGCGGTCCAAGAAGGTCTCGCCGGGATTGGCGGTCACGCGCACGATCAGCCAGTCGGAAAGCACGCGCGTGCCGCCGGTCACGGAGCTGCGGTCGCCGCCGCTCTCGCGAATGACGGGAGCACTTTCTCCGGTGATTGCACTTTCATCGACCGAGGCGACGCCTTCCACGACTTCGCCGTCGGCCGGGATGTAATCACCTGCCTCGACGCAGACCAGATCGTCCTTGCGCAGGTCGGTGGCTTCGGTCACGGTTGCTTCGCCTTCGCGCAGCATTTCGGCGAACGACGGGGGCGCCTTGGGATTCGAACGTTGGCGCAACAGCTTCTTGGCCGGCACTTCCTGCCGGGCCCGTCGCAAGGTATCGGCCTGCGCCTTGCCACGGCCTTCGGCCATGGCTTCGGCGAAATTGGCAAATAGCACCGTGAACCACAGCCACAACGAGACGGTAAAGATGAACCACAGCGGTTCCTCGCCGCCGGTATTGAACGAAATGATCCATAGCAGGGTGGTCAAAATGCTCCCGATATACACGGTGAACATGACCGGGTTGCGGACCTGGCGTCGCGGATCGAGCTTGCGGAACGAGTCGCCCATCGCTCGCCGCAAGATTTGCGCATCGAATAAGGAGCGCGCCTTACTAGACATGGCTACTCCATCATTTGCAGTTGTTCGACAATCGGACCAAGTGCCAGCGCAGGCACGAACGTGAGTGCGCCCACCAAAAGGACGACACCGACCAGCATGGTTACGAAGAGCGGTCCATGCGTGGGCAGCGTACCGGCGCTGGCGGGCGTGTATTTTTTTGCGGCCAAGGAGCCGGCGATCGCGAGCGTAGGGATGACGAGGAAATAGCGCGCGATGAGCATGGCCAGGCCAAGCAAGGTGTTGTAGAACCAGGTGTTGGCGTTGAGTCCGGCGAAGGCGCTGCCGTTGTTGTTTCCGGCGGACGAGAACGCATAGAGCACCTCGCTGAAGCCATGCGCGCCTGAGTTGGGCAAGCTGGGCTTCGCGAGCTCCGGAAACGAAACGGCAAGGGCGGCGCCGCCCAATACCGCGATCGGCGGAATGAGAATGATGATGGCGGCCATTTTCATCTCGAAGGCTTCTATCTTCTTTCCCAGATATTCGGGCGTGCGGCCCACCATCCACCCGCCGCTGAAGACCGCAATGAGTGCGAACGCCAACATGCCGTAGAGCCCGCTGCCGACTCCGCCAAACACGACCTCGCCGAGTTGGATGAGCCACATCGGCACCAGCCCGCCCAGCGGCGTGTAGGAGTCGTGCATCGAATTGACGCTGCCGTTCGAGGCGGCTGTCGTCGCGGTGGCCCACAAGGCCGATTGTGCGATGCCGAAGCGAACTTCCTTGCCTTCCATGTTGCCGCCGGATTCGCCGACACTGGCCTGCAGTTCGGCCCCCGCGGCGTTTAAGGCTGGCGTGCCGGCTTGCTCCGACCAGTAACAGATCAACAGCAGCGGGACGAAGATCACGAGCATGGCCGCCAAAACGGCCCAGCCCTGGCGCGTGTCGTTGACCATCGCGCCGAACGTGTAGCACAGGGCGGCCGAGATCACGAGGATCGAGAGCAGCTCGAAAAAGTTGGCAAGCGGCGTTGGGTTCTCAAACGGATGGGCGGAATTCACGTTGAAGAAACCTCCGCCGTTGGTTCCCAATTGCTTGATCGCAACCTGCGAGGCGGCCGGGCCCAGAGCGATCACCTGTTTTGTCAGCGGCGAGGTTTTGGTAACCGGCTGTCCGTTGGCATCGAGCATTGGACTGCCGCTGGCGTCGAGAACTGGCTCCTGGTACGTGCTCGCCTGTACGATGTTTGCCTCGGCATACGGAGCAAACGTCTGCACCGTGCCCTGGCTCATCAGCATGATGGCCAACAAGATTGACAGTGGCATCAGGATGTAGAGCGTGCTGCGAGTCAGGTCGAACCAAAAATTGCCAATCGCGCTCGCCTGTCTGCGTGCCAGTCCTCGCACGAAAGCCACGAGCACGGCCATGCCGGTCGCGGCCGACAAGAAGTTCTGGACGCTCAAGGCCAGCATCTGAGAGAAGTAGCTGAGCGTCGACTCGCCTCCGTACGATTGCCAGTTCGTATTCGTGGCGAAGCTGATAGCCGTGTTGAAAGCCAGGTCCGGCGTCGTGCCGGCGAAATTCTGGGGATTCAGCGGCAGATATGCTTGCAGCCGCAGCACCGCATAGACGGCTAGCAAACCAACGAAATTGATCGTCAACACCGCGTAGGCATACTGTTTCCAGCTCATGTCCCGCTTTGGATCGATGCCACACACCCGGTAGATGAAGCTCTCGAGCGGCTTGAGAATCCAATCGAGCCCACAAGGCTCCTGCTGGTACACTCGGGCCATAAAGGCGCCGAGTGGTTTCACCAGGGCCACAAGCACCACCACGTATAGCGCCAGTTGGAACAATGCGTTGGCAGTCATGCGAACCATTCCGGTTTTAGGAGCGCAATCGACAAATAGATGAACAGCAGCGCAGATACAGCCGCCGAGATTAGGTACATCCCGTCCATAAGTGGATTGCTATGCCTTGATGTTTTCGAAGAGCCGCACCATGCCCAGGCACAGCGCGAAGAACAGGACAATGCTCGCGAGATAGAGCGCATCCATTTGGAAGTCCTCCGGCCTGCAATTCCTATTGGAATTACACCAGGAGGCGCATCAAAAAGGCGTCAAGGCAGGCCGCCCGCGCGTCAAAAAAGTATCAAGACGGGGCAGGGCAGCCCGTAAGATCCGCCTAAGCGGCCGCGCGACGCGGCACGATGGCGGGACGCTCGAGCGGAAGATGCGCGGCAGGAGCGGCCGGCCGAGCGCGGCTGATGAGTGTCAACAGGGCGGGCAGCATCACCAGCGAGGTGAACAAACAGCAGGTCACGCCGAGCGTGAGCACGCGTCCCAAGCTCTGCAATCCTTGATGCGAAGCGATCATCAGCGATCCGAAGCCCACCAGCGTGGTCAGCGCATCGACGAGCACCGCCACCGCCGTGCCGGGCGACATGCGATAGACGCCGCTCGACTCGCGGAATTCGTGCACGATGTGCACGCCATAATCGACGCCGATGCCAAGTATCAGGGGCAGCGCGATCAGATTGGCGGGGTTCATCGCGATCCCCAGCACGCCTAGCAAGCCGAACATTTGCAGCACGCCCACTCCCAGCGGCAAGGCGGCCAAGATGGCATAGTGCAGGCTTTTGAAGTCGAGCACGAGCACCGCGATGATCACCAGCAGCGAATAGATCGCCGCCTCCTGGTAGCTGCGCTTCATCTCCAGCGAAGCTTCGTGCGCCTGTAGCGGATTTCCCGTGACTTGCGGATCGACCATGCGGACATCCGAAACAAAATGGGCCAGTGCATTGGTATCCCACATGTCGCCGCGCCCATAAATCTTGAGCAAATGCTTTCCATGCTGCCCGACGAAGCGGTCGACCAGGCTGCTGGGCAGATCGGTGAGCTTGGGAGGCTCTGGGTTGGCGATGCTGCGCAAAATGTGCAGCCGGCTCAGCAGGTCACCGGCCATTTCCTGTTGGAAGCGCGACAATTGCGCATAGCAGTCCGAAAGCGGCATGCGCCTGAGCAAATCGCGCACGATCTCGAGCTGACGCACGCAGCGATCGTCAAAGCGGCCCCGCGCAAGCATGTCTTGAACCTGGCCTAACACCTGGCCGAGTTTTTCCGGTCGATCAACCGAAACCAATGGCGGGCGCTCCGGCAACCCCGCCAGCCGCGCCTGGATGCGCTCGATGACGGGTTGTTTGACTTCCAAATCGACTGGCAACAGCGAGACGATTTCCTCGGTGCGCTCCACGGTCGAGAGCTTCAGAAATTGAGCCTTGCGCGCGAGCAATTCTTCGCGGCTGTCGGCGATCGATAGCGCATACCACACGCTCTGATTGCACTCGGCCAGCAGCTTCTTTTCCAGCGCGACGCTCTCGAGCCCCTCGGCTTGCATATTGAGCAGGTTGTTGTCGTACCAAAGCCCTCCCAACCCGGTGGCCAAGACGGCGGTGCCGATCAGGGTCGCGCCGAGCGTGATGCGCGGGAACCGCGCGAAGGGCGCGATCCAGCGATGCACCCCGAGCGGCTGTGGCATGCGAACGCCCCACCCGCTGCGGTCGATCAGGTAGATCGACGCCGGCAACATAATCAGCTCGGCGGCGGCACACAGCAATAGCCCGCCGCCGGCGATGATGCCCAGCTCGGCCACGCCTTTGAAACTGGTGAAGCCGGCCGCGAAAAATGCAATCGCGGTCGTCACCGCCCCGGTCAAGATGGCTGGCCCGGCGCCGCGCGCCGTTTCCAGCAGCGCTTCTTCGCAATCCAGGCTTTCGCTGCGAAGCTGCAGGTAGCGCGCGACGTAATACACGCCATAATCGATGCCGATCCCGATCATCGTGACCGTGAACGACACGCTGAGAATATTGAGGTGGCCGACCGACAAGGTCACATATCCAAATGCCCAGGCCATGCCCACCAGCAGGATCAGGTTGGCCAGGAGCGCGTGCCGCGCTCCGCCAAAACCGGCCACGAACAACAGCCCCACGCCCAACATCGACACGGCGCTAGCCCAGAACATCGAGCTTTGGCTCGAGCGCATCTCGTCGTTTTCCATGATCGGCAAACCGGTGAGGCCAATCTTGGTGCCTGGATGGCGGGCTTGCGTGTGCGCTATCAACGAACGCAGCACGTCGGTGGCTTCGGTGTAGTGATTGAAGCCATCCTGCCCACGAGCCAGCCGCAGCAGCACAAAGCCAAGCTGTCCTTGCTTGGTCAGCAAATAGTCGGAATTGAGCTCGCTCAGAATCGCGAACGAGGAAGGCATCTCGGGCCAAGGTGATTGGTATCGCCGGCGCTGCCCGAGCGATTCGCTTAAGCTCGCGGCCAGGCGCTCGAGCTTCTCGCGTCCCGCTGCCGCGTCCGCGGGAGCGGCGCCGCCTGAGCGCGCCGCGGCCCCGAGCTGCTGCGACAACCCGGCCGCCATGTTGCCGAGGTTCAACGGGGACCAATCGCCGCCCAGAATCGGGCCGAGCTCGTTCAGGAAATGTTCGATTCCCTGCAGCTCTTCGGGCGAAACGTAATGCAGCCCTTTGGAGCGAATCTTGCCGAGATCGACCTCGTGCAGCACCGCATGGAAAAGGCGGTCCTCGCGCGCAAGCGCGGTTGAGAGTTCTTGCAGGACAGGAACAACCTGTTCGCGTCCGGCGCCTTCGACGACGATCACAGCGTCATCTTCGTCGCCAAACTCCTTGATGTACTCAATCCATAAGCGATTGTAGTTGCTCTTGGGATTGAGCAGATCCAGGCGGCTGGTCTGATAGCCCAGGCGCGTAGCGGTCAGGTAGCAGGCGACGCCGGCCAGCGCGATGCAGATAGCAATCGTGGCGACTGGAAACGCCAAGATTGCGCGCGTCATCCAGACAAACGGCCGAGCTAAGAATAGCTGGTCGGCCGTAGAGGGTCCTTCCATCCCAGCGCCCTACCTCCCTGTGGGGTCGTCGCAGACAAGGTTGCCCGTCCAATTGCACCGGTGGGCGCTCGAACGTGGGCGGGATTCTAGTGGGGGGCCTCACCACGGCACAAGACGAGTTCAGCACCTGAAAATCAGCCTAAAATGGCCGACCATCAGCGCTTCAGGCGAGATGCGGCATGAAGCTAGCCAGCGGACGCCGTCCTCATTCGGGCAGCGGCTTTCCCTTGGTCTCCGGACAAAACCAGATGAGCACCATGCCGACCACATAGATCAGGCTGGTGATCGCGCCGGTGCGCGCGTAGTCTTCGCCGAAGTGATTGAGCAACTGGCCGCTGACGAGCGTGCCGCCGGCCGCCAAAACTCGCCCGAAATTGAACGCAAAGCCTTGCGCCGTGGCGCGGATCCGCGTCGGGAAAAGCTCGGGCAGATAGAGCGGCAGCCAGCCGTAGAAGCCGGCCGTCAAACAACCAGCCAATCCAACCAACGTGAGAAAAGCTCCCCCGAATTCGAGCGGCGCCCCCAAGTGTTCACTGATCTGCGGCAAACGAAACAACGTTCCGCAAACGAGCAGCGAACCCAGGCAGAGCATGAAATAAGTTCTGCGGCGGCTGAACAGTTCAGCCATGTAAGCGGCTAGCATGGTGCCAATGATCGCGCCAATGGCTGAGGCAATCTGCGTATACGAACGCGCGGTGGGCGCTCCGTTGGAAATCTTGTCGGCCCACGACGGCACCCATTGGATCGAGCCCCATGTGCCCAAAAGCGCCGTTGCGCCCAGGCAGGTGCTGAGGATCGTGTTTCGCGCCAAGCGGCTGGAAAAAATCTCGCGCACGCGGGCTGGCGGCGCTTGGCTGGCGGCGTGTTGCCAGCGCTCTGACTCCGGGACAAAGATCCGCACGAAAAACGTCAGCACCGCCGGCGCCGCGCCCACGAACATCAAGAGCCGCCAACCGGATTTGTCCGCTCCGATCAGGCGGGTCACTGAGTCGGCCGATAATCCAAGATCGACGAGCGCCTGTTCGGCGGCGCCGATGAAGCTGGCCATTACGAGCCCCACCAGCGCAATGAGCAGGAAGCCGACGTTGGCGGCGGCGCCAATCAAGCCCGCCAACATGGGGCGCGATTTGGAGGGCCAGATCTCCATGACCAGTGCGACCCCGAGCGACCACTCGCCGCCCATGCCCAGCGATGCCACGAAGCGCAAGACCGCCAGTTGCAGCGGCGTGTCGGCGAAACCGCACAGGCCAGAAAAAATCGCATACGTAAGCACGCTCCACACCATGGCGCGCACGCGGCCGATGCGATCACCGAGCCAGCCGAACAGCAGGCCGCCGCCCGCCGCACCCAACAGGAACATGGCGGTAATGCCGGATAGCCAGGTCCCCATGTCGGCCTCGGCGCTGGGCCCTAATAGCTCGCGCAGGGCCGGACGCGCGCACAAGGGAAATAGCCCCTGCTCCAAGCCATCGAACATCCAGCCCAGAAAAGCGGCCGCCAGTGCCATGTACTCGCCGCGACGCGAAACGTTAGGGGCTCCAATCGTTTCGATTCCGTTCTTGCTCATTCGAATGCTTTCAAGTTTCCAGGCCAGCGCGCGTGTTTAAAGCCGTGGCTGGGCGCGGACCAAACAGCGCGGCAATCAATTCGACTGAAGGTGGCTTGGTCACGAGAGTCGTCAGCACGCCGACGATCGCTGAAACCGCCAATCCCCACACGATAGGATCCAGGCCGAGCAGTTGGTACGGTTCGAAGAACCGCTTGCTCTCCAACAAAGGACCGCACAAGAACAGCGCAAGCGCGGTCATCGCTCCGGCGACCATGCTTGCCAGAGTTCCGGCGGCTGTCGCGCGCCGCCAAAAAGCCAACATCAACGCAGCCGTCACGAATGTAGACGCCAGCCCGGTCGCGCTGAATACCACCAGCTTTTGCAAGAAGTCGACCGGCTGCACGTTCGAGGCGACGCCAATCAGGCCGAACGCGATCATGACCAGGCGCGACACGCGACGAATTTCGGCGTCTCCGGCGGCGGGCCGCAAGAAGCGCTGATAGATATCGCGGACCACCCCCGAGGCGATTACCACCAGATACGTGCTGACCGTCGCCATCACGGCTCCAAACGGGGCTGCCAGAATCAACCCGCTCAACAGCGATCCGCCGCTCCACCCCTGCGTGGACCAGATGGCCAGCCGCGGGATGATTTCGTCCTCGGGGGTCACGTGTGGCATCAGCGCCCGCGCGCAAATACAGATGACGATCAGGGGCAGATAGATCAACAGATTGTAAATCGAGAGCAACACAATCGAGCGCCGCAGCGTGGCGGTGTCCTTGCAGGCCATCACGCGAACCATGCCGGCCGGAGACCCGATGCCGCCGATCGGCCACACGAAAAAGAAAGAGATCGCCGAGCCCAGCAGCAAGAACGGAGGCTTGTCGGCTTTCGGCAGTCCGGGACCCGATGCGAATTGCGGCCCCGTCGCCGAGAGCGCCTCGACGGTCGGGCTGGCCCAGCCGGACTGGCTCGCCACGGGCACCACGAGGCAAAACAACAGAATCACCCCAATCGCCATCAGGACGCTTTGAAATAAGTCGGTCCACACCGAGGCGAGAAATCCACCGATCAGCGTGTAGCCAACTACCGTGACCGTGAACAGGGCCAGGCCCAACAAGTAAGCCCGATCGACGCCATCCGCGGCGATTTCCTCCGTTAGCGCCAGCCCACCGGCATGAGGCCAGGCGAGTTTCATGACGATGGCGCCGGCTTTGAACTGCGCGATCATGAGAAAGCTCATGAACCCCATGATGAACAGCGATGCGACCAGGCCCACGCGCTCGTCGCCGAAGCGGGCGTCGAAGAGGTCCGGCACCGTGATGGCGCCTGTGCGCCGCGATAATTGCGCGAAGCGCTTTCCAAGCACCGCGAAACCCGTGATTGGCACGGCCATGTAGCCGGCGATCCACAGCGCCACAATCCAGCCGTGGGTATACACCAGCGCCGGAAATCCCATGAAGGTGCCGCCACTTTGCACGGTGGCGGTCAGGGCAAGGGCCCACGCGCCCAATCCGCGATTTCCCAGGAAGAAGCCCTGCACGAATCCGCCGCGCTCCACGGCTTTTTCGGCGCGCGTGCCCAGCCACACCGAGATGGCCATGACCACCAACAGCATGATCATGGTGCCATAGCCTACCGAGAGCCCAGCACTATCCATGCACGGTCTCTCCGGCGGCCGGAGCGGGCAGCGAACTTTCGTCTTCGAGCGGTTCGTCTCCCATGAATCTGAAAGCGAACCAGGTGGAGACGATCACGCACGAAATCCACGGCACCACAATGCCCCAAAAAACCCAATCCGGAAACCACAGCACGAAAGTCAACGCCTCGGGCGCGCGGTCGTATCCGTTCAGGTAGCAATAGGTGATGGTGTAGACCATGGAAACCAGCCACAAGGCCAGCGCGAACAGGGCTTCGCGGCGTGCCGAGCGCACCAGCCGATCTTCGCCGCGCGTGGCGCTAGCGGGCGAACCTTGCTGCGGACGGTCGAAAGAAGTCATGCAGAGAAGATACTGCAAGCGGCGCGCGGTTGCCAGAATCAAAACAATGACCGCCGCCGCGATAGGCACTCGCTTAGCGCGTCAGCCCTCGGCGCGAACCGCATCGTCTGCGCCACCCGAGTTGACGGCCGTTGGTCCCTCGTCGACGGCGGGAACGCCGTCTGGCCCCGTCTTGAGGGGCGGCAATCCATGCAGATCGCGCTCTTCGGGCAGAAAGACCTCGTCGAATTCGGTCGCATCGACGTGCCGGCGCAGTAAGAAGTAGATGGCGGTCGATGCGCACCAGAAGTAGCTAAAGATAAATCCGAAGGCCAGCGTGCGCAGCACGTTGTTCCAGAAACTAATGAGCGCGGTGCCCGCATTGCCGAGGATGCCCAATTCCTCGCGGCGCAGCACGAGGTCCAGGCGATTGGCGCCGCTGCCCCAGCCCACGGCCCAACTGATGGTGCCCATGATCCAGAATGTGAACAGCGACACGATGTACCATCCCAGCACGCCGACCAGGGCCGCGACCAGGACATAGAACAGATAGTGCAAGGGGCGCTGGTAGGCGTAGGAATAGGAATGGCTGAGCGCGCCGAACGAGTCGGTGCCTTCGGTGCTGATGGCGGCCCACATCAAGGGCCAACTAAAGAATAAACCCAGCAGCAAGAAGGCCATGATAAAGCCATCGAGCAGCACGAGCGGCCACACGATTCCCGCCACAAGCACGCCCACCTCGCTGCGCATGATGAGCCCCAGCAGCATCAAAAACACAGCCGCGAGCGCCACTCCCAAGAGCGGAAACAAGGGCGCCACGAAATACGAGCCCAGCCGCGAGCGCGCAAAACCGGTCAACCTCACCCAGGAGACGTTTTCGTTGCGCGCAAGCGCGATGGCCGCCTGCCGCGTGATGGCGCCCCCAAAGAACGACCAGATGAACAAGCTCCACAGCGCGCAGGCCAACAGGTACATCAGGCGCGTGAAGTCCTGCACTTCGAACATCTGCACGAACGCGCGCGTGATCTCGTTCCATGCCACCACGATGGGGCTCGTGCGCCGCCAGGTCTCCGTGTGCTCGAGCTCCTCGAGCGGAGCATGCACGAGCGGCAGTTCCCAGGGCCAGGCCGAATCCACCGCGATACGTGTCTCGAGCCAGCCATCGTTGGATTCGGCAAACAAACTGCCCAAGATGCGCCAACCGGCGACCATTCCGGCCAGGGCGATGGCCGCCAGCAACAGCGCGCGAAAGTTGAGCGCCAACCGCACTGCGCGAAACAGCCGCACCGCTGGAAACGCCTCGGGCCAATCGACGTTCGTAAGCGCCACGCGCTCGGCTGCCATAACCAACCTCCGCTTAATGTGCACGCCTGAGTAGCTGGACAGCGGCGATTATACGAGTTGAGCGGTCGGGCAAGAATAGAGAATCCCGGTAAGCTCAGAGACGCGGAGGGCGGCGAGGCTGATTAGACCGCGGCTCAGTCGTTTTCACTCTCGTCCGACCGATCGGAACCCTCGTCGGACAAATCGCGCACCGGGATGGAAATGTCCTCGTTCAACCAGCGGCCGAGGTCAATCTGCCGGCAGCGCGGACTGCAAAATGGCATGAACCGCGAAGCCTGCGGATCGAAGTTTTTGCCGCAAGTGGGGCAGCGCACCTGTGTCATGGGAACAAGCTATTCCGACTTCTTGGGCTTGGCGGAGGCCGGCTTCGTCTCCGATTTCGCAGCTCCGTTCGTGCTCTCGCCGCTTTTCGCGCTCTTCGAGTCGCTCTTCGATTCACCGCTCGATGAATCGGCGCTGGCCGCCTTTTTATAGGACTCGCTACGATAGTCGGTTTGGTAGAAACCCGAGCCCTTGAACATGATGGCAGCGCCCGTGCCAAACAGGCGGCGCAATTTCATTTTGCCGCACTCCGGACATTTGCGCTGCACGGGGTCGTTGATCGACTGAAACAGCTCGAACTTGTGGCCGCAGGCGTCGCAAAGGTAATCGTAGGTTGGCATAGATCTCCAATGGTCGGATGCTTCTATCCGCTGGCCTTACTTGCTGAGCGGCGTCGACACGATCACCTGCGCCGGCCGCACAACCCGCTCGTGAAGCGTGTAGCCATCTTGGGCCACGAGCACGACCGTGTTGGGCGGAAATTCGTCGGTCGGTTGTTGGGAGATTGCCTCGTGAAAGGCTGGATCAAATGGCTGGTGGAGTGCCGCGATCTGCCGGCAGTCGTGCTTCGCCAAAGTATTGACCAGGCTCTGCGCCACCATCTTGACGCCCTCGAGCAGACCGTTGCCGCCGGATGAGTCCGCGGCGCCGATCGCCCGTTGCAGATTGTCGAGCACCGGCAACAAATCTCGCAACAGCGGCAGAGCCGCGTAGCGGCGCTCATCGTCCAGCTCGCGGCGGGCCCGCTTGCGATAGTTGTCCAATTCGGCTTGCGCGCGCAACACGCGGTCGCTGGCGTCCTCCAAATCGATGCGCAGCTTCGAGATTTCCGCTTCGCTGGCATCCAGGGCCGCGTCGGCGGCCGCCGAGTCGATCGCGCCTGATCCGATCGGCAGCGAATCGGGATTTGTTCTGTTTCGTGATGAATCGGCCATGTTATTCTCCGCTGGGCTGCATCAGCCTTCGCCGAAATACTCGCGCACCTTCTCGAAGAAGCTCTTTCGGTGCGGAGTCACTTCCACGTGCTCGTGCTCCGCCAGTTGCCGTAGCAGTTCCTCTTGCTTGGAACTAATCGTCTTGGGCACTTCGATGTTCACCTGCACCAGCAAGTCCCCGATGCCTCGCGCACGCGGACTGGGCATGCCGCGCCCGCGCACCTTGAACAACTCGCCCGATTGCGTTCCCGCGGGCACTCTCAGATCGACCGGACCGTCGAGTGAGGGCACCTCGATGGTCGAGCCGAGCGCCGCCTGCGAGTACGAAATGGGGATGCGAACAATCAAGTGCTGGCCGTCGCGCTGGAAGAGTGGATGCTCTTTAACCTTGATGAAACAATAACAATCGCCGCGCGGTCCGCCGTTCGTGCTCGGGTCGCCTTCGCCGGGCAAGCGAACCCGCATTTGATCGTCGATGCCGGCGGGAATCTGCACGTCGCGCTTGACTCGCTGCCGCACGTAGCCCGCCGCGCGGCATTTGGCACAGGGCTCTTTGACGATCGAGCCTGCGCCGTGGCAGGAGGGGCAGGTCGTCTGCACGCGAAAGATGCCGGTGCTCTGCACCACCTGGCCCCGGCCTCCACAGTAGCTGCACGTCAGGCGCGCCGAACCAGCTTTGGCGCCGGTCCCCTGGCAATCCTCGCACACTTCGTGCCGTTCGAACTCCACGGTTTTGCTGACGCCCCGCGCCGCTTCGACCAGGTCCAGCGTGACATCGCAACGCACGTCGCCGCCCTTGTTAGCTCGACGTCCGCCACCTCGCCCGCCGAAGATGTCGCCGAACGCGCTGTCGCCAAAGATGTCGCCAAACGCCGCGAAGATGTCGTTGACGTCCGTGAAATGCCGACCGGCAGCCGCGCCCGCATGACCATAGCGGTCGTAGCGCGCGCGTCTATCGCGGTCGCCGAGCACTTCGAATGCTTCGGCCGCTTCTTTAAATAGCGCGATCGCGTCTTCGTCCCCCGGATTTTTGTCGGGGTGATGCTTGATCGCCAAACGGCGATACGCCTCCGCGATCACTTTGTCCGAGGCCGTGCGCTCCACGCCCAGGACCTCGTAATAGTCACGTTTGCCGGACATTGTCGCCATGGGGTTCCGTTCGTTTAGCGCTCGCTGCGCGTCTAGACCCTAAATTATAGTGCGCGGGCAAAATCGCAGTAGGCGAGCTTTTGCAGCCCGCGCCGCGAACGGGCCACCTCAGTTGGTCGTCTGAGATGGCCCGCTTGCCTGGTGCGCGCGATAGTGGTTCTAGCGAATGCTGCCTTCCACGCGATTCTTGGCCTTATCGTCCTTGTCCAGGGTGGTGACCAGCGCCTCGGTCGTCAGCATCAAGCCCGCAATGCTGGCGGCATTGCTCAAGGCACTACGCACGACCTTGACCGGATCTATGATGCCGGCCTTCAGCATGTCGACATACTTGCCGGCGTTGGCGTCATAGCCCGTGTTGGTGGGCTTTTCGCGGACTTCGTCGACCACCACCGAACCATCGATGCCGCAGTTGTCGGCGATCTGCTTCATGGGAGCGGTCAGAGCATGCAGCACGATGTCGACGCCGATCCGCTCGTCGCCTTTGCACTGCGAGCGTACGCCCTCGACCGCCTCGGTGCACCGTAATAGCGCTACGCCGCCGCCGGGCAGAATGCCCTCTTCAACAGCCGCGCGTGTCGCATGCAGCGCGTCTTCGACTCGGGCTTTCTTCTGCTTCATGTCGCTCTCGGTGCCCGCGCCGACGGAGATGATCGCCACGCCGCCGGTCAGCTTCGCCAATCGCTCCTGAAACTTTTCTTTGTCGTAGTCGCTTTCGGTCGCGTCGATCTGATTGCGAATCTGCTGAATCCGATTTTGGATTTCGGCGGGCTTGCCAGCGCCCTTCACGATGGTGGTCGCTTCTTTGTCGACGGTGATCTGCTTGGCGCGGCCCAGGTGCTCCAGTCCCAGGTTCTCGAGCTTAAGCCCCAGATCTTCGCTGATCAGCGTGCCCGCGGTCAGCACCGCGATGTCGCCCAGCATGGCCTTGCGGCGGTCGCCGAATCCAGGCGCCTTGACGGCGCACACGTTGAGCACGCCGCGCAGCTTGTTCACCACCAACGTCGTGAGCGCTTCGCCATCGACGTCCTCGGCAATGATCAAAAGCGGCTTGCCCGAGTGGGCGACCTTCTCGAGCAAAGGCACCAACTCGCGGAGATTGCTCACTTTTTTCTCGTGGATCAAGATGAGCGCGTCCTCGAGCAAACAGTCCATCTCCGAAGGCCGGTTGATGAAATAGGGCGAGAGGTAGCCCTTGTCGAACTGCATGCCTTCGACGAGCTCTTTGGTCGTCTCGGTGGTCTTGCCCTCTTCGACGGTGATCACGCCGTCTTTGCCGACTTTCTCCATGACGTCGGCCAGCAGCTCGCCAATGGTTGGATCGTTGTTGGCGCTGATGGCGCCGACCTGGGCAATCTCGTCCTTCTTCGAAACCGGCTTCGCCATGGAGTGCAGCTTTTCGATGGCAGCCTCCACGGCCTTCTCGATCCCACGACGCACGGCCATGGGGTTGCTGCCGGCGGCAATATTACGCGTGCCTTCCTTGAAGATGGCCCGCGCCAGCACGGTCGCCGTGGTGGTTCCGTCGCCGGCGATGTCCGAAGTCTTGGAGGCGACTTCGTTGACGAGCTTCGCACCCATGTTCTCAAAACGGTCTTCCAGCTCGACTTCCTTGCTGACCGTCACGCCGTCCTTCGTCACCGTGGGTCCGCCAAACGATTTGTCGATGATGACGTTGCGGCCAGTGGGACCCATCGTGACGGCCACGGCGTCGGCCAGCTTTTCAACGCCACGCAGCATCTTGGCGCGGGCGGAATCCTCAAACAGTAATTGCTTTGCCACAGTGGCCTTCCTTCATGTTGAAGTTTGTATGCGAAATCGGCGGGAAACTTTTCGCCCCCGCCTGCAGCTCGATTTTTTTCTACAGGACCTTCGCCAGGATATCGCTTTCGCGCAGAATCTTGACATCCTTGCCGGACACCTCGATATCGGTGCCGGAGTATTTGCCGTAGATGACCGTGTCGCCCACGGCTACCGAGAGCGTGCCGCGACTGCCGTTGTCGAGCAACTTGCCGGGACCGATCGACACCACTTTGCCGCGTTGGGGCTTTTCCTTGGCGGTATCCGGCAACACGATGCCGCCCGCGGTGCGTTCTTCAGCCTCTTGCGGCTCCACAACGACGCGATCATCCAGCGGTCGCAAACGTACGTTGGCCATTTCAGGGATCCTTCGTTCTTATGGGATGTGTTTCAGTTTGTATCGCAGTTAAGTAAATGTCTGTAAGTGTGCCGCAGGCGGCTGACTACATCATGCCGCCCATGCCACCCATGCCACCCATGCCCCCGCCCATTCCGCCCATGCCGCCACCCATGCCATGGTCGTGGTGGTCGTGCTCGCCGGCTTCCTCTTCCTTGGGCACTTCGGTGATGAGCGACTCGGTGGTGAGCAACAGAGCCGCCACGCTCGCCCCATTTTGCAGGGCCGTGCGCACGACCTTCGCCGGGTCGATGATGCCGGCGGCGATGAGATCGGTATAGCTGTCCTTGTCGGCGTCATAGCCTTCGCTCTTGTTCTTGAGCTGACGCACGCGGTTGACGACGACGGCTCCATCGTGGCCGGCGTTCTGCGCGATCGTGCGCAAGGGATAGTCGAGCACGTTGCGGATGATATCCGCGCCGAGCTGCTCATCCCCCTTGAGTCCGAGCTTCGATAATGCCGACTCCGCGCGAATGAGCGCCACGCCGCCACCGGGCACGATGCCTTCCTCGAGCGCCGCTTGCGTTGCCGCCTTGGCGTCTTCGAGCAGCGCTTTGCGTTCCTTCATTTCGGTTTCGGTCGCCGCTCCGCAATTGATTTGAGCAACGCCACCGGCCAGCTTGGCCAGCCGCTCTTGCAGCTTCTCGCGATCGTACTCGCTGTCCGTGACTTCAATTTCCTTGCGGATTTGTTCGGCGCGGCCTTCGATTGCTTCTTTTTTGCCGTTGCCGCCCACGAGCGTGGTTTCCTCGGCGGTGATGGTGACCTTCTTCGCCCGGCCCAGGTCAGAGATTTTTACGGCGTCGAGCGCGATGCCCAGATCCTTGAAGATGGCGGTGCCGCCCGTGAGGATCGCCAGGTCGCCCAACATGGCCTTGCGGCGGTCGCCGTAGCCAGGCGCCTTCACGGCGCACACGTTCAAGATGCCGCGCATCTTGTTGACGACCAACGTCGCCAGGGCCTCGCCTTCGACGTCTTCGGCAATGATCAACAGCGGCTTGTTGGCCTTGCTGACCGCTTCCAGGATGGGCACCAGGTTTTTGGCGTTCGAGATCTTCTCTTCGTAGATGAGCACCAGCGTGTTCTCGAGCACCACCGTCTGGTTCTCTTGATCGGTGACGAAGTGCGGCGAGAGATAGCCGCGGTCGAACTGCATGCCCTCCACGACTTCCACGTAGGTCTCGGCCTGGCGGCCCTCCTCCACCGTGATCACGCCATCCTTGCCAACCTTCAGGAACGCGTCGGCCAGCACGCTGCCGATCGTGGGATCGTTGTTACCCGCGATCGTGGCGACCTGCATGATTTCCTTCTTGCTCTTCTCGTTGATGGGCGTCGCCATTTTCGAGATCGCTTCGCTGACGGCGTCGGTGGCCTTGGCAATGCCGCGCGACAGCGCCATGGGGTCGGCGCCCGCCGCGATCATCTTCAGGCCTTCCTTGAAGATCGCCTCGGCCAGCACCGTGGCGGTGGTGGTTCCATCGCCCGCGACGTCGTTGGTCTTGCTGGCAGCCTCTTTGACGAGCTGCGCGCCCAAATTTTCGTAAGGATCCTCGAGCTCGACGTTCTCGGCCACCGTCACGCCGTCCTTCGTGACTTTGGGCGAGCCCCAGCCCTTGTCGAGCACGGCGTTGCGGCCGCGCGGGCCGAGCGTGCTGCGGACGGCCCGCGCAAGCTTTGAAACACCGGCGGCGAGAGCCTTGCGGGCTTCCTCATCAAAGACCATTTGCTTTACCACGCCCATTCCTCCTTTGTCTGGTCATCCGGCTCGTGCTGAGGCCCACAGGCCTGCTGGGTAAGCGCTCGAGATCGGCGAAGTTATTCGAAAAACTGGCTAAGGGGGTCGGTGCCTGCCCTCGGGATTGCATCGCCACAATGGCAGGCGGCTAGCCGCGCGCGGGGCAATTGAAGCAACGATTGTGCCAAGAGTCACAATCCAGACATAAGCCATCTATTAGCAACGGCTTATCTCAAGAATTCGGTGCGGCACGAGCCGTTTCAGGTGAGGATGCCTTGCCATTTTGGCAGTGAGTCTCAAACGGCTCCGAGAGAACGCTCCACGTTCACCACGTTCAATCGGCTAAGAGCTTCGCCCCGAAGCGTTGTACAGCCATACATCGGCGGCCCGGCCAAACAGGGCTGGGTCGTCCACCTGACCAGTACGGCGAGCACCCAATTTTTCGGCAACCCGGGCTGATGCGCCGTTGGCCGGATGAATAATGCTGCACACCTCGCTAACCCCGAGCGATTGAAAACACCAGCCGAGCGTGGCGCGGCCGGCCTCCGTGGCGATGCCGCGGCCCTGGTACGCCGGGTCGACAAGCCAGCCCACCTCGAGCATGGGCCACCCGAGCGGAAACCAAGGTCCGCTGCGGCCCAACAGCTTTCCGGTCGCGCGGTCTTCGATTGCCAGGATCGAGTAGCCGCGCAAAAGCTCGTGGCCCAAAAACGTGGCGATCTGCCGCCAAGTCGCGTTACGGTCCAAGGGGACGCCATTGCCGATGTAGCGCATCAACTCGGGATCAGCGTTCAGCCGCGCGAGATCATCCAGGTCATCCTCGCGAAACGGGCGCAACAGCAGTCGAGGCGTTTCGAGCTGCAAGCGAGACATGCACGTTGCCCCCTCAAGGGGTGAACGATTCGTTCCCAGATAGGCGCGTGGCGAAGGCGGCCAACAGATCGGCGGCGCGATCGATGTCGTCAAGCGCGATCATTTCGACAGGGCTGTGCATGTAGCGATTGGGGATGCTGACCAAAGCGGCCGCCACGCCGCCGCGGCTGGTTTGAATCGTGTTGGCGTCGGTGGGAGTCGCGCGGCCGCTGGCCGCCGCTTGAAAGGGAATTTGTTCGGCCTCGGCCGCGGCGAACAGCCGCTCAACTACGTGCGGATTCATGTTTGGGCCGCGGTAGATCACCGGGCCTTTGCCGAGCGCGACGTCGCCTTCTTGTTTTTTGTCGATCGTGGGGCAGTCGGTGGCATGCGTCACGTCGACGGCGATGCCCACTTGCGGTTGCACGCCATAGGTGCTCGTGGTCGCGCCGCGCAATCCGATCTCTTCTTGCACGGTGGACACCGCAAACAGGGCGCAGTTGAGCGAGCGAGCACTGGCGCGCCGCAGCGCCTCGACGACGACCCACAGCCCGCACTTGTCATCCATGGCCGGCGAGCTGGCAAAACCGTTCAGCATCTGCCGCATGCCGAGTTCGAGCGTGACCGGATCGCCGACTCGGACAAGCTCGGCGGCTTCGGCTTTATCGAGGGCGCCGATATCGAGCCACAGATCCTTGAGCTTCGGCACCTGCTTGCGTTCTTCGTCCGTGAGCAGGTGGATCGGCTTGCGCGCGATCGCCCCGAAGACCGGCCCCTTCGACGTCCAGACTGTCATCTTCTGCCCGACGAGCACGATGGGATCCCAACCGCCGATCGGTTGCACGTACAAGAATCCTTCGGGATCGATGTACTGAACGAGAAAGCCAATCTGATCGCAATGGCCGGCCAGCAGCACGCGCAAGGGCGCATCGGGATTGCGGGCCATGATCACGTTTCCGTGCAGATCGGTCGTGATCTTGTCGGCAAAATCAGCGGCGTATTCGCGAACAATCTTTTGGATGGGCTGTTCGAAGCCCGAGGGACTGGGCGTTTCCAGCAGTCGACGCAGAAAATCGAGCGATTCGGGACGCATGCGGGCGAGCTCTGGCAGATTGAAAAGATAGGAGCCGGAGCGACGCAATGTATCGCGCTCGGCTAAGCGGTCGCAAGCGGCCTTACAATTCAGCGGCTGTGCGCAAATAAAAAACGCCGGCCTGAGTCAGCCGGCGTTTTGCTTGGTCGTTAGAAAACCGCTTGCGTCTACTTACGTCGGCGGATGTGCCACACCAGGCCGAGAATGCTCAAGGCGCCCAACACGAAAGTCGACGGCTCGGGCACAGTCTCGATTTGCGCAAGCCCATTCAAAGTGGCGGTGTCGCCGCCACCGCTGAGTATAAACCCGACCGTCATGTCGAGCGTGCTCCAAGGGCCTGCAGGTCCAGGCTGCGGCCCTGCATTGTAGGGGCCGAGCGGGTAGGTCGTCGGAGGCGCTGCGGCATGCGCATTAGCCAGCCCAACATCGACGCCCATGTTCGTGGTAGGGAGACCCACTGTGTTGACTTGCAATTCCGGAAATCCATCGCCGTCAGGATCGCCCAGCGTCGGCGTGATCGAAACACCATTGCCCGTGAAATCGCCCAAGCTACCTGAAACAGACGCGTTAACGGTCGTTGGACCAGGTCCTAAGGCAATGGGCGTCGAGAAGAAGAACCCAAACGTGCTGGGAGCGCCGAAGTCGGTGACCGTGATCCCATAAGAAGAGATGGGATCGGGATCCATCGCGCCGCTGATCTGGATTTTGTAGTCCGCGGTCTGAACACTCCAGCCAGTGAAATTCTGCTTTGAAGAATCCCACGAGCCTATGCCGAAGAGGCCATCGGGGTTGGAGCCCACCGGCACATCGTAGCTGGTGCCGTCAACTGAGGCCGAAGCTATTGCTGCAACCACGGTCGCACTTGCCGGAGCAGCTACTACCGCGACAAGAAGCGCGGCAATCGAAAACCGCAATAACCCACTGCGGAATAATTCAGATGAGACGATCATCGACTTCATGAGCATACTCAACGGGATAGATTTTCTCGGCTGGAAGCACACAGCTTCAGCCTGCTACTGTAACATTCGGAAATAAGATTACAAGAGAATTTTCCGGAAAATATTGACTCATCGTGACCGAGACCCGTTCGTGGCTGGCTGGCTCCAGCCATCCGGGGTAGGACGGCGAACCAGCAGCATTGAGAGCCGCTCCTCATTCTTGACGCTCAACTCCGCCCCAACCTACGATGGGCGATTCTCTTGTCTCACTGCAGTTCCCCGCATGACTACCACGAAAGTCGCCCTGGTCGGCCTCGGTACGGTCGGCACCGGCGTAGCCCGCCTGCTGCTCGAAAAAGGCGATCGGATCGCCCGTCAGGCCGGCCAGCGGGTCGAACTAGCGGCCGTGGTGGTCAGTGACCCCGGAAAAACCCGGCAAGTCGCGGTTCCCGCCGGTCTCGTCGGAGACCAGCTCTCCAGGATCACGGCCGATCGGGACATCAAAATCGTGGCGGTGCTGGTCGGCGGCCTGGAACCGGCCCGCTCGATCGCTCTCGAATTGCTTGCGGCGGGAAAAGACCTGGTTACCGCCAACAAGGCCTTACTGGCAGCCCATGGAGCCGAGCTGTTCGATAGGGCCCGGGAGCTAGGGCGCTCGATTGCCTTCGAGGCGGCCGTGGCCGGCGGGATTCCGATCATCGCCAACATCAGCCAATGCCTGTCGGCCAACCAGATTCAGTCGATTCACGCGATTCTGAATGGCACTAGCAACTACATCCTGACGCAAATGGAAGCGCACGGCGCATCCTATGCCGACGCCGTCAAGGAAGCACAGCGGCTGGGCTATGCCGAGGCCGACCCTGCCATGGACGTCGACGGCAGCGATGCGGCGCAAAAGCTGGCGATCCTGGCGCACCTGGCCTTCGGAGCGCGGGTGGACTGGACCGCCATCCCCCGGCAAGGCATCGATTTTTTGGAAACCGCCGACCTGCGCTACGCCAAGGAGTTAGGCTATCGCATCAAGCTGCTGGCCGTCGGCCAACTGACGCCCGCGGGGCTTGAGTTGCACGTGTCGCCGACCCTGGTCAAGCTCGCCAGCCCCTTGGCGGAAGTTCGCGGCGCGTACAACGCGATCAGCGTGGTGGGGGACGCGGTGGGGCGCGTGTTTTTCTCGGGGCTCGGCGCCGGCCAAATGCCGACCGCCTCGGCCGTCGTCTCCGACTTGATCGATACCGTGGTCGGCCGATCGGCCATCACGTTCCGCACGCTCAAGCTGTGGTCCGACCGAGCGGCCGCGGTGTCGATGCGCGACTATCGCGACGTAGCCGGACGTTATTACTTGCGATTCAGCGTCGAGGATCGGCCCAGCGTGTTGGCAGAGATTGCCGGGATGTTGGGGCAGCAAGCCATTTCGATCGCCTCGGTCATTCAGCATGAAGCCGAGGAGGAGGGCAGGGGCGTTGTTCCACTTGTCATCATGACACACAATACGACCGAAGGAGCCATCTGCCGCGCCGTGCAGGCGATCGACGCGCGGCCGTTCATGCGCGGACGTAGCGTGCGGATGCGCGTGCGCGATTAGGGCTTCCCCGTGCCGCGAAGCCTCGACCGCGAGTTGTCATGATGAAATACGCTCTAGTCATTCCCGATGGCTGTGCCGACGAGCCGCAAGAGTCGTTGGCCGGCAAAACGCCTCTCGAGGCCGCCGCCATCCCCGCCATGGATGCCGTCGCAACCGCCGGCATCGTCGGCCGCGCAAACCATGTGCCGGCCGATCTGCCAGCCGGATCGGACGTGGCTAACTTGAGCTTGTTGGGCTATGACCCTCATCAATACTTTACGGGGCGGGCGCCGCTCGAAGCCGCCGCTCAAGGCATTAAGCTTGGCCCTTACGATTGCGCGATTCGCTGCAACCTGGTCACGATCGAAGACCAGGTGATGCGCGACTTCACGGCCGACCACATCTCAACGCAGGAAGCCACCGAACTGCTGGCCGCGCTGCAAACCCAAATCGGCCGACCGCAGCTCGAGTTCATTCCCGGCGTCAGCTATCGCAACTTGCTCATCTATCGCGGAACGGCCGAAAACCCGCCACCCTTCACGTCAGACACGCGTGCCACGCCGCCGCACGACCTGACCGACAACTCGGTACTGGACGATTATCCGCGCGGGCCCGGCAGCGACTTGCTCAACCAATTGATGAGCGAAAGCTTGGGCGTATTTGCCGGCCATCCGGCCAACCAGGCGCGTAAGAGCCAGGGCAAGCTTCCGGCGACGAATGTTTGGCTGTGGGGATTGGGAAGAACCCCGGCCGTGCCGCCCTTTGGCGAGCTGTATGGCGTGCGCGGGGCGATGATCACGGCGGTCGACTTGTTGCGCGGCCTGGCCGGCCTCATCGGCTGGCAAACGATCGAAGTGCCTGGCGCGACCGGATACCTGGACACCGACTATGCGGCCAAGGGCCGCGCGGCGGTTGCGGCGCTTGCCGACACCGACTTCGTATGCGTCCACGTCGAAGCGCCGGACGAGGCATCGCACGAAGGAAACGCGGCCGCCAAGATCAAGGCGCTCGAAGAAATCGACCGCCACATTGTCGCGCCCCTGCGCGCGGCCTTGGAGGGCTACGGCGAGTTTCGCCTGATGGTCAGCCCCGACCATCCAACCCCGCTTCGCACGAAAACGCACAGCCACGGCGCGGTTCCCTTTGCCATGTGTGGGCGCGGCATCACGCCGGATGGCTCGACGAGCTATTGCGAACCAGCGGCCAGCCGCTCGCAAGTGTCGTTTGACGAAGGCTGGAAGCTGATGCGGTTTTTTCTGGGGCGGGACTGAGTCCGGGTTTTTATATCGCAGCTTGAGGAACTCGAATCGCATGCCATTGATCGTGCAAAAGTTTGGCGGCACCAGCGTCGCTGACAGCCAGAAAATTCTGGCAGCCGCCCGCAAAGCCGTCCGCGCGCAGCAGGAGGGCAGCCAGGTCGTGATGGTCGTCAGTGCCATGGGCCACAACACCGACCTGTTGATCGACCTGGCCAATCAGATTACCGACCACCCCCCCGCGCGCGAGATGGACATGCTGCTGTCGACCGGCGAACAAGTGAGCGTGGCGCTGATGGCGATGGCCATCCATTCGCTGGGCCACGAGGCGATCAGCCTCACCGGCGCTCAGATCGGCATCAAAACCGACAGCACGCATACCAAGGCCCGCATCCAGTCGATCTCCACCGATCGCATGCGGCGGGCGCTGGACGAAGGCAAGATCGTCATCGCCGCCGGCTTCCAAGGCATCGACGAAGATTTCAACATCACGACCCTGGGCCGCGGGGGCAGCGACACCACGGCGGTGGCGCTGGCCGCGGTGCTCGAAGCGGACGCCTGCGAGATCTTTACCGACGTGGATGGAGTCTACACGACCGATCCGCGCCTGCTGCCCGAAGCACGCCACATCCCGCGCGTCAGCTATGACGAGATGCTCGAGCTGGCGAGCTTGGGGGCGGGCGTGATGCACAATCGCTCGATCGAGTTCGCCAAGAAATTCGACGTGCCCATCCACGTGCGCTCGAGCTTCAGCGACATGCCCGGCACGGTGATCACGGCCGAGCCGGAAGCCGCGGACCAAGCGGTGGGCGGAGCGGCATTGGCAAAGAATGAAGCCCGGGTGACGATTCTAGGCGTGCCGGACAAACCCGGGACTAGCCTGGCGATCTTTTCAAAAATCGCGGCGCAGGCGGTGTCGGTCGACATGATCGTGCAGAACGTGGGGGACGACGGGATCGCCGACGTGTCCTTCACGGTGTTGTCCGACGATTTGCGCGTGACCCTTAAGGCGGCCGAGGAAGCCTCGCGCGAGCTGGGCGCCGAAGGAGTCGCCCATGATGACCTGGTGGCCAAAATCTCCGTGGTGGGACTGGGAATGGCCAGGCAGACCGGCGTGGCGCGGCGCATGTTTCGCGCGCTGGCCGAGGCCAACTGCAACATCCTGATGATCACAACCAGCGAAATCAAAATATCGGTGCTGGTTGCCCGCAACGAAGCGGCTTCGGCGCTGCGATCGGTGCACCAGGCGTTTGGATTGGACCGTCCGCCGGCCGGCGAGCCCGGCCCGCAGCCACAGGCGCGGCGCGGCAAGCGCGACGCGGTGGCGGTGGTGGCGCGCCTGCAAAAGATGGAAGAGCTGACGATCGATGACATCGAGCTGGACGACACGCAGGCGCGACTGACCATCAGCAGCGTCGCGGACCAACCCGGCATTGCGGCGGCCGTGTTCGAAGCCGTCGCCGACGGCGGTATCTTCGTCGACATGATCGTGCAGAGCTATGGGCGCGAAGGCAAAGCCAAGCTCAGCTTCACGGTCCCGCAGCAGCAATATAGAGCCTGCCACGATTTGCTGACGGGACTCGTCGATCGGCTGCATTGCGGGCCGATCTCGGGCAGCCCGCGGGTCGCCAAGTTGTCGGTCTCCGGGATTGGGCTGCGCAGCCACACGCAGGTCGCCATTCGCACCTTCCGTTGCCTGGCCGAGTCGGGTATCAACGTCGACATGATCAGCACCAGCGAAGTGCGCGTGAATGTCGTCGTCGACGGCGCGCACGGCAAGCGCGCTTTGACGTGCTTGCAGAAGGTGTTCGCCGACGCTCGGCAATAAGGTCGAACCTAGTCCGGCTTACTCCGCGGCAGCGGGACGTCGCGGAAGACGAGCTCCACCTCGCGCCGAGCTCGCAAACGCGGATAGTGCAGCCGAATGGAAGCCGGCGCACTGTCGTGCGACTCGCCCAGGAACGTCAGTTTGAGCTGCACCCCGCGATCGGTCAGCGCATAGGCTTGCCCCTGGGCACGAAAGGGGTGGCCGGCGGCATCGATCAATTCGGCTTCGTATTCCTGGAACAAAATCTCGTGCGGCTCGGGCAAGGCCATATCGCGAATGACGGTCAAGTTCAGCAGGTACTTGGACGGTGATTGCCGTTCCAGCGAATCGACGCGGACCGCGAGGTCGTCCTGAGCGTACGTGCGGCCGGGTACGGGTGTTTCAATCGCCAGGGTGGTCGGCTTTCCCACGGCCACCAGGCTCCACTTGATCGCGAGCACGTCGAGCGATTCGGCGGTGACGCTGATCGGATTGAGTTTCAAAGTTGCCGTGAACTGCCGCAGACCCTTGGTCGTCGCATTCCAAGCATTGCCGCCCGGCTGAGCCGACGACACGCGCACGCCATGGTTCGTCACCGCTTCGACAAGCTCCGGCTGCACGCAATAACCAACCAGCCGGAAGCGGTCCTCCCAGGTCAGTTGCAAGCCAAATTGAAAACTGTGGGCCAGCTCGGCCTTGCCGTCTTCGTACGAAAGGTCCTCCACGAACAGTCGCCGGGCCGACGTGATTTGCGCCCGCAAGGGTCCGCCATAGGCGCGCGGAAACTCACCGGGCTCGCCCGCACTCGCCACGACACCGGGAGTATGCATGTCGTAATGCGGACGCACGCGATTGACACTTCGGCTGCACACGTCGTCGATGGCTTCCCAGTAGGTCCAGCCGCGATACTCCACGTCGAGCGGTTTATCGGAAAAATTGCCGTACGGATCACCAACGTGGACGTGATTGCCGGCTTGATTGGCAAGCGCCAGCAGGATCTTCGAGGCCGGCTCGCCGCGCGAGACCAGATCGACGCGGCCAGGCGACCAGATCTCTTCGAGCTCGATGCGTTCGAGCAATCGCGAAGCCCGCAGCCGCACCTCGACGTCCGAACTCTCGAGTGCTTGCTCCAGCTCCGCGCGCGTCTCGTTGCCCAATCGCAGCAACTGGTCTTCAGCCGCCTGGCGCTCGACAAAACTGCCGGAACCCAAGTCGCGCACCAGCCGGGCCACGCGCAGCTCGCCGCGCGCAGGCTCCTCGCCATGAGCCAAGGAACCTAGCACAAGTGACAGGAGAGTTAAGATCAGCGAACGACTAGCGGACGTAAATTTCCCATCCATGGTGACGTCCTCCGCGGCAGGTGGCGAAACGCCTGGTTCGGGCTTCTTGCCTCGAAGGCGTCTCGCTGCGCACGATCGTAATCGGCGTGGTATCCTGGCCAGGCATGTGGCCTGACTTCGCCAGCGCAAGCGGTTGCCGCGCGGCGAAAAGCGAGGCAAACGTTAAAGAAGTCCGCTAGCTGGGTCAATGTCGGCCTGGGAGCCAAGCACGTTGGGAACGAACGAAACTCGGCCACAGCTCGAATGTTTGAGCGTGGGAATCCTGGTCGCGGATCACTTGTGCGAGCCGATCCCCAGGGTGCCGGCCGCCGGAGAGCTCATCCTCTGCCCGAAGCTATCACTTTCGATTGGCGGCTGCGCCGCCAACGTTGCGATCGATTTAGCACGTTTGGGGGTGCGCGTAGGAGCGGTCGGATGCGTCGGACGAGATTCGTTCGGGCGGTTCATCGTCGATACGCTCAGCTCTGCCGACGTCGATGTCTCTAGCGTGCGGGCCATCGAAGACGCGGAGACGTCGGGCACGCTGATCATCAATGTCGAAGGCGAGGATCGTCGCTTCATTCACTCGCCCGGCGCCAATGCTCGCCTGCGCGCGGCCGACATTCCGCTCGACCTCGTTCAGAAGGCGAAGGTTCTGTACGTGGGTGGCTACCACCTGATGCCCGAGCTGGAGGGGGAGCCGCTGGCGTCGTTATTCCGCCAGGCGCGTGCCTGGGGAGTGAAGACCGTGCTCGACATTGTGATGCCCCCTTCGGCCGAGAGCTGGGAACCGCTGGCGGGCGTGCTCAGGGAGACCGACGTGTTTCTGCCGAACCAGGACGAGGCCGCCATGCTGACCGGCCTGGACGACCCTATCGAACAGGCCGGGCAGTTGGCCCAGAGCGTCGCGGGCGCGGTGGCTATCACGTGTGGCGAGAAGGGCATCGTGGTCGTATCCGGTGATCAACGCCTGCGAGCCGCGGCGCACAAGGTGGAGTATCGCGGCGGCACGGGCGCGGGCGATGCCTTCGATGCCGGATTCATCGCGGGCATGCTGCAGGGGAAAGAGCTGCCCGATTGTCTGCGCTGGGCCAGCGCCGTTGGGGCTAGTTGCGTCCGCTCGATAAGCGCCACGGATGCCGTCTTCACTCGCTCCGAAGCCATGGAATTCATGCGCGCCAACAAGCTGGAAATCAGCTCGTTCTAAAAGCGGATCGAGCAGGTCGTGCCGCTTATACGGCATTTGACAATCGGCTTCCGAAATTCCGGTTTGACAACTCTCGAAGAGCGCGCCTCGCGGGCGTTTGAGCCTCCCGCAACGGGCCAAAGCGTGGCTTATGCTTGCCCGGAGACTCACTCCGGGGGCGGCGAACTGGCGCCTATCTGGATTTTGTCGGACACGCGTGGGAGACATACTCGTGATTTCGCGCAAACGCCTGCTGATCGATCACAAGCTGCAACGAGCCATCTTGATTCGCAGCGCGATTTACTGGATTGCATGCCTGGTTGTTGCGAGCCTGATATTGGTGGCTTGGGATGCGTTCGAAGACCCCGGCCGCCCGGTCGTGGATTACTTTCGCTTGGACCGGCTGTGGGCGAACCATCAGATGGTGCTGGTTGGCGCCGTGCTCATGCTGCCCTTCGTCCTGTTCGACGTGCTGCAAATCACGAATCGAGTTGCCGGTCCGATTTATCGCCTGCGGGCTTCGATCCGAGCTCTTGCGGCCGGCGAGCACGTGCAGCCGATTCAGTTTCGCGGGTCCGACTTTTGGCACGAAGTGGGGCAGGAATTCAATCAACTGATCGCGTATGCCGAGCGGCTGAAAGCGGAGCAGCCTGAGGAGGAGCCGGAGGAGACACTCGAGTTTGAACGCGTCGGGGATAGCACATTTGAGCTGCTGCACCGGCGCTAAAATCGGCCTCGGTCGAGCTAGCCGCTCGGAAGGTTGACAGCCGTAAATTGGCGGCTTATGCTGCGAAAACAATAAGAATCTGTCGCTCGGGACCACCACCCATGTTCGTTCGCTCCATCTGGTCAAAGAACGTCGCCGCGATTGCGGTCGGCATCGTGATTATTAGGAAGGAGCGGCCGTAGGGGCGACTCGGTTTCGACCGTTTGACACGCAGCCCTGAGGCCTGAAATCGGCCGCAGGGCTTGTTTCGTTTCTGGACCTACAATCTCGCGCAAAATCTTCAATCAACACACGAAAGCCAGTCATGCGTCGCATCCAGATCTACGACACCACGCTCCGCGATGGCAGTCAAGGCGAAGGGGTTAACTTCTCGCTGCAGGACAAGCTGCTCATCACCGAGCGGCTCGATAGCCTGGGCTTCGACTTCGTGGAAGGTGGGTTTCCGGCTTCCAACGAAAAAGACGCGCAGTACTTTCAGCGGGCCGCCGGCATGAAGCTCGCTTATGCAAAAGTCTGCGCCTTCGGCATGACACGCCGCCGCGGCACGCGCGTCGAGGAAGACCCGGGCATTCGCGCCTTGCTGAACGCGGGAACCGAGGTGATCACGCTGGTCGGCAAAACCTCGAGCTTTCACGTGACCGAAGTGCTGCGCGTTTCGCTGGAAGAGAACCTGGCGATGATCGCCGACAGCGTGCGGCACCTAAGCGAAGCGGGCCGCAAGGTCATCTACGATGCCGAGCATTTCTTCGACGGCTGGAAGCTCAATCCCGAATATGCGCTATCGACTGTTCGCGCCGCCGCCCAGGCCGGAGCGATCATGGTCGTGATGTGTGACACCAATGGCGGGACGATGCCCGAGGAAATCGCCGCCCTGACGCGCGAGGCGATCGCCGGGCTGGACGTGCCGGTCGGCATCCATTGTCACAACGATTGCGAGTTGGCGGTGGCCAATTCGTTGGCCTCGCTCGACGCCGGCGCTGTGCAAGTGCAGGGCACGATCAATGGATTGGGCGAACGCTGCGGCAACGCCGACCTGATTTCGATCATCGCCAACCTGGCCGTCAAGAAGCAGGGCTACAGCGTGCTCGAACCATCGGCCATCGAGCACCTCACGGAGCTTTCGCGCTTTGTGTACGAGACCGCCAACTTTCGGCTACCGGCCAACCAACCGTTCGTCGGCCAAAGCGCTTTTGCGCACAAGGGCGGCATGCACGTGCACGCCGTCGAGCGGGCTTCGGCAAGCTACGAGCATATCGATCCCTCGCTCGTGGGCAACGAGCGCCGCGTGCTCGTTAGCGAGCTATCAGGCCGCTCAAATATCAAAGCGGCCCTGAGCGGGCACGATATCGCCCAAGACCCAGGCATGATGGACAAGATCCTGGCCCGCGTGGTCGAGCTGGAGAACCAGGGCTATCAATTCGAGGCGGCCCAGGGCTCGTTCGACCTGCTGGTGCGAAAATCGACCGCCAGCTACCGCCCTCATTTTGAACGACTCCATTTCCGCGTGAACGTCGAAACCGACTCCGCCGGCAACGTGGTGACCGAAGCCACCGTCAAGCTGCGAGTCGATGGCGTGATCCGGCACGAAGTCGCCGAGGGGGATGGCCCCGTCAACGCCCTGGATGCCGCCCTACGCAAGGCGTTGGCCGCGCATTTTCCGAACCTCGAGGAAATGCAGCTTGTCGATTACAAGGTGCGCGTCATCAATTCCGAGGCCGGCACGGCGGCGGGCGTGCGCGTGGTCATCGAAAGCCGCGATCAAAATGAGGTGTGGGGCACCGTGGGCGTAAGCGAAAACATCATCGAGGCCAGTTGGATTGCGCTGGTCGACAGCTTCGAATACAAGCTGTACAAGGATGAGGACGCGGCGACAGCACCGCTGAAAACCACCCCCGTCTCGGTCGGCACCTGAAAGTCTCGCCGCGAAGAATCGCCTGGATGAGGGACTCGATTCGCAGCTAGAATTCGCCGCGACCACCAGGCATTCCCACGGACTTCCGCCCCGAAGGACAAACGACCGGCCATGGCAACCGAACTGGCAGCTCACGAGCTGCCCAAGCAATACGACCACAGCCAAGCGCAATCGCGCTGGTATCCCTTCTGGCTCGAGCGCGGCTATTTCCACAGCGAGCCCGATCCCGATCGTCAGCCGTACACGATCGTGATCCCCCCGCCCAACGTGACCGGCGCTTTGCACCTGGGGCATGCTCTCAATAACTCGCTGCAAGATATTCTGATCCGCTGGCGGCGCATGCAGGGCTATAACGCCCTGTGGATGCCGGGAACCGACCACGCCGGCATCGCCACACAGGCCGTTGTCGAGCGTCGCCTGCTGGAGGAAGAAAAAAAAACCCGCCACGATCTTGGCCGCGCGGCGCTGGTCGAGCGGATTTGGCGCTGGAAAGACGAATACGAGACGCGCATTCTGAGCCAGCTTCAACAGCTTGGCTGTAGTTGCGACTGGCAGCGCACGCGGTTTACGCTCGACCCGCAATGCGTGCGCGCCGTGCGGCACACCTTTTTCGGAATGTTCAAATCCGGCCTGATCTATCGCGGCACCCGGTTAGTCAATTGGGACACCCTGTTGCAAACGGCCGTGAGCGACGACGAAGTGACTCACGAAACCGTGGCCGGGCACTTCTGGCACCTGCGCTACCCGGTCATCGATCCCAAGCCGGGCGAGCCCGCATTTGTTTCCATCGCCACCACGCGGCCGGAAACGATGCTAGGCGACACGGCCGTCGCGGTGCATCCCGATCCCGAGCAGGCCCTGGCTGCCGCCGAACGCGCGCTGGGCGAGAAGCTCGCCAGCGCTTCCGAAAAGGAGCGCGCCGGCCTGGAGCGCGAGCTCCAGCAGCTTGTCGAGCGCCGCCGCGCGTTGTTACCCCATTTGATTCAATTGCGCGACATGGCGCTCGCCGGCCGCAAGGTGCGCCTGCCGCTCGTGAATCGCGAGATCCCGCTCGTCGCCGACGTATGGGCCAAGCCCGAACTGGGCAGTGGTTGCGTGAAAATCACGCCTGCCCACGACCCGAACGACTATGAAGTCGCCAGGCGTCAGCAGTTGCCAATGATCAATATTCTCAATCCCGACGGCACGCTGAATGAGAACGCGGGACCGTACGCAGCTTTGCGCATTGCCAAGGCGCGCGAGCGTGTGGTTGCGGACCTCGAAGCGCAAGGGTTAGTCGAGAGCGTGGAAGACCGCGAGATCGAGCTGGCTCATTCCGACCGCTCGAAGACGCCCATCGAACCGTATCTGGCCGACCAATGGTTCGTGAAGATGGAGGACCTCTCGCAATCGGCGATGGATGCCGTGACCGATGGCCGCGTCAAGATCGTGCCAGGCCGCTACGCGCGCGGGTATCTGGATTGGTTGTCCGAGAAGCGTGACTGGCCGGTGAGCCGACAACTGTGGTGGGGACACCGGATTCCGATCTGGTACGCACCCACCGCCAGCGAGGCCGACCTGAAACGTGCTTTCGCCGGACGCGCGGACGTGGTGTGGCGCCGCGATGACGAGAACGAAGGCTGGTTGATCTGCGCCCAGGAAGTCGACCTGTCGGAAGACGCGATACCAGGCCATAAGATCGAACAAGAAGTCGACGTGCTCGACACCTGGTTCAGCTCGGCGCTGTGGCCGCACTCGACGCTTGGCTGGCCCGAGCAAACACCCGAGCTCCAGTACTACTATCCGACCAGCACGCTAGTGACCAATCGCGACATCATGACACTGTGGGTCGCGCGGATGGTGCTCACCGGGCTGTTCAACGTAGGCGACGTGCCTTTCCGCGAAGTGTATATCCATCCCAAGATTCTCGACGGCTACGGCGAAGGCATGTCGAAGTCGAAGGGCAATGGCGTCGATCCGCTCGACGTAATCGAGAGCGTGGGCGCGGACTCGTTGCGGTTCAGCCTGGCGTATCTGACCACCGAAACGCAAGACGTGCGGATGCCGGTCGAGTTCGAGTGCCCGCACTGCCACGCGCATATCGAGCAAACGAAGAAGAATCGCGTGCTGCCGCGCATCGAGTGCAAGAAATGCGGACAGCCGTTCTCGACCCAATGGGCAACCAGGCCCGAGGACTTGGCGCTGGCGCGGGGAGCGGTGGTCAGCGAGCGGTTCGAGCTGGGGCGCAATTTCTGCAACAAGCTGTGGAATGCCGCGCGGTTTGCGATCATGAACCTGGAGGGCTACTCGCCTGGACTGGTCGTCCCGGATGAGCTGGCCATCGAAGATCGCTGGATGTTGAGCCGGCTGACCACGGTCACGACGCAATGCACCGCCGCGCTCGAAGAGTATCGTTTTGGCGACGCTGCGCGCGTACTGTACGACTTCGCTTGGAACGAGTTCTGCAGCTTTTACCTGGAGATGGCCAAGCCCCGGCTGCAGGATCCTGCCAGCCGTGCGAACGCGCAGCGGATTCTGGCCGGAGCGCTCGACGTGCTGCTGCGGCTATTGCATCCCATGATTCCGTTTCTGACGGAGGAAGTGTGGCAGCGATTGGGACAGCTTGCGCCGACGCGCGGCATCGACGAGCTGGAGCCGGCCGCCGAGAGCATCATGATCGCTCCCTGGCCGGAAGCCGATGAGGCGCGCGCCGACGAGGAAATCGAATCGCGGTTTGCGCGTTTTCAGGAGCTGCTGGCCGGCTTGCGCGAAGTCCGCAGCCGCCAAAACATTCCACCCCGCACGCCCATACGCTTCAGCGTTCGCAGCGTTGACGCAACGCGAGACTTGCTGGCTCCCTTGACACCCTACTTCGACGCCATGGCCGGCGCCCACGCCACCGCCTGGGGTCCGCAGGTCGCTGCACCACCGGCAGCCGCGAGTTTTGTGGCGGCGGGCGCAGAGGTGTTCGTCGATCTGGCAGGCCACATCGACTTGGAAGCCGAAGTCGCCCGCAAGAAGAAAGAGCTCGAGCGGCTCGCAAGCGCCATCGCGGGCAAACAACGACAACTGGCGAACGAGAACTTCGTGTCGCGAGCGCCCGCCGCGGTGATCGAAAAGGAGCGCGCCGCGCTAGCGGAGCTCGAGCAACTGCGCGCGACCACCGAAGCCGCGCTAGCCGCCGCCGAGGGATCGCCAGGCGCTAAATAGCGGCTTTCCCGCCGCTGGATTTTCGCGTGTCAAATCTACGATCCGGGGCGATCCTCGCGCGCCAGCCATTCTTCCATGCCGCCTCTAGCCGCGGCTAGTTGAGGGCACTTATAATCGACCGTGCCTTCAAGAATCGGAACGTGTTAGCACCGCAGGGGGCCTGTCATGCCGGTCCACATGGAGTTGTCTCGGATCATCATCAGTGAGATCAATGACCAGCAGGTCATTTATCTCAAGGAGGTGGATGGCGAGCGCACGTTCCCGATCTTGATTGGAATTTTCGAGGCCACGAGCATCGACCGCCGCGTCAAGCAATATCATTCGCCTCGGCCGCTGACGCACGATTTGCTGGTCAACATCGTCGAGAACCTGGGTGCCGAGCTGCAGGATGTGGTGATCAGCGAGCTCAAGGACCATACGTATTTTGCGAAGCTGCGTGTGCGGCACGAAGGCGAGCTGATCGAGATCGATGCCCGTCCCTCGGACGCGATCGCGGTGGCCGTGACGTGCGATCCTCAGCTGCCGATTTATGTCTCCGAAGAAGTGCTCAACGACGTGTTGGGCGAACAATGATCAGGCGGCGCATGCGCCGCGTTCTTACCTCTCGCATAAGGGCTTCACGACGATGAAGGCTTTCGCCCTGTTTAGCTGCGCTCTCGTGTGTTGGTCGCTCGTGCTTGGGTCGTCGGCGGTTGCCGCTGACGAAAAAGTCGACGTCACAGGCGTATGGAACGTCGAAATCGAAATTGGGGGTCAGACCGGAATGCCTGTCTTCACGCTCAAGCAGGATGGCGAGAAGATCACCGGAAAATACAAGGGCCAATTCGGCGAAGCGGACGTGACCGGCAAACTGAAAGGGAACGAAATCGAGTTCTCATTTGAAGCGCAAGGAGCGAAGATCACCTACACCGGCACGGTCGATAAGGACACGATGAAGGGCAAGGCCAACTATGCCGACCAGGCGAGCGGCGAGTGGAAAGCCAAGAAAAAGTCCTCATGAGCCGTGAGGCCAACCCCATGCTCACACGCGCCCGTTCGATTGGCGGAATCTTGTGGCTGCTGTGCGCGGCCACGGCCACGCTTGCGGCCGATGATCCGTGGCTTAAGCTCGCCGGCGGCCAAGGGCCCGGGCACGGCAAGCACGTCGTTCTGGTCAGCGGAGACGAGGAATATCGCTCCGAAGAGGCATTGCCCCAGCTAGCGAAAATTCTCGCTAGCCGGCATGGATTCGATTGCACGGTGCTGTTTGCGATCGATCCGGCCGACGGCACGATCAACCCCAATCTGCGCGACAACATCCCTGGGCTCGAAGCGCTCGATAAGGCTGCCGATCTGCTGGTGCTTTTCGCGCGGTTTCGCGAGTTGCCCGACGAGCAGATGCGGCACATCGTCGATTACGTGAGCGCCGGCAAGCCGGTCATCGGGCTGCGCACGGCGACGCACGCCTTCAATCCGAAGGCCGACACGAGCTTCGCGCGTTATGGCTGGCAGAGCAAAGAGTGGGAAGGTGGCTTCGGGCGCCAGGTGCTCGGAGAGACGTGGATCAACCATCACGGGCAGCACGGCCAACAGAGCACGCGCGGCATTATTGCACCCGGCGCGGGCGAAAACCCGATCTTGCGCGGCATTCGCGACGGCGACATCTGGGGACCGACCGACGTCTATGCCGTCCGACTGCCGCTGCCAGCCGACAGCCAACCGCTGGTGCTCGGCCAGGTGCTTTCGGGCATGAAGCCTACGGACGCGCCGGTCGTGGGCAAGCAGAATGAGCCGATGATGCCGATCGCATGGACCAAGTCCTATTCAGGGACAGGCGGCCGCAACGGGCGCGTGTTTGCGACCACCATGGGCGCCTCGCAGGACCTGCTCAGCGAGGGTTTGCGGCGGATGCTCGTGAATGCCTGCTACTGGGGCGCGGGTCTGGAGGACAAGATTCCGCCAAAGGCGAATGTCGAACTTGTGGGCAAGTACGAACCCACTCCGTTCGGCTTCGGCACATTTGTCAAAGGCGTTCGGCCTCGCGATTTGAAGTGATTTGTGGTTGGCAAGCGACAAACGCCCTCGGCAGCCGGCTAAAGCCGCCGAGGGCGCTTGATGCTTTTGAACTCGCGTCGCGGTCGTATCTCGCTTAGCTCAGGCTGACCGTCACCGTTTTATTCTCGGTGTAGGCTTTGAGCCCTTCTTCGCCAAGTTCGCGACCCATGCCTGACATCTTGAAGCCGCCAAATGGCGCGGCGGTGTCAAACACGTCGTAGCAGTTGACCCATACAGTTCCGGCCCGCAATGAGTTCGCGATCCGGTGGGCCTTGCCGATATCGCGCGTCCACACGGCGGCGGCCAAACCATAAAACGTGTTGTTGCCGCGCTCGATCACTTCGTCCACATCCTTGAACTTGAACACCGACAGCACCGGACCAAAGATCTCGTCCTTGGCGATCGCCATGTTGTCTTTGACGTCGGTGAATAGCGTGGGCTCGATGAAGAAGCCAACGTCGCCATGGCGAACACCGCCCGTGACACACTTGGCGCCCTCGCGCTTGCCGAGATCGACATAGTGCATGATCTTGTCGAATTGTGCCTTGTCGACCTGAGCCCCTTGCTCGGTGGCCGGGTCAAATGGATCGCCAATCTTCCGCGCCTTGTTCATGCTGGTCAGCTTGTCGATCAGCTTGTCGTGGACTTTCTCTTCGACGAACACGCGGCTGCCGGCACAACAGCATTGTCCCTGGTTGAGGTACAGCCCGGTGTGGGTGCCTTGCGCGGCGGCATCCAGATCGGCGTCGGCGAAGATGATGTTGGGACTCTTGCCGCCCAACTCAAACGTCAACCGCTTTAGCGTCTGGCTGGCATCGCGCATGATGATCTGCGCGGTCTTGTATTCGCCAGTAAACGCCACTTTGTCGACGCCGGGATGCTTGACAATCGCCGCTCCGGCGGTGGGGCCAAAGCCGGGTACCACGTTGATGACGCCGTCGGGGATGCCCGCCTTCTGTGCCAGCCGGGCCAGCCGCAAGCAAGTCAGCGGCGTCTGCTCGGCCGGTTTCATGACGATCGTACACCCCGCGGCGAGTGCCGGACCCCATTTCCAGGCCGTCATCAACATGGGGAAATTCCAGGGAATGATCTGGCCGACCACGCCCACCGGCTCACGCCGGGTGTAGCAGAAGTAGTTGCCGCGGATGGGAATCGTCTGGCCGTGAATCTTGTCGGCATAGCCGGCGTAATACCGCAGACAGTCGACCGTCAGCGGCAGATCGGCGCTCTTCGATTCGCGGATCGGCTTGCCATTGTCCAACGTTTCGAGCATGGCCAGCTCGTCGGCCTCCTCTTCGATGAGATCCGCAAGGCGGTGCATCAAGCGGCCTCGCTCGCGGGCATCCAACTTGCGCCACGGGCCATGGTCGAACGCTTCGCGGGCGGCGGCGACGGCCCGATCGATGTCCTCGGCATCCCCTTCAGCCACCGAGGCGATGACCTCTTCGGTGGCAGGATTGACGGTCTCGAACGTCTTTCCGCTGGCGGCGGGAACCCACTGGCCCCCAATGAAGCACTGCGTCTGGTGAATTTGCGGCCCACGAGCGGCGGGCTTGGTCATGGTGGCCACGGAAACCTCCTTGAAGCTAATGCGACGGCTGGTTGCTGGTTAAGAAGGGAAGCGAGCGCCTGGTGAGAGGCCCGCGCCCGTAATTGTAAGAATGCCGCGCGGCGGCAGGCAAGCAGTGGATCGGCGGCCGACAGGCAGCTTGCCAGAGCGAAGCGCAAACACGGGGATCCGGCCGGAGTGCTTGACAGCGATGTGGCCTTTTACTATGTTACACATAGTATGCGAGCCACAGGAGAAGTGCCGTGAGAATCGATCGTGAGTTAATGCGCGGCGCAGGCCCGGTCGCCGTGCTGAAGTTGCTCGAGGGGGGCGCGAAATACGGCTATGAGCTCGTGGAAGAGCTCGCCCGCAGTTCCGATGGCATCCTGGACATGGGGCAGTCGACTCTTTATCCGCTGCTCTACAACCTGGAAGCCCAGGGGCTCGTGAAGGCCGAATGGCGCGAGGCCGAATCCCCCCGCCCCCGCAAGTACTACGCGCTCACCTCCAAGGGCAAAAAACGCCTGGCCCACGACATGGCGCAGTGGCAAGCGGTCGAACGCGCCATGCGTGGCATCGGCGTCTTGCGACCACAACTGGGCGGAGCATCCGCTTAAAGCGAGCAGAGAATTCGAAATGGCCGAGACCTACGACGCGCGCACCGAGCCAGGCTGGTGGTTCCGTGCGCGGCACACTCCGCTCCGCGACGCGGTGCGCGGGCAATGGACCAACAGCCTCGATGCTCGACAGGCCGCCCGGATCGCCGGCCTGCCCGAACCGCTGCCAAACTTTATTTATTTGGCGGTACGGCGGACCCGGCTTTGGCCGAGCGAACGGTTAGACGTGGCGCGGGAGTTAATTAGTCACTTTGCCGATGGCCTCGCTTCCGGCCGATCGGCGGAAGAGCTGATCGCGAAGTTTGGTGACGTCGAACGGGCCGCCGGGCTCATTCGCGAAGCCAAACTGCGCGGCCGGCCACTGTGGTGGCACGCCATGCGCTTCGCGGTGCGCGTGTTGTTCGTGCTCTTCGCGGTCACGCTTGTCGTTTACATTGCGTGGGGCATTCGCTTTTACCTGGGCCGACCAGTTGTCGCCCACAACTACTGGAAAGAAATCAACCTTGCGCGCCACGTGCCCGAAGGAGAGCGCGCGTGGCCTATCTATCGCGAAGCCGCGCTCAAGCTTGGGCGAGATGACGTCGATTTCGAGTGCCTTTTCGTTGGTCCGGCTTGCCTGCGTTACGAGGACGAGTTGAAGAAAGCGGAACGGCACCGCGACTCGATCGAGCTTGTGCGCGAAGGCGCAAAGCGCGCGCGATTGGGATACTACTGGGGTGATCCTGCCGACCGAGCCGCCGGGATTGCTCACGGACGGCCAGATCAATTCAGCAAGCAATCGGCCGACGAGAACCGCGAGCTGTTTACTGCACACCTGGCCGGAATCGATTTGCTGCGGCAACTCGCGCGCTTGATCGCAGGCGATGCCCTGCGCGCTGCGGCCGCCGGCGACGGCCTCACGGCCCGCCAAGATATCGAGTCACTCGTGGTGATGGCGGGGCAGCTCATGGAGCCCACGTCGTCGCTGGTTGAGCAACTGGTGGGTAGCGCCCTATTTAAGATGGCGATGCAAGCCGCCGGGCGCACGCTGTATGAAACCCCCCAGGTCTGGAGCGACGAGGACCTTCGCGACCTAGCCCACCGAATTGCCGCGTACCGGGCATCCGGTGCGAGCTACAGCCTTGCGGCGGACCGGATGTTCTTTGACGATCTCTTGCAACGCGCTTACACCGACGACGGCGACGGCGACGGGCGGATGACCGCTGAGGGAGTCCAATTGATAGTGCGAGTCGCAGGCGATCTTGGCTGGCTGGCGCCCTTGCGGGTCGATGCAAGCTCAAAAACCCCTGCCCAACCGGGCGTTTCTGGCACGGATTCCGTGCGGCGAAAAACCCTGGATTCGCTGCGGTACATCGCCACGCCGGGCGTCGCGGCGCTGTTCGGCTCGCGCGAAGAAAATCGGGCCCTGTATTACAAGATGCTGGATGAAATGATCGCGGCGCACGAAGGGCCTGCATGGCTATGGAAGCAAGTCGAGCTTGATCCGCTCGTCCTGGGACCGCCACACTCGTCCCGCACGCGCCTGAGATACTGGCTCGTCTCGCTGCTGCTGCCAGCGGTTGATAGTGTTTTTGCCGCTCAAGAGCGGGAGCAACAGATAAAAGACGCCACGCTGGTTGCCATCGCTTTGGAGCTATGGCATCGGCGTCATGGCGAGTGGCCGGCGAAGCTCGACGAACTCGTGCCGGACTTGCTCCCCGCCGTGCCGCCCGACCGCGTTGACGGCCAGCCGCTACGCTATGTGATCCGAGATGGCCGCCCGATCCTGTATAGCATCGGTGGCGATCGCAACGACGGTGGCGGAGTGGCACCGGAAGACCCTGCGTCCGCGCAGCCGTACCGGTTTGGGGTCTACGAAGATGCCTCGAAGGACGAAACCGGCGACTGGATTCTATGGCCAGCGCAACCCGATCGCCCCTACGTCGCGGACCCCCTCAGCGAAGAGCCGGCGGAATCTGCGCCGTAGAGCCCCAGCCACTTCTGACGGCCTGGCGGGCCGATACCTGCCCGAATTAGGGCCGCAGAAATTGCCCCATTCTGGGCGTCCGTGCCGATTATTCCAAGGCATGGGCCGCTCCAGCGACGTAGAGTTTCAAAAGCAGCCAACTGCTGCTGAATTCCGACTTTGACGGTTTTGCGGTTGCCGCCGTTTTGGCAATTTTAATGCTAGTTTTGCGTGCGGGGCCGCGCTCCAACTTTGCCAAACAACTCGTGCATCACGATTACGATTCTGCCGTTCTGCTGCGCGCCTGCTGCGAGCGCCTGCTGCCTCCAGAGTTGAGGGAGGACGTCGTCCTCGCTCGGCAAGTCAGGCGCGTCATCGCCCTGCACCTGGCCATGGTGATTTGGGTCCCGCTCTTCTCGAGCTTGTATTACTTGCTGGGCGCGCCGGTCTCGGCCGACGTCATCATGTCGGGCGGCATCCTGCTATCCGTCAGCTTGATACTGGTGCGACAGGGGCATTCGCCCACCTTCTGCGGCAACTTTCTGACCGGCGCGGCATGGTACGTCTACACGGCCCTGGCCTGCTTCACCGGAGGCGTCGGCGCGCCAGTCATGATGTGGTTCGTGTCGATTCCGGTACTCTCGGTGCTGATGTGCGGCGCGCGTTCGGGCTTGTACTGGACGATGTGGTGCGCCCTGACGATCGCGTGCTTCACGCTGGCTCAACATTTCGGCGTGCATTGCGCGAACGAGCTGACGGCCGGCGGTATCCGCTTCATGCACTTCACCGGCCTGGTGGGGCTGCTCACCTGCGTTTACGTATTGGTGTTCGTGCTCAAGCGGATCGAACAGGACGCGCACGAGGCCTTGCACGAAGCGAATCGCTCGCTTGAGCGACAGGCCACCATCGACGTGCTGACCGGCGTTGGCAACCGCCGCAGCTTCGACCTGATGCTCGAACAAGAATGGCAGCGGCATGTTCGCGAACAACGGCCTTTGTCGGTGCTAATGCTCGATGTCGACCTGTTCAAGCAATTCAACGATGAATTCGGCCACCTGGATGGGGACGAATGCTTACGGGACATCGCCCAGTCAGTCGAGGACTGCATGCTCCGCTCGGGCGACTTCGTGGCCCGTTATGGTGGCGAGGAATTCGCGGTCATTCTGCCCGGCACCGACTTGCAAGGCGCGATTCTGGTCGCCGAGACGATTCGCATGAACGTGATGGCGCTGGCGATCCCCCATCCCCGCTCGGCCGTGGCCCCGCATGTGACGGTCAGCATCGGCCTGGCGAGCAGCGTGCCGGAGCAGCGCGCCAGTTGCCTGGACTTTTTGCACGAAGTGGACGTGGCCCTGTATCGCGCCAAGGACCGCGGGCGAAACAACACGGTCTCGAGCCACGAGCTCAGCTCGCTGGCTGAAAGCGCGTACTAGACTTCCGGCCCCAAATCGCCCGCTGCCACGATCAGCGGCGCGTGTAGTACAGCATCGCGTCGTCGATCACCCACGGCGTAGACCATTTGCCGTTGTCGCCGCTGACGACGTTGAAGAAGAACGTGTCCAAGCTCTCGCAGCGGAAGCCGTAGGGAAACTGAGAGCTGATGTGGTCCTCGGCCGTCAGGTCCTCGAGGCCGGCGTGGCCGAAGTAGTGCACCTGGCCATCGGGCGAGAAGGACATTCCCAGGGTCCACCAGCCGGTTTCGCGAATCTTCGGACCGGCGAAGTCACCGCCGTTGGGGCCGCCTCGCAAACTGAGCGAGGCCGAATCAGGAACGCTCTTGCCATCACCCTTGTGAAAGATGATGAACATGCCGGGCCAATAAGTATCCGCCTGGTATGAGCTGCCGCCCCAGCGGCCTGGCTTTTTCTTCATGCGATGCGTCTGGCAGGCGGCCCGGAAGCCGAAGGAGGGTCCATTGCGGCGCTCCCACTCCTCCCAGGGCGGCAGGAAAACGCGCACCACGACGTTGGGCGACCAGGACACCGGAATCGAGTATCCCAATCGCGAGTTGACGTCCGCGATGAAGTCGTCCTGCTGCATGGTGCCGCTAAAATATCCCGGCACGCCGGTCTGGCTGGAGCGCAAGAAAAGCGCGCCGGCACTGCCGGGCAGTCCATCCGGCGGAGTTTCGATGCGGCGAATGTCGTCCGGCTGGCCGCGCATCACCCCTTCGTACCAGCGATTGTTGGCCGATTTGCCGGCCGGCAACCGCTGCTGCTTGTCGTTTTCGTCGCTGCTCTTGGGCAGGTTGAATACGTACTTCCAGTTTTCGTTCTCGAAGTCGTCCCCGACTTTGGCCAGCCGCTGACCGGTGCCCGGCACAATTAATTGGGCGTACACTTGCGACTTTGCGATGACGGTGGTCGCGAGCACCAGAAGTGCAAACCGGGCCAGCCTCATGAACCCTCTCCTGCTGAACGGCTATTAAGTCTTTTTGCCAGGCGCGCATCGGGCGACCGACACACGTCTTTTTATCGGAACCCCGCGGCGGTTCGTGTAAGCTTTTCGCGTCCCGGCGCACCGTCGTGGCCGGCGGCCGGTTTTCGATTTCGCGAACCCACGAGCGTGCCAGCATGACAGCATTCACAAGCCAGCCCACACACGCGACAATACCCAGATGAGCACAGCCGATACTTTGCAAACCGCCATGCGACTGCACCAGACTGGGCAGCTTCAGCAGGCCGAAGAACTTTATCGCCAGATCCTTTCGCTCGATCCGCGAAACTCAGACGCTTTGCACCTCTTGGGGCTGATTGCCCATCAGATGGGCCGCTCGGACGTGGCGGTCGGCTTTATCAGCCAGGCGATCGAAATCGAGGGCTCGCAGGCCATCTACCACAACAACTTGGGCGAGGCGAACCGAGCTCTCGGCCGCCTGGCCGAAGCGCAAGCCAATTATCACCGCGCCATTTGGTTCGATCCCGCCTTTGGCGCAGCGCACTACAACCTGGCACTCCTGCTAGGGGCCACGCAGCCGGCCGAAGCCGAGCGCCATTATCGGCAGGCCATTCACATCCAGCCGAACATGGCGCTCGCGCACAACAACTTGGGCAACCTGCTGCGCGCGAATGGCAGATCGCGCGAGGCGATCGACTGTTTTCGCGAGGCCCTTCGCTTGAGGCCGGACTATGTCGACGCGTTAGCCAATTTGGGCGCGGCGCTCATCGATCTCTCGCGCACCGACGAAGCCATCGAGCAGCTCGAGCATGCCGTGCGGCTCGCGCCGGAATCGGCCGAGGCAAGGTTCAACTTGGGCAATGCTTACAAATCGGTTGAGAACTGGGAGGCGGCCGCGCTCAGCTATGAAGACGCCGTGCGGCTGCGGCCCGACTTCGACGAAGCCGGTTGCAATCTGGGCAATGCGTTGCGCGTTCTCGGCCAAACGGAGCGCGCCGAGGCGGAATACCTGAAAGTGCTGGCCCGCCGGCCCGATCATCTGGAAGGCCTGGTCGGATTTGGCGCGCTGTTGCAGAGCATGGGGCGGCTCGAGGAAGCCCTGGGGTTCTACGACCGTGCCCTGCAAGTGCAACCGGATTCGGCAGCCGCACAGTATTTCCGCGGCACGGTGCTCATGTTCCGCCGCCGCCGCAACGATGCCATTCTGGCATTCACCGAAGCCATTCGCCTGCAGCCCAATTATCCGGAGGCATACGCGAACCTGGCCATAATCTACAACGATGCCAACCATCCAGATAAAGCCCTCGAATGCTGCGAACGGGGTCTGGAGCTCGGCTCGCGAAACGTGTCGCTCTATGCGAACCGCGCGATTGCGTTGCACGCGCAGGGCCGCCCACGAGAGGCCATCGAGTCGTACCGTGCGGCGGTCGAGAGGCGGCCGAACAGCTCGGCTGAATACAGCAACCTGCTGTATGCGATGAACTTTCTGCCGGAATATGACGCGCAGACGTTGTTCGAAGAGCATCGTCGCTGGGCCGAAAAGCACGCCGATCCCTTGATGCCCAACGATCCTGGGCATCCGAACGACCCCAGCCCAGGCCGGCGCATTCGGGTGGGATATGTCTCGCCGCATTTTCGCGAGCATGCCGTGAATTTCTTTATCGAGCCCATCCTCGCCTCGCACGACCACGATCGGTTCGAACTCTTCTGCTACTCGAGCACGCCGACTCCGGATGGCGTCACCGCCCGGCTGCGCGGCATGGCCGACGTTTGGCGAGATACGCTTCACCTGGGCGACCCCCAGTTGGCCGAGCGGATTCGTGACGATCAGATCGATATCCTGGTCGATCTCAGCGGCCACATGGGTTGGACCCGGCTGCTGGCCTTCGCATGCAAACCGGCCCCGGTGCAGGTAACTTACCTCGGTTATCAAAACACAACCGGCATGTTGGCCATGGACTACCGGCTGACGGACGAGTGGTCCGACCCGCCTGGCGTCACCGATCGCTATTACACCGAGAAGCTGGTGCGGCTGCCGCGCGCGTTCTTCTGTTACCAGCCCTTCGAGACGCCCGACTTGAGTCCCTTGCCGGCGGCCACAAACGGCTTCGTGACCTTCGGCTCGTTCAACAACTACGCCAAGGTAATGCCCGAAACGCTCGATGCGTGGTTCGACATCCTGTCGCGGCTTCCCGGCTCTCGCTTGCTGGTGCTGGCTTACACCGCCGGTTTTTTAGAGCACCGCTTGCGCGAGAAGGCCCGGCAACGTGGCATTTCGCCCGACCGAATCGAGTTGGCCGACAAGTGCTCGCACGACGAATACATGCGGCTCGTCGCGCGGGTGGACATCGCACTCGATCCATTCCCTTTCAATGGTCACACGACCACCTGCGATTGCGTTTGGATGGGCGTGCCCGTCGTCATGCTGGCGGGCAATAGCTATGCGTCTCGCTTCGGGGGTAGCGTTTTGCGAAATGTGGGCCTGGAGGACCTCATTGCCGGGAGCGTCGAGGAGTACCAGAACAAGGCCGTCGAGCTGGCGGAGGATCGCATGCGCCTCGTGCACTTGCGGCAGACGCTTCGCTCGACCACGGCCGACAGCCCGCTACTCGACCACCGGGGCTTTACGCGCCACTTAGAGGCGGCCTATCGCGAGATGTGGGAATCCTGGTGCGCCACGCAACAGCGAGCCGGCGGGTAGACACCGGCCGATTAGCGCCCGCGCACGTGCGCCGACGTGAACACGTTGTCAGGAATACCGACGTTCAGTTTCAGCTCGGTGTACGTGTACTCGGCCAGGATCGGCGGCTTCTGGCCCGGTCGGGCCGGCCACAAGGAAAGATCGACGCGCACCGGCACGTGCAGCTCGTCGTCGACAAACACGTTGGCGATGTGGAACTCGAGCCCTTCTTGCTTTTGCGGATGAGTGATGCGAACGACCGAACTCGGTCGCTTATTGATTTTCGCGCCCGCGATTCGCTCGACCTTGGTGTTCTGCCCGCTGGCGTCGATGCGCATGTCGCGCTCGAGAATCTGGATCATCTGCGCCAGGATGCGATTGAACCCGCTTTGGGTAATCGGCACCAGGCTTTCTTCGCGGGCGGTCTCGCCGTTGGGATCGACGTTGACCACGACGTAATCAAAGTGGCGGCCGCCGTTGCGAACCTGCATCTTGCCTTCGTTCTGTCCTTCGACATACAGCACGCGGCGCCCCGCCACGTTCTTGGGCGCCTGGAAGAGCAAGAAAATGCTCATCGGCTGCAGAATGCGGTTGCCCTCGCGGATCTCCTCGCGGCCCCACATGTCGATGTATTGGAAGTCCTGCAGAATGTCGTTGATGCGCTCGCGTTTGATCAGCCGGCAGGTGAAGTCGCGCTGCGTGTCTTGCAAATAGGCTTGCTCGCGTCGCGCGTAGTCGAGCACCGAAACAAGCGGATGCTCGCGGCTCGTGTCGGCTCCGGGGGCCAGCGGCCGCCGGGCGGTAACCGGCTGACGCGACTTGGAGGCTTGCGTGGTCGTTTGCTGAGCGATCGCCAGCGGGGCGAACAGCGCTCCGATCACGAGCGTCAAAACGAAACGAAACCCAAAACCCAGACAAGTGCGTGGCACGGTTGAAGCTCGCGCGCGTGATGAGGAAAACACGAGGAGTACGGAAAGTATTGCCCACCTCCGTGCGGAGGCAAATCGTGGGCCACATCTTAGCGGCTCGCTGTCGATTCCCGGCCGCGCCCCAGTAGCCATCCTAAGCGATACAACCCACACAACTTGCGGCCTACCGCGGCAATTTCTGCCTGATCAGCTCCACGTGTTCGAGATTGCTGCCGTAAAGCAAGGGCTCGGTCACGTCCGAGGTGACGCTCAGCTTGAAGAAGCCGCTGTGGTCCGAAAACGCGTCGAGCAACCATGGGCCCGGCGGGACACCCCGTCCGTTAAGAGTCACCGTGACCGAATCCCCCGCCCGCAGATATCGCGACAGAACAGGGCGCTTGTCGGCCCCGACGATTTGGATGTGAGATCCGTCGGAGCGCCCCATGGCGGTGAAGGTGAGTTGAATGCGCCCGCGAGTCAGGGGCACCAGGAAACCGCGGGTCACCTTGGACAATAGCCAGCTTGGCTCCGACCAGTCCGGCAGCTTCGAATTACGCAGCACCTGGCATTCCGGCAACTTCGAAATAGGCTGAAAAACTCCGATCTCGTCGCTGGCCAGCCGTAGCGTCATCACGCCGGGCTGCGTCGGTTTGGCGTTATATTCCTCGCGGGCCACGTACCAGGTACTAGGCCGCGTGTAGTGAATCACCTTAGGGGTCGCTGCCGACATGGGCAGCCGCGGCACGCTAAGCAACTCTTGACCAGCGGGCGAAAGTAGCTCGAGTGCCGTCGCACGAATGTCACCACCGCTAAGCGTGGCGGCATCGATTCCGAGCTGGACGCTCGATGTTCCTTCGTTCCAGATGAGCACCTTCGTGCCGCGTGCTGCCAGATCGTTGTGATTGTCCCACCGCGAGACCCCGCAAAAATATTGCCCGCCCTCTTCCGGCGGTGGCAATGACGTGATGTGTGCCTCTTCGAGTGCCGCGCGAAAACGATGCCACTGCAGCATGAAGTGCCCATCCCGATCGGGGCCCGGGCCGAATCCGTATAGGTTCCAACGCTTGTCGGGCGCGGGGTCATAAAACACCTCGCGCGCCGCTCGAGCAAGCGTGCCGGCATGACGGCGCAAATATTTTTCGTCTTTCGTGATGCGATACGCGGTCGCACTCAGCGCCAGCGACCAGATGCCTTCCGTGCCCGTTCCGATGCCCTCGGCGCTTGCGACCACGTACTTGTTGAAAGCTTCGTCGGTCGGAAACAGTTCGTGGTAGCGCGAGAGCCAGGTCGGCTCCCACAGCGGGCCAGGCCGCTGCTCCATCAGCGGAATGCTCATCAGCCCGCGGCCCATCCCGCGAATGGCGGTTAACGTTTCGGGCTTGGGCTGGTATTCGTAAGCCGTGATTGCGTGCACGAGCGTGGTGTTGATCTCGCGCCGCGACCCCTCGGTGGGGAACTTGACGTTGGCAAGCCACAGCTCGTACCCGTCCTTGGCCCAACGGTCGGCATCGACCAGCCAGGCCATGAGGAGCGCCGACGGATCCGGCCAGTGCCCGGTGAGCCCCGAGTCGGTGTCGTTGGAATCCATTCCGAAATCGCGCCCGCCCCACGGCACGAACGCCTTGCAATGCCAGAAGGCGCCCGGGTTGTGATACTTTACGCCTGGCCCGGATTGGTGCTGGCCCTTGCCATCGGCGTGGCCTCGCAGCGCGTCGTAGCGCACCTGGCCGATGCTCGCGTAGTTGTCCGTGGCGATGCGGGCCCAATTGAGCAAGTGCCGGTCGCCGTGCAGCAAAAACAACTGCCACGACGTGCTAATGTGCTGGTAGTGGTTGTTGCTCCACACGCGGTGCAGCGAGGGGCGTCCGCCCGGCACGCCGGCCGCGGCCGGGTTCATCAACTCTTCGTGGTGCGCGTTGCCGTAAATCGACCAGCCATAGTCGCCGTAGCGTTCAATCGAGCGGGCATAGCCGAGCATCCCGTCGTGAACGGCTCGCTCGACGTCGGCGAAGGATTCTCCAGCAGCGGCCAGCGGCCCCAAGGCGCCCGACTCGGCCATCCGCGCCGGGCTGGCCCGCGCGATGGGGCTTTCCGCATACAGCCGCTCGTAGGCGGCGATCTCTTTTTGCGCGGCCGCTCCACGCTTGTCTTGCGGAAGCACAAGCAAGGCAAACTCGTTGTGCATGGCGACCCCTTCCAGGTTCGCCGCGCGCGCATATTCGGCCTTGCATTCCTGCGTGTCGGTTTGTTTCTGCAAGGCCGTGAAGTACGAGCTCGGCAAGCGCGAATCGAGAAGCTTGCCGGTCAAAAAACACTCGAACTTATAGATATTTTCCAGCTTTAGCGCCTCCGAGCCGGGCTCAGCATGATCGCCGTGCCGCGGCCAGGCGAAGTAGCTCAACTCGTTGCTTCCGACTTTGACCTCTTTGGGGCACTTCTGCCAAATGTCTTTGGTCAAGAGCGCAAGACTCGGACCGGCCCGCTCGGCCAGGAACCAACCGCTCGAGTATCGATGCGCTGCAATCTGCTTAAGCGCGCCATTTTCCGCCTCCGACAAAACGAGGGCTTCTTGGGCAGAGAGTTGTGCAAACCACGCGGCCGTTCCCTCTGAAAGCTTGTCCGACACTGCTTCCCCTTCGCCGCGCTTGTTGACTAGCGCACTTGCATACCCGGTAACCTCGGGCACGGAGAACTTGAATCCCAGCTCGGCGACGGCGTGTTCGCGCATGTCGTCGGCGAAAATCGTGGCGTGATCGATCTTCAAGAGCGGCGAATCGGCGAAGGCCGAAATGCGCGTGACATAGCGACAAAAGGGAGCAACGCGCTTCTCGGCGGTTTGATACCAGCCGCTCGCGCGAATAGTGACCTGACACGGACCCTGCTGTTCGATCACCACTTCGGCCTGATCGTCGTCAGCCGCTTGCCACAAGATTCCGCGTTCGTCGATTAGCTCTGGGCCGCCGGCCGCGTCGAGCACTTTCTGGCCGTCGCGCTCCAGCTCGACAATCCCGGCGAAGGGGCGAGCTACCCGAAAGCGCAAGACGCCGGTATCGACGCTAATCGCCTGCGGCGCGTCCTCAACTCGAAGGGGCGATGTGAGCGGCTGGGCAGCGCCCGCCGCGACTTTCGAAAGTTGATATCGGGCCGGTTTTCCACCCGAGTATTGATAGGCGGCATAGACATGCACCCACTTGGCCGAGTCATCCGGCCAGCGAGCGACGACTTCCACCTGCGCTCGGACGGGCTTGTCGTTTTCCAGAAGCACGAGGGCGTCGGCTGCCGTGGCCCAGCCCCGGGGGAGCGCTGCGGTGGCGTGCGTCGGCCACGACACGTCAGCCAGGTGCTGCTGAGGGTACAGAAAGAGCGGGACGTTCCCCAGCAGGAATGCAGCTAAAACGGCCGACGGCATTCAAATCTTTCGGCAAGCGACGCGGTGATAAACCCGCAGTTCATTCTGCGCTGCGGGCGTGCCCCGGTCCAAGTGCTCCCTGGCAGATTGCGCCGGAACGCGGTTTGCATGAGCCAGGTACGTGAAGTTCACGTCTTTTGTGCCGAGTCCCGCCGTGGCGACCACCCACCGAAGCTTCAAACGATCTTCCCACGCGCGCTCCTTAGCGGAACCAACCCGCGGCGAGCCGCTGACCTCCAGGCTTGAGCTGGCGCCTGAGCTGGCCCACGAGGCTGGGCTAGTGTATTCGACGGATGACAGTCCCGGCTATCGGCGGGTCAAGCGCGGCCAAGGATTTGTCTACCTCGATGCCCACAAGCGGCAGATCAAGGATCTGGAAGTACTCCAGCGGATTCACATGCTGTGGATTCCGCCGGCCTGGACGGATGTGTGGATTTGCGCTTCGAAGCGCGGCCACTTGCAAGCGACCGGTCGCGACGCGCGGGGTCGCAAGCAATATCGCTACCATCCTGAATGGGATTGCGCCCGCGACAGCCTTAAATACGACCGCATGATCGCGTTTGCCAAAAGTCTGCCGCGCATCCGGCGGCGTCTCGCTCGGGATCTCAAGAAACCCGGCCTGCGGCGCGAGAAGGTTCTGGCGGCAATGCTGCGGCTCATGGACCGCACCGCCATCCGTGTCGGCAACGAAGAATACGTCCGCGCGAACCACTCCTATGGACTGACAACCCTGCAAGATCGCCACGCCAAAATCGAAGGCGGCGAAATCAAACTGAGCTTCCGCGGAAAAAGCGGCAAGACGCAACACATCGAGCTCAACGATGCCAGGCTGGCCAAGATCGTTCGCGAGTGCCAAGAGCTGCCCGGACAAGAGCTGTTTCAATACCTTGCCGAGCAAGGCGACGTGTGCGACGTCACCTCGCGGGACGTGAACGAGTATTTGCGCGCGGCCGGCGGGTATGATTTCACGGCTAAAGATTTCCGCACTTGGGTCGGGACCACGATCGCGGTCGAGGCACTCATGGAGCGCTTGGATTCGCCGACGAAGACTTCGTCCAAGCGCAATGTGAATGCTGCGCTCGACTGCGTGGCCGCTCAACTGGGCAACACCCGCGCGGTGTGCCGCAAAAGCTACGTGCACCCCGGCGTCATCGAAGCCTACTTGCTGGGCCGATTCGAGCGCTCGAGCGACCGCCCCAAAGGATATACGGGCTTAAGCGCGATCGAAGTCACGGTGTTGGTGATGCTCGAGCGCCTCGCCCAAGCGAGCAAGCCCAAGAAGGCGCGGAAACTAGCGTCCTGAAAGGACTGCGGGCCTTTCGGTTCACGCGGCCCCGATTTCCGAACGCTCATCGCGGCACAAAGGACAAAAAAACGCTCCGGAGCCCCGAGCCGTCACTTTGAGCCAATAGGCCCTGAGAACGACCGGGGAGCTTTTGGAGCGATTGCCGCCGCGCTTGGCTCTGGGATTTGAAAGAGGTTATTCTTTGTTCGCCCGGCTCGCGGCCTCGACGTTAATCTCGCTTTCGGCGAGCTCGGTCAATTTCTCGTCGGCGTCGCCTTCTTCGTCGAGCGTTTTTTGCAGCGTCTCGGCCATCTCATCATGGCCCAGCAGACGGGCAAAGGTGCGGGCCGACCCATATCCGGCCATTTCATAATGTTCCACGCGCTGCGCCGCGGAAATGATACCGGCATCCATCACGGCCGGCGCGCCTTCTTGCTCGAGCAGTTCTTCGCCTTCGGCGATGAGCCCCTCCATGGCTTCACACTTTGGCCCGCGGGAGCTGATGCCGAGCTGATCGAAGATTTGCTCGAGCCGAACCGCCTGTTCCTTGGTGACCTCCAGGTGTTCCTGCAATGCTTCGCGCAAGGCTTCGGAGTTCGCGGCTTTTGCCATTTTGGGCAAGGCGCGAATGAGTTGTTTTTCGGCGCTATACAGATCGCGCAGTTCTTTGACCAGCAGATCTTCCAGGGTTTGCAGTTTCACGGTCGGCAGCTCCTTTTGCGAAAGTGATCAGCGACATCCGGCCGCGTTTTCAATGCACGCGAGGCGGACGATGAGTTTTCGCAGCAAACGTTGCAAAGCGTATGCCAGCATGTGAGGGGCGGCTTGTTCGCGCGCTTGGTGCGTGAAGTTTGCAATTCGGTCGCAGAATCTCAGGCTGCCGCTATGGCGGACTTGCAATCACGAAGCGCGAGCGACGACCAAAGATGTAAGCCCGCGCGCGGAAGAACGAGGGCCGGCGTTAACCAACCCTCGTTCATCGCTGCGCTTCTATCAGTTGTCCGAGCCGTTAACGACGGAACCAACCGCGACGGCCGGTCCGGGTCACGTAATACGTGCCGTTGTTAACCGGCTGAGCGGCAGTCACGGCGGGCGCCGCGCTGGGAGCGCTCGCGGACGGCGCCGGAGGAGCCTGGTTCGGCGCCGGAGCATTGCCCGCCGGTGGTGCAGGCGGAGCCGGCGCTTGATTCGGATTTTGATATTGCTGCGGCTGCTGTTGATAGTTGCCGCTTCCGTCGCCATAGCTCTGGGCGCCGGTGGTGCAATCGCCACAGCCGCCGCCACCGCAGCCGCCGCTGGCATACCCGCCACACCCGCCGCCGCCGCAGCCGCTAGAATATCCGCCACATCCGCCGCCGCACCCGCCGCGACGGTGATGGCGACCGGCAAACGATGTGCTTTCACTCACGCACCATGCGGCCAATGCCAGTACCATCACTCCCATGCCGAATTTTCGTGTCATCACTTGGTCCTCCGGAGATAAAGGCGAACTGCCCTCCTGACGTCAGGCAGGGTCGGCTCTCTCCCGGATGCCCGGAAGGAGCATTGCTTCAAAAAAACCATGACTCACGGCGGAATCGCGAGGGGCGACTTCTCGCCCAGCGAACGCGATAGGCCCGCCGCGAGTCATGGCCGCGTTCCATCGTTGCGACGGGCTGAATGCAGTTTGCGTGCCCGGGGGGTGCAATGATGCCACCTAGGCACAATTTCCGGCCCCGCAAAAAAAGGCGGAGGCGCGCACCACCTGAATGGCTAGGCAATTACGACCGCTGAAAAAATTCCTCTGGAATTCAGGGCATCCGATTTGCTCGAATGCCCGACGCTGGCTGCGGGCTTTCAGTCGAGCGCGCACCTACAGCGCCGCCTCGCCAAACTGTTCAGTTGCTGACCACGGTGCATAAGCACATAGGTTAATTACGCAAAAAGGGGAAACAGCATGAGCATAGGACAAGCTTGTTCGATGGTTTCCGACAGAATCCCGCGCGAGGCGCATCGGGCGGCCACGCCTATCAATGTCGGCCCAATCGAACGAATGATTTCGGCCTTCGGAGGCGCCGGACTCGTGGCGTACGGGCTCTCGCGCGGTAGCCTGACCGGGCTGGGCCTCGCCGCCGTGGGTGGCGGCTTGCTTTATCGCGGCTTCAGCGGCCATTGCATGGCCTACCAGGCGCTCGGGGTGAACACGGCGGAGCACGGAGAAAAAGAGCGCAGCGTGATTCATAACGGCGTGAAAGTCGACCGCTCGATCGTGGTCTACCGCCCGGCCGACGATCTCTACCGTCTGTGGCGTGATCTGGAACGCCTGCCGACGTTCATGCGACATTTGCAATCGGTCGACGAGCTTGATCAGCGTCGCTCGCGTTGGGTGGCATCGGGACCGATGGGCATGCGTGTCGAGTGGGATGCCGAAGTGTTCAATGAGCGTGACGGCGAGTTGATCGCGTGGCGATCGCTCCCAGGTTCGGACATTGCCACGGCTGGAAGCGTGCGCTTTGAGCAGGTGCCGGGCGGCACGCGGATTCGCGTGCAATTGAGCTACGAGGTGCTGGGCAGCCGCGCTGCGACTACGATTGCCTCGATGTTCGGAGAATCACCCGAAACGCAAGTCGAAGAAGACTTGCGCCGGTTCCAGGACTATGCCGAATCGCCTGCCTTCTCGGAATCCTATCGGCCGAAGCTGGCCAGGTAGCGCCTCCGAGGTTGATCGGCTCACTGCCAATTCTCGCGCTCTCCGCATGCGAGCCGTTTTGAAGGCAGCGTTTCAGCGATACACGTGTTGGTCGCGCAGCAAACAGAAAAGTCGCCAGGGGGTTCGGGTGGCGTCTCGTAAAGCCGTCTCGCGGACCAGGTGTCGCGTAGACCGCCATAGCCGTCGCATACTGTGCGCGCCCGGAACCCTATCCACGGCTCCCTCCGATACGGGAACCGTGCCGGTCATGAGGCTTTGCTTGAATCGCTCTGGGCCCGTGCCCAGGTCGATTCGTGTGACACCCAAACTCGGTGCAGCCTCAATGAGCTTCAGCAGCACCTGATAGCCCGGAGAATATCGCGCGAACGCCGGGTTGTAAGCCGTCGCCCAAAGGTGCAGCACGCCATTTGATCGCATGCAATAGGTGGCTGCCAACAGCTCGTCGCCAACCCGTAATGCAGACACCATGCCGCACAATGCCTTGTCGCTGAACTCGATCAGGCGTCGAAATAATCGGTCGATCCACGAAATCGAAAAGTAGTCGATCACCAGGGTCCGGTGGCACTGTGTGCTCTTCCACGCCATCAACGATTTGAGCACGAACGGATCGGATGTATTGATTTCAAAATGCGCGCACCCGACTTCGCGTTCGAGCTTGCGCAGCTTTTGAAAGGATTGCTTGATGGCCTTTACGCCGGCGTCGTTTCGACTGGCGCAATATGATGCGAAGCCGGCCGACGTGTCAATGTACGGCGAATTTCGCACCGTCCATTCGTAAGGCTCAAAAGCGGACGCACGACGAGCAAGGTGATTGAAGTGCCACGCCGTCAGACCACAGCTCCGTAGCAGCCGCCGAGGGTCGACGGCGTATCCGGGTCGAATGATCATGCCGTGAAAATCGGACATGCCGCACCCGACAGGATATCCCACGTGTCCCCAGCGTCGCTCGAAAGGAAAAAACGCGACTTCCCGGCCGTCCTCTTCGACAAACGCAACTTCGACGCCGCCGCGAATCTGGTCGACAACACGGGCGAATTCCGCTCGAAAAAAAGGACTGTCCAGACCGCCGTCGGCGGATTGGATCTTATTCCATGTGGATAACTGATCGGCCGTAAGCTCCCTGAATGGGACGACCTCAATTCTCCCCGATCCCTGATTAATTCGAGAGTTGTGACTCAGAGTTGTCTTCATGAAATAAACGCACTTCGCCTGTTACCGCAAAAACAACCGAGACGACTTACGGGACTGAACAAATAGCCCAAGTAGCGAGGTGCGCTGGGTGCGACTCGGGAATCGCGACCCAGCACCCCTCATGTCCACTGTCAGGCAACGACCGACGCGCGCTCCGCCAGATATTGCTCGCGAATCCACGCATATGTTTTGGCCATGCCGTCGCGTAGTCGAATTGACGGCTCCCAGCCAAGGTATTTCTGGATTTTGGTGTTGTCGCTGTTGCGGCCATTGACTCCCTTGGGAGCGTCGAGCTGGTAGTTGCGCTCGAGCTTGACGCCGGCGATGTCTTCGACGAGATCCACCAATCCGTTGATCGTCACCAGCTCGCTTGAGCCGAGATTGATCGGCTCGAGGATGTCGCTGTCCATGATGGCATTGATGCCTTGGATGCAATCATCGATATACATAAAGCTGCGCGTCTGATTGCCGTCGCCCCAGATATCGATCGAATGGTCGCCGGTCTCGACGGCGTGGAGGACCTTGCGGCAGATGGCTGCCGGGGCCTTCTCGCGGCCGCCCTGCCACGTGCCGTTCGGCCCATACACGTTATGGAAGCGAGCGACACGGGTGGCGATTCCAAAATCTTCGCGGAAGTGCCGGCACATCCGCTCTGAAAAGAGTTTCTCCCAGCCGTATCCATCCTCGGGCATCGCCGGATACGCGTCTTCCTCCTTCAAGGCGGTGACTTGGTAATCTCGTTGTTTATCTGCGTTGTAGACACAGGCCGAGCTGGCGTAGAAGTAGCGTTGAACGCCGGCCTCCTTGGAAGCCATGAGCAGATGAGTGTTGATCAGAACGGATAGCATGCACAGGCCTTTATTGTTCTCGATGAAGCCCATGCCGCCCATGTCGGCCGCCAGATTGAAAACGCGGTCCACACCGCGACAAGCCATCTCGCAAGCCTCCTTTTCTTGCAGGTCGGCGCAAATATTGTCGGCGCCGTCAAACACCTGATACCATTCGTCGAACGGCTTCACGTCTACTGCGCGAACATCGGAAAAGCCGCGGGCGAGCAGGTCGGCGACCAGGTGACCTCCGATGAAGCCACCCGCACCGGCCACGAGGACTGTACGATTCGACATGATGATTCTTCCTTTCGTCGAGTAAGTGTTATTCAAGTTGCAGTTGAAATCAAAGTCTCGCTTGTCTCTTTGACGTCCGAAGCGCGTCAGGTCTGGCCATTGATGGTCGCGGGCGTCTTGGCTGGGCGGCCGAGCACCCGCTGGCGGAAGAGCTGCGCGGCCAGCTTCCGCAGGTAGATTGAGTTCGTCACCAGATACCTCTTCCACAGCCGCTTCGGCTCCTGGTAAAGCCGAAACACCCAGGCCAGGCCGCGCCGCTGCATCCACAAGGGAGCAGGCGGCTTGGTGCCTGCCAGGAAATCAAACGCGGCCCCGACGCAGAGTTGCACCGGAATGATTCGATCTGCATGCTCAGCGGCAAAATGGTCTTGCTTCGGGCAACCCAGCCCGACGAACATCAAGCCCGCGCCGCTGGCATTGACGCGCTCGACCATGGCCGCGTCCTCTTCGGGGGTTAGCCGGCGAAACGGAGGCGACTCGACATCGGCAATGATGAGCCGCGGAAATTGCTCCTTCAGATTGCTCGCGAGTGCGGCAAGCGTCTCGGGTGAACTGCCATAGAGATAGATCGAGACGCCACTGGCGGCCGCCCGCTCGCAAAGCGCCAACGTCAGCTCGTAGCCTTGGAGTGTATTGCTGACGCGCGTGCCGTGTATCCAGTTGAGTGCCCAGCGGACCGGCTGACCGTCGGGAGCGACGATGGCAAAACGATTCACCTTCGTCGCCAGCTCGCGCGACGAGCAGGCTTCGATGAGGGCATGCACCGCAAAGGCGGACACCACGGCGGGAATACGTCGCTCGGCGGCTTCGAGGATCGCGTCGGCCGCTTCGTCGCATGTTACGGCACTGACACCTACGCCGAACACATTATGCTTGGCAGGCCATTGGAGTGCTGTTGGATTGGCATCGATCATGGTGTTGACACCTCGGGAAAGCTCGTAAGACCTACGATGTCCGGAGCAAAAGTTGCCTGGCAGTTACCGGCCGCGGGGGCTCTCAGTGTTTAACAACGGCTTCAAGAAGATGCGGCTAACATTTGTACGCCTTCCGAAAACTTCTAGGGAACGACTGCAATTGCGTTCTGGTTTGATGTGACCAAGTTCGACGTCGATTCGGACGAACCAACACCATCTTTTCCACACAGCGATTCGTACACGGAGGCCGTCTGCGCAGCGAGCTTGCGCCAACTGTATTTCTTTTGGACAGCGAGCCAGCCTGCTTCTCCCAGCGATTGGCATTCCTGCGGGTCGGCAAGTAAGCGACAGAGCAATTTGGCCAGCTCGTCCGGGGACTGTTCCGACAACCAGCCGTTGACACCTTCCTGCACGATGCTGGCCACTGGTGGAATTCGGCCACCAATAACTGCCTTCCGATGCGACCATGCCTCGACGAAAACTCCGCCGAAGCTTTCCTGCACAGAAGGAACGCAAAGCAACTCGCAAGCAGCGATCGCGGAGGTTTTGGTTTCCAGGTCGACCTTTCCCAAGTTCACCAAGCGCTCGTCACGACATCCTTCGAATATCTGCTTGGAATAGGGCGTAGGCGGGCCAATGAAGACAAAGCGAGTCCGTGGGTGCTTTAACCAGACCCGATCGGCAGCCTCGACGACCGCGGCAATGCCCTTGTATTTGACTTGCTGACCGACGAAGAGAACAAATGGCTCGTCAAGGTGGTACCGCCGACGAAAATCCGCTGCAGAGAACCGTTCTGACAGCACTGGGCCGATACCGGTCACGTGGATTCGCTCAGCACGCACGCCTTTCTGCTTTACGAGCAAATCTTTTTCTACTTCGGTCAGCGCGAAGATCGCATCCGCCGCGCGGTAGATCTTGTCATATTCTCGATACAGGGGGCCCCGCCAACGCTCGTGATGATTTGGCGTGAGTACAAAAGGAATCTGTCGAGTGCGAGCCATATCCAGCGCGGCGCGGGCCAAGAACTCGCGCCCAATGCGCGAGCAGTGTACGATTTCAGGTGTGCCTGCCTGAGCGGCAAGTTGTTCACGGATCACACTGGCGAGGTGCCGAACCGCCGGCTTCATGAACATGTAATATGTGGACGCCCACGGCAGCATTCTTAAACGCTGCGTACGAGAAAACCCCAGCCGCGCCACCCGCACGTTTTCATGCACGAAGTTGGCAGGCGGTTCTCCGCAAACGGTGCTCAACCTTAGCCAATCTCGGCGGTTAGTCGTCGACTGCGTCACCACCTGCACTTCATGGCCGAGAGCTTGCATTTGCGCTGCCAGGCAGTGCAAGTGGATCTGCGCGCCCCCAACCGACGGCGGGTACATCGTGCTCGTATAAAGAATTTTCATTTTGCGTCAAAAGCAAGCTATGTTTTTGCCCATCAGGCGCGCGACAGCGACTCGGCAGCTGCATTTCCGCCGAGCAACTGGCGTTCTCCACGGAATTCGAGATATTCGCGGTAGACCTTCTGAGCGCACAATCGCGGCGCCAGATAGCGCAGCGCACACCGCATATAACCCTCAGCGCGCCACAATAAACATCGCCAACCCAGCTCCGCCGCTCGATCGCCCCGTAGCCGCGCGAACAACATGCGCCACAGGTTGACACCCATCGCTTGCATGAGTCGCGCACCCAAGATTGCGATCAGCATGAAAACTCCGCGGTGAGTTCGGTCACGTTCCGCCGTTGTCCAGCCATTGCGGCGAAAGACCCAGCGGAAGTAGGTTTCTCTTACGCGATACTCAGGAATGACATGGCGAACGATCGCGAGCGGCGCGTACCAGCCCGTTATTCCTGCCTGCAGCATGCGCAAAAACAGGTCGCTGTCTTCGCCGGCCTGCCGCAAGGATTCGTTGAATGTGCCGACTTCATCGAAGACGGTGCGCTCAACAAGCATGTTCCCAGTTCCGGGGAACATCTTGCGCGAATATTTCACTGGCTTGTCCGCGCCGATCGCTTCGCCCAGCAAGCGGCGACAGATTTCGGGCAGCGGCGGGGCCGTGGTAGGAAGCAACAGGTGCACAGCGCCCCCCACACAGCGCGCTTTTTCTTTGCGGACCATCTCCAACAGCTCGCGTAGCCAGTTGGGATCGGCCACTTGGTCATCGTCGAAAAAGGCCACATAGCGTCCGCGCGCTTCGGCCACGCCGCGGTTGCGCGCGCAAGCGACGCCCGGCTTGGGCTCGTAGACGCCCCGGAAGGGAACCTTCGCCTCGCGCGCGACGTCGGCGACAACCTCCACCGTGGCGTCGGTCGATGCATTGTCGACGACGATCACTTCGTAGCGCCATGATGCGTCGGTCTCGAGCCCCAACAGACTCGCCAACGCGCCGCGCAGCATCTCGGCGCGGTTGTACGTGCAGATCACAACCGATACGTCAATCTCGTACGTCATGTGACTATTCCTTCGCGATAGCACCAGGGCAACTCGGAGGGAATTCCGCGAACCACGGGCAACACGGGGACGCTCTGCGCACGGTCCTCTTCACCCGCACCGAACGGCAATTGAAACATGGCGCACAGTGTCACCAGGGCAATGAACGACGGTTGGAGCAGGTCGGACTCGGTGAACGCGTTGACTGCGGCAAAGGTGACGAGCGCCAGCAGCAAGCCGTAGCCGGGATCCAGCGTGCGGCGATAACGGGCGGCGAAGCGGCCGATTGCCAAGCTGAGCGTAACCGCGAGCATCCCAACCCCGATGAGCCCCGCGGCGATCACCGCGTCCACATAGGTTGAGTGTGCGTCGGGGATGGGCCAGTAAAAGATCTTCGAAAAATCCTCGGTTCGTTCCGGATCCCAGAACGCCCCGTAGCCATAGCCGGCCCAGGGTCGTTCCGTGGCGAAATCTAAAAGCTCGGTCCACAGAGGCAAGCGGCCGGTGAGCGACTCGGACTCGTCGGTGCGACCCATAAGTGCGGCTTGAACCACAGTTTGTTCAACGCTGGTGCCGGAGAGCTCGATGGCAACCGCAGCGGCGCAGGCCGCCATGCCAGCCGCCAGAGCCCAGGGAAGCGCTCGCCGGCCAGGCACGATCAACCACGACAGAAGAAGAGCCGCCAACAACGCCACCAGCGCCGTACGCGACCTGGTGAGTAGCAGCCCGCACGCCCCAGCGCCGATTGCGACACCCAACAGCAGGCGATGCGCCGAGCCGCTGCGCAAAAGCGCCAGTGCCGCCAAACACAAGAAACTACAACTAACCGCCAAGTTGTTAGGATGCACCATGCCCGCAAAACGGTAACCTTCGGACCAGGGGCGGAAGTGCCCGGTCGCCAGCTCGATCGCGAACGCAAAAGCCAGGTAGGTCGCCGTGAGGGCAACGAGGGCGCGGGCGAAAGCCAGCGCCGCGAGCTGACGGGCCAGTCCGAGTGCGGCCAGAAATACGCACAAAAGAGTCGTGATGCGCCGTGCCGTCAGATCCGATTCGACCGACCAGAAAAGACTCGCCGTGTACCAGGCGAAGAGCCCGCCGCAGGCCAATAGGACAGGGTCGCGCCAATTGAGAGGACGGCCGCGGCCTTGCAGGCACAAGCAGCCGCCCAACACCCCCAGCGCCAGAAAAGCGACGCGCCTTACGGAGCTGCCCTGCTCGATCGATTCGGCCCGCTCGTCCATCGCGTAGATCGCATCATCCGAGAACTCGGCCTCCAAGAACCGCGGATCCTGGTCGATCGCGAAAAACGCAATCCCCAAGAGGATGACCGGCAGCCACGTGCGCAATTGCCACTCGTCGGCTCCGTGTGGGCGGTTGTAGCTGTCAATCGAAAGGTGGTTCGAGTAGTTCATAGGCTCAAGCGGAAAGGCTGTGCGAATTCAACTGAATTTGTTCGTCCGAATGCAAAACGAGCGTCTCCCGGGCGGACTCAAACACTCGCACGAGCGTCGCCGTGCGCACGACCGCCGCCGTCGATGTCCCCGCCAGTGATGCCAGCGCGGCGCCCAGGGCGCCATACGAGGGGACCAGGAACGCAGCAGCCACGACCGTTACAATGAGACCGCAGAAATCCGCTACAAAATTCGCGCGCGGCTGCTCGAGCGCCCACAGTCCATTGCCGGCGACCATTCCCATCGCGGTCATCAGGGCACTGAGGCCAAGACAGACCAGAATGGCGCCGGAGTCACGGAACAGTTCCCCGTACAGAAACACAGCCAGGGAACCGCCCGCCACGAGCAGCACGAGCGAAAAAGTGCCCAACAAGAGGGCTAAGAACGAGGCCGCGAGTACGAGCACTCGGCGCAGCTCTTGGGTGCCACCGAGGACGAAAGCTTGTGCTGCGCGCGGGGTCAGCACGCGATCGACGCCCCCTTGCAGCACATTGGAAAGTCCCACCAGCGTGGCGCACGCGCCGAACATTCCCACGGCCGCCGGGCCGGCGGCCAGACCGAGAATCCAGGGCATGATGTACGGGGTCGTATTGCCGACCAGGTAACTGCGCAGGGCCCACTTTCCAAACGACCAATTGTGCTTCCAGTCGGCAAAAAATCGCTGCCGCGATAGCCGCGCGTTGGGCGGGTCGAACACAAACCAGCTCAACGCAGCCAACGCACACGCCCCGCCCATGACGCCGTAAATAGTGAAGATCGAAAGGCCGCCGTAGCGGGCCAAAAGCAGCAGACCGCTGCATTGCGCGGCAGCGACGACGAGATCGACGCCGATCGCCGATACGATGTGCAAGTTGGCCAGCGCGAAACGACGGATTCCCTCGCGCAGCAGGAGCAAAGGCCCCGCTCCCGCCAGTGCCCACAGGCCTGGCACGATCAGCCCGCCGCCGGCCAGGGACAAGAGGGCGATCGTGCCCAACAGGACGATCAATCCCACAGTGGTCAACGCCACGTGGTGCAAGAAGGCGCTGCCGGCGTACTCGGTCAGGTCGTGTCCGCTGCGTCGCTTGGAGTAGATCGTATAGGGAGCGGCAACCAGATGCTCCTGAATCCCGGTGGCGACGATGATGATGCTCAGAATCAGGTAGTACAGACCGACCTGGTCAGGCGAGATCGTGCGATTGATGATGATGGCGGTGACGAGGCTCGTGCCACTCACTACTGCCTGATCGAAAATCGACAGCAGTCCGTCCCAGGCCAACGGAAAGCGCCGGCCCAATTCGAGCAACCGTCCCCTCACCAATGCGCCCGCAACCGCGCCACGCACATCGGGGATTTCAATAAGGTCGGATTTCATATGTGATTCCGAGTTCGAATTGCGAACAGTCGACTCGGTTAGAGACAAGACAATTGAGACTGTCGGGTCGCGTGTCGTTTCGGCAATCGCATGAACCGCTTGATGGGACGGGTGAGGACTTGCCGCGCCTTGACGGCGGTCGTGTACCAGCCGGTAAGCATCGACGCTAGGACCTCGGGTGTGTCGTCCGCGTCGACTTGAAAGCGTCCCCACTGGAATGGATCATCCTCGATCATGGCGCGCTGCGGACGCGTGGAGAACGAGCAGGCCACGCCGGCTCGCCGGGCCGATTCAATCAACGGGGGCGTGATCTCACCGAAGGGAAAGGCGAACGCGGGGTGTGCAATCCCGAAGCGGTCGCGCAACACGTCGAGACATTGCTTTAAGTCGCGCTCGAACTGTTCGCGTCGCCCGGCGAACCGCTCATGGGTATGGGTATGCGCGCCCAGATCGACCAGCCCCTCGGCCAGGATGGCGCGGCATTCGTCGGTCGAGAGCGGCCGCCAGCACTCGGCAGGTACGCGCGGTGAACCTGCCGCCGACCAATCGTCGAACGGAAACGGGGTGTCGCCGTCCAGGTACTTGGTGGCCACAAAAATCGTGGCGGGAATGTTCAGCTCTCGCAGGACGGGGTATGCGCCCGAGTAATTGTTCTGATATCCGTCATCGAAGGTGACGGCAAAAACGTGCGAGGGCACCCGCTGTGAATTACGATGAGCGGCCACCAGCCTCGAGAGGGACCACGCCTGGAAGCCGCGCTCGAGCAGCCCGGCCAATTGGACCCGCAACCGGTCGGGAGTCACGTTCCACGTGGGAACATCGACGCCCGGCACGTGGTCGCAAACGCGATGGTACATCAGGATGCCGAACTTCTCATCCGGCCGCGCGCCAAACATGGCGTGCAACCTGGCGGCCAGCCGGCCGGTGCTTCGCGTGCTCATACGCCGCAAGCCGTCCAGGGGAGCGTACTGGCGCGCCGTCCGAAATATGCCACGGTTGTCGTCCATAGATGTTTCCCCGCGCTGCGCACAGCCGCGATGTTCAACAGGCGCCGCGGCGAAGCAACACGGCCGGCATGGTCTGGGCAATCAACTTGACGTCGTTGATCAGCGAGCGCGACCGGATGTATTCAATATCCATGCGGATCCAGTCGCAGAACGAGACGGCCGAACGGCCGCGCACTTGCCAGATGCACGTCAATCCGGAGGTGACGTCGAGGCGGCGGAGCTGCCATTGTTCGCAGCGGTCGGACTCGTCGCACGGCAAGGGCCGCGGACCCACCACAGACATGTCTCCGAGCAATACATTGACGAGCTGCGGCAGTTCGTCAATGCTCGTTTTCCGCAGGAATCGACCCAACGCCGTCACGCGTGGATCTTTTGCGAGCTTGAACGCGGGGCCGTCCTGCTCGCTGAATCTCAAAAGCGCCGTCTTGCGCTGTTCGGCATTGGCGGCCATGGTGCGGAACTTATACATCATGAATTTGCGCCCGCCGATCGTGTGCCGACGCTGCTTAAAGATGACGGGGCCAGGCGAAGTGAGCTTGATCGCCACGGCGACGGCCAGCAACAAAGGAGCGGCCAATACCAGGGCCACACTCGCGCCGATCACGTCGATGGCACGTTTCCAGGCGGGCATCGGGCGAACGAACAATGTGTGCATGGGCCGAGAAATGCGGTCTTCCTCGGGCTGCTCCGCTTCTTCACCAACCAATACTTCTTCCGGCTGCTCGTCGCTGGGATACGCGAACACCTCGCATTTTGGCCGGGGCAGCTCGTGCGGCATCAGCTCACACAGGTCATCTGCCAATTTCCAAGCGCCGGCCACTGGCGTCTCGGGAAGGATGACGCCAATCGCGCGGGCGCTCCAGATTCCGGCGTCATCCGTGATCCGCAGCCGATCCCGCAGCGTGCGCGCAATCGCCGTCAGGTTGGAATCGCTCAGGCGCGCGGAGAACGTGAGTGTCAGCAGCGAAAAACTAGCGTTCCCACGGTCACAGCGCATGCGTTCACGTTCGAGCAAGGCCTGCAGGCGCTCGGCCGATTGCAGAAAATCACTTGCACACTTCAACTGCGGCCTGCGCCAGCTATCGAGCATTCTTCGAATCATGCTAGTTTGTTCGTTCTCGGTCTGGATGGGGTACGAGAATGTCTAGCCGGTTGCAAATTTGCCCCAGGTCTGTGCCTCACGTGCCGGTCGACACCGAGTTCTAAAGCGCGAGCTACCGCCGCCCTTAGAGCCTCGATGCGAGCCAACCGGGTAAGTGTTGCGGACGTTTGTTGAGGATGGCTCCCAGAACATTCGCTTGCGCATGAACCAAGTGCTCTCGTGCCTGGGCTGCCGCCTGCGCGTGTGTCCGCTCTGCTTCCATGACGAGCACAACTCCGTGGAGCAGGCCCGCCGTGGCGATGCAGAACTCGGAGTTCGCGGTCGGCAGGTCGACCACGATGAAGCTGAAGTCGGATTCCAACGTACTTAGAAGATCACGCAGATCGTCGCGATTGAGCTGGCCGATCGCATCGTTGCGCCGGCTGTCGACCACCAGCCGCGACAGGTTGCCAATCGACGTGAGCTCAACCTGTTCCGCTAAGGGCAACAAGCCGTCCGGCGATTGCGACAAGCGACCCGCGACCGACCAAGACCATCCGACCGCCGCCCGACTCAAGTCGAAAAGCAACACCGGTTGGTCGCCGGCCTGCGCTGCCGCAGTCGCCAGCTGCTGGGCCACCGTACTTACGCCGGCGCCCGGGCTGCAGCTTGTAATCCCCACGATCCGCGCGCCCTCGGGCGCCGCGCCGGCCGGGCTGCGCAGCCAATGGGCCATGGCGTAGTACTGTGCGGCGACGGGAACGATACGGCCGGCGCGCGCCGCCGAGGTACGGATTTGTTCTTCAGTTAACGTAATCATCCCGATGGCCCTTAGTTGTGCAGTAATTCCTGACGAGCCCCGCGCGGAACGGAAAACAACACGGGAACACCCAGCTCGTGCTCAACCTGCTCGGGCGTCTTCAATGATGGATCAAAGAATTCGGCCAAGAACGCCACGCAAACGGCACCAAGTAATGCGAACAGCACGCCACCGGCCAACACGATGCGCGTCATCGGGCTGGCAGGCTGGCCTACCAGCGAAGCCGGCTGCACCACGTTCACGTTCGAAATGCGGCCCACTTCCAGAGCCTGGTCGATGCGAGCTTGCTCGCGGTTGTTCGCATAGTCGCGATAGTTGGCCTCGAGCAGCTCCACCTTGCGGTTGAGTTGCGCAATGTGATATTCGTTGTCGTTCATGCCGCGAATGCGATGCTCGATCGCCGCGCGTTGAGCCTGCAACGACTTGGCCTCGGCCCGATAAGCGGCTGCCTCGGCCTTGGCGCTCAGCAAGTCGTTGTGAACGCCCTGGTGGACGGGGCTCAGCCTTCGTGTCTGTTGATTGTGGCGCGGCTCTTGCCCCGCGAGGATCTTTTCCATTTCAGCCACTTGCCGCCTCAAGACGATCACGTGAGGATGCTCGGCAGTGCCCCGCGAGCTGGCTTCTTTCTCCTGGATTTGCAGCTTGTACAGCTCGTTCCGCATGGCATCCGCCGCGGCGCTCGGCACGTCCGTGTCCTCGGCGACCAACTGGGGAGGCAGCTCCTTAAGCGCGTCGCTCAAAGCCGCGATCTTCGCTTCCGAAGACGCCAAAGCTCGTTCGTTCGCCAGTACCGCAAGCTCAAGCGCATTGGCCTGGGATTGCACGTTTTCCTGCTGGCCGTTGATCGAAACCAACATCGTCTTGTTCTTCGCGTCGCGGAGTTCCTGGGTTGCCGTTTCCAGCTGCTGGCGAAGCAAATTCGACTGTTCCACGAAAAAGTCAAACGATCCCGACGTACGGTTGGCCTTCGCATGTCGCACCATGTACGCATCGAGGTAAGCCTGCAGCAGTTGCTGGGCTTTCTCGGGCCGCTTGGCGGTGCATTTGATGAAGATCACGTTCGACTTACGCGGCGATGTAACCGTCAACGACTTCTCAAACTTGTTGACAGCCCGCTCTCGATCGGTGATCCCGCCATTAAGCCACGTGCGTGCGATCGCCAACGGCGCCGTCACGGTGTCGAACCAGGTGGGCTCCTGGCCGGCGTTATTGTTGAGCACCAGATCGGCGCCCAGACGATCGACTACGTCTTCATACAGCGCGCGGCTACGCAGAATCTCCAGCTCGGAATTAATTTCGTGCTCGCGCGAACCCTCGATGTCGACGTTCTGGCTCAAGTTGGCGGTCGGATCGAGCGAAACGCTTTCTTTTCCCATGCGGACAAACAAGCGCGCGTCGGAGATGTAAGTGCGCGGCCACGCGATCAGGCCCACGACCACCAGCGCACAAGTGCCGAGGAAGAATGCGGCCATCTTGCCCTTATGCCGGAACAGCACGCGACAGATGTCGCGAACGCTTGAATTCGGTCGATGGGGGGGCTGATTTCCGTTGGAAGGGGTGCGTGTGACCATGCTTCACCTCGTTGGTTGCAGGCGCGCCAAAGCTGAGTTCAGCCCATTCTAGTCGGCCTATTAATCCCACTACGGACTGTATGTGGGAGCTGTAGGGAGGCTCAGGTGAAGAGCGTCGCTCGCACAATCCGCAAGCGCGCTCAACTTGGCAACTGCGGCAGATCGAACTCGCCGGAGTCCATCCAACTCGGATGCAGCACGGTCCAGAAATCGGTCGCCAAATGCTCCTCAACAAAGGCATAGGGCAGCCATCCGTAGCCGGCTTGCCCCCATTGCGCGCCCCACGAGCTGCGCACTAAAAGCGCGCCGCGCGAACCGCGCAGCCAGCGGTCGTCATATCCGGCGGCGATCACGGCTTGCCCGCCGAGGACCGAATCAAAGGTCGGCCGATAAGGAATGTCGCCGTCGAGCGTGAGCGAGCTGGGCACCGAAAATCCGAATACGGTTGGAAAACCCGCCGCCAAAAACGCGCGCACCGTTTGTAGCGTCACGTCCGGCGAAGTCCCCCGCGCGTCCAGCCGCACATAGATGAGTGAGCGGTATGGTTCCGTAAACGAGTATAAGAAAGGGTCGGTCGCCGCCTCCGCTCGCTGCTCGTCGTAAGGCCACAGCCGTTCTGGCGGCGCGCCGAACCGCACAAGTGTCTTTAATCCCGTGCGCAGATCGACGCCGGCTTGCCCGCTCGCGCCCGAGAATCGCAGCGCATTTTGGTGCAAAAAGAGGCGGGACGGCCGCAGCAGGCGGCCATGGGCGCGGCGTTCGAAGTATTCGACCAGCCCGGCGCACGCGTGGGCAACCGAGCTATTCAGGTCGTGCTGGTCCGGAACATCGACGAAGTATTCGCGCAGGTCCGCGCTCGAGGTTGCTTGCGCGGTATTCGCGCCCACCGACCGCAGCCGCTCCAACAATTGCTGGACTTCGGGCTCGCTCGGCAGATAGTCGCGAAAATCGGGCAAGCTGGGCAGCCAACCGAATCCGCGAGGCTCAAAAAGTGCCATGCTGCGACTCACGAGGGACCCTGACGAGCGTGGACCCTGTGAATGCCCCTACCGCACTCTGGGCATGGAGCACGGTTCCCCCCCACCACGCGCGAAATCTGCACCGCCTCGCCCAGCATAGCGCGACTTTGACGGTACAAACAAGGTGAGCAAAGGGGGAATACTGGGGACTAGCGGACCAGGACACCTAGGTGCGAACCGCTCCATCGGTCGTCGCGGCGGTTGAATCGCTGCGCAATTCCCAGCGAATTCCTTCCCCGGTCCCGTCGCCCATGAATCGCACGAGCATGCGCTTCTGTTTGCGATTGAGCGCTTTGATCGTATCGTGCAATCGCCTGCGGGAGTCGATCTCCGGAACCGGTGGAAGCGGATCGTCGATGCGGGGCGGCCAGCTCTCTTCCTCGAACGCCATCAGCACGGTTTCTTGATTCGGCGACGGCAGCTTGAATTCCTTGACGACTTCGTTCCCGACGCGAAGTTGTCGGCGCTGTTGGTCCCACTTCAACCCAGGCCCGTCAATCGATCCACGCGCATTAGAAGCTTGAGCGGAAGTCGATTGTGCCGCTGGGGCGAGCGTGGCTTCGCGCGCCAGGGCAACCCCAGTTTCGGTCAAAATGAAACACAAATCGCGCTCGGGTCGCAGGAGCGCTGTGTGTCGAAAGCGCCGCGCGGAGTCGTGCGACGTGCTGATCTCGATGGCGTGCGCGACGTAGCCCTTGGCCGCTAACCACCGCAGGTCGCTATGCGTCAACCTGGCATCACGCAGCACCTCGATCTCAACCGCCATATCCCACGCAGATTGGCCGAGCTCCGATGCGTATTCAAACGCCTGCAGTAAAAGCCCAAGCGCTTCGCGCAAGTGAGCCTTGACATCTGGAGCGGCAGGTGGCCCGGCGCTGGCGGGCGGTGGCTCAAGGGCGGCGATTAGCTCGCTGGTCTGCATGTGGTCGGAGGCGGGAGTGCTCGTGCAGCTGTGGGGAATGATTGCGGCCGGCCGGGTGCCGGCAAGGGGGTTGGCTGCCTAGAAAAGATAGACCAAATAGTCTATTTATTCCAACCAGATTGCCAAAAACACGCAATTTTCTACTTAAATTGGGGGATTATTAAGTTGTTTGACATCCCTGAAAGCGGCGGTATCATATGTATCGCTTAGGACAAGCTATAGAAGGGGTAGTAGGCCCAGCAAAGCCGCTTTTTGGGCGGTGCGCGTGGGCTTTTTTTGTTGGGAACAGCGGCTAGCCCAGGCAGCTCCACATGATGTTCAACCGAGGATGGTTCTGGAGATGCACTGATGGAAGCGATGGAAGTCGTCACAGCACTGGGTGTGGCACCCCCCGATGCTGTCATTCCCGCTGAACGGCTGCCATCTGAAGTTCCGCCTTCGATCGCACCGGGTCTTCATGCGCTGGTTGAGGCGAACCGATACGCCCGTGAGCTCGGCCTAAACGCCTGGAATTTCGCCGTCGAGGTTAGCTACCTGCGGCACCTGGGACTATCGAACAGCGATCTTCGCTGGCTGGCGTCGGTTCACGCTGTCGAGTATGCCGTCGAGACCACGAAGTCCGATTCGTTCGAACGCGCGTTTCGCCGCATGGGGCGACTGACCATCTCGCGGCGGCTGTGCTTCATCTTGTCCCCGCCCGGCGCACTATGGGGCGAGCATCTGGTGAAGATCGCCGAAAAGCGCGTAGCGCGCAAAGCGCGGAAGGCCGTCGCGCAGGCGCGGCCCGCCGCACAACCGCAGCCCGCTCAAATTCTTCCGCCAGTTTGGGATCGTAACCGGTTGGAACTCCGCCTTGGTAACAACGTTCTGAAGCGATTCACTGTTCCATCGTGCGATGCGGAAACAATTCTGACTGCCTTCGAAGAGAGCGGCTGGCCGAAGCAGCTACAGAATCCGCTTGATGATTCGATGTCTTGTGCGGTCGAGCGATTGCTATCGGCGGTCGAAATCCTGAATCGGCAGCGCCTTCGGCTAGTCCACTTCGAGCTGCAGCCGGACGAGTTAAAAATCGCTTGGAAGTGCGAGTAACAGCCTTACTCGCTTGCCAGTTCAAGCTTCGCTCATCACGGAATAAGCGTCGACATGCCGGCGCCAAGCTGGTAGAAGCCGTTGATCGGCGCAACGCCGTAGATGCCTCGAGTGAAGACCAGGTCGATGAAGTTGTCGGCCCGCAGAATCTTCGACTTGGGCACGATGATCAGATCCGCATCGCTGACCCAGATCTCGCTCGCCGGGCATGGGCGCTTACCCAACAAGGCGGGCCGCAAGTCGAGCACGGTGGCAATCAACCGCCAGTCGTCAGCCCGGCGGAATACGACCACATGCGTGATTTGCCCGCCCACAGTCCAGCTTCCCGCCATGCTGATCGCCTGCATCACCGTCGTGGGCGCTTCCAAGGTATAGCGCCCGGGAGCCTTCACTTCACCCAACACGTAGACATATCGCGGAGCCCGCTGCTTGAGCACGGGCATGACTTCGATGCCTTCGATCTTTTCGCCGAACCGCTGCGCCAATTCGTCGCGAAACTCGTCCAGGGTCAGCCCTTGTGCGGGAACGGAGCCCACGGCCGGAAGCTGAATGGTGCCTTCGGGCGTGATTTTCGTATGCAGGAACTGACCGCCGAAACCCGACCGACCGCTCACCGTAAAGCGCAAATCTTCCAGTTTCGTGTCGACCTTGACGGGCGTCACCGTGATGGCGGGCACGTTATAGAAACGCTCGTATCGCTTGTCGAGATCATCGCGAAGCTGGCCGACCGTCATTTGCGCGGCTCGGATCTGGCCCAGCAATGGCACAGTGATCGTCCCATCCGGCAGCACCACCAAGGTGCGGCGCAGCTCGGGTTCGTTCGACGATTCGATCGAAAGCTCATCGCCCACGTTGATCTTATAAGGGCTGGGCATTTCGTTGCGCGTCACGCGAAACACGAATTCCAGCTCGTCGTCCACGCGCAACCGATACACCGGCACGTGCGAAATGCGCGCGCGGCCGACGTATTCACCCTGCGCCCACTCTTGGAAGCCCCATACCGGCCCGATGGCTTTCCAAGTCGCCTCATAGCCGGGCGGGCAGTGGTTGACGCAGTCGACCGCCGGAATCGGATTCGGATCGGCAGGACTGAGCGGGGGTCCCGGAGGACCAGGCATATAGCCGGCCATGTCGGATTGCGGAAACACCACTTCCATCCGCTGGACTGACGGGGCGGCGGGAGCCGCGGGGGCAGGCTCCGCCGTCTCGGCGATTCGCACCATCAGCAAGGCAATCAACGCGCCCGCGATCGCGCGTGCGGCGTTGCTCTTGTAAACGTGCCTGGTCTTCATCCGTGAAATCCTTCTGACTAGCGACGCGTGTTCAGCGGTAGCCAATCCGTTAGTCTCTTGGCCACGTTGGCCGGTGGAGTCGTTGGTTCGGGCGCGGCGTTGCCCGGCCCGTTCATCGGTTTATACGTGGCGGGCTTTTGCGTCACGGGCGCCGGCAATGGGGCCTCGGTCGCCGATCCGACGGAGGCAAAGGTCGTCGGATCGACCCACGTGACTCCTCCGGTCGGGTCGGTGCCGGCGCGCTTCAAATCGCGTGCTTGGGCCTGCATTTGCTCCGCAAGGTGCTTCTCACCCAAGCGTGCGTACAGCACCGCGAGGTTCTGGAAGGTGGCCGCATTGGGCGCGATCGCGGCGCTTTGCGCTAACATCTCTTGCGCCCGCACAAGCTGGCCTTGGTTGACGAACAATACTCCGAGATCGTTGGCCGCGCGGAAGTTTCTTGGCTCGACGGCCAGTGCCGTCTGGTAAAGCAGCGTTGCCGGGCCGGAAAACTCGAGCTGTTGCGCGTTCGTGCCCGCGCCCACCACGGTTGCCTTCGCCAGGCCATACAGCGCCATCGAGGCCACCATTTGTCGCGAAGCGGCGGCCGTCAGTTGCTCTCGCGCAAAGTCGTAGTAAGCCTCCGCGGCCACGGTGGGCGCCATGTCGGATGTATTGATGGATTTGAGCACCGGGGTCTTGTGCGCTGAAACAATCTTCGCGATGTCGACTTCGTCGAGGCTGGTCGTCTGCCGCACGAAATCGCCCGACTCGCGCAGCGCCAACAAGCCCGCGTTGACAGCCCGGCTGAATTGCCGTGTGCCGGTCTCCGCATCGCTGGCTTGCGCGATCAGCCTGAGGCCCGCAATGAATTCCGCACGAGCCAGGTAGATCGCGCCGCGTTGCGCCAGCTCAAACCCGTGGGCGACGCGCACGTCAGCCTGGCTGATCTCCGGCGCTATCCGCCCTGAATTTTCTTTGCGCAAATCGCGCTCGGCCACTTCGCGCTCGCGGTTGCGCGGCGCAAGGGTCGGATGATGGGCCGGTGCTTTGAGTTCGGCGGAGGGCTGCGTCGTTGGCGGCGTGTGTTCATGAACAGCAATGTCGCTGGCCGCGAGCGGTGGTTGCAACGCGGCTTCGACCGCCGCGGGCGGCACCGCCTTGGGAGCCGCCTTTGGTTCAGCCGGAGCTTTGTCAGCTACCTTATCGCTTTCCGCTGGGCTTGTCTTATCGGGTACGCTAACGGCCTTTGGTTCAGCCGGAGCTTTTTCAGCTACCTTATCGCTTTCCACCGGGCTCTTCGTCTCGGGTACGCTAACGGGCTTCGGTTCAACCGGAGCTTTGTCAGCGACCTTATTGCTTTCGGCCGGGCTCTTCATTTCCGCCTCAGGCAAAGCCGGCGCCGAATCACGCGTCTTGGCGGCCAGGCGCGACTGCGATAGCCGCGATGCCTCTTGACTTGGCGCCGATGGCACGGCAGCCGTTTGCTCGGCCGAAGTGATTTGCGACGGCTTCGCGACGGCTTCTTTTTCGACGTTCGCGGGCTGTGCGGCTTTTTCCGGCGCCGCGGCCAGAGTCGGTTCGGCTTTGCGATCGGCGGGGGTTGGCTTGTCAGCCGGCCGACGCGCTAAAGTTGGTCCGCGTTCCGTTCGCGGTTGAGCACTGGGCTCATCGAGTTGCCCGGCCGCCTCGACCTGGGCCACCTTCGGCTTGTGCGGCGCGGCGGGGGTCGTCGGTTTTTCTTCGGCCTTGACGTCAGCGATCGCGGGCTCCGCCACTTTTGGCTTCTCGCCCGGCAGTGCAATGCGTAGCGAGTTTTGGTCGGGAGTGCTGCCGTCGACAACGCGCAGCTTGAAGGTTGGCCCTTGTGAGCTGTTGTTAGCGCCAGCGTCGCTCTCGTCCGTGTCGGCCGCCTCAGCCGTCTCGGCGTGGTTGGTGGTGCGGCTGTCGACCGCGCGTGGCTCTTGCTTCCGCGGCTGCGCTGGCGTGACCGGCTTTGCAGCGGTCCGCGAAGCAGCCACGGGAGCTTTGATCGCTCGAGTCTCGGCAGCGGGCGCCGAGGCTGGTTTTGATTGGATCTCAGGTTCCGAGGGAGTAGTGAACCGCAGTTCCGGAACGGCCGACGTTGGAGCCGCGACCATTGTCGCGCTCGCCGACGGCGAAGGCGCGGATCGTTCGCGGCTGGCCGTTCGCGCCGTGGGCTCCGACGTGTCGGCCGCCAGGGCGGGCCGTGGTTCTTCGCTCCGCTGAGCTTGGGTCGAATCGGTACCTGGCGAAGCCGGCGCATCTTGCGCGACGTCAACGACGCCGGTCTGCGGGGCAGGGGTATCGGCCGCAGTCTCGGTAGCCGGATCTGACGCGATCGGATCGGCGGCCATCTCGGCCGGCTCGCCCAGGCTGACGCCTTGCGGCACGGCTACGTCGCTGGTAACGAGGGCCGTGGTCGGTTCGGGGTTCCGCACGTCCTGGGGCGGCAAGGAGTCGCTGCCGCATCCCCAGACCGCGCCGAACATGACGGCCCAGCCGGCGCACGCCGCGAACTTTCTGCGATCCTTCATAAAGGTCATTCCAATCCGTTGGAACGCGCCTGCAAGTGCGGTGCGCTCGTTTCGCTCCGGCCTCTCCAGACCGGCGTCTTGGTTGAGTTTGTAGCTGGAACTCAACAGACTCACTGTTGACGATCGTCCGCTACCAGAAGAGCGGTCAACAAAATCCCCTACAATCGGCTGTCTGGTGAAACCTGTCGCCCGAAAAATCGTTACGGCCTCCGCCCGCATGAACCGCGCTTCGTCGAAACAAATGCCCCAGGCCGCAAGGTCACCGCAGGCATCAAGCTTGGGGTGTTCCAGGCGAGATAACAGCAGTTTGCGAGCGGTGAACGCTTGACGGACAGGTTCACCTACTGTACTATCACGGTGGTACAGAGGCCGCCATGCTGTTTAACATCGATCCCAACGACGCACTGGCCATCTACGACCAGATCGTGCGCCAAGTTAAGTTTGCTGTCGCCGGCGGCGCGCTCAAGCAAGGCGAGCTCGTCCCCTCCGTCCGCGAACTGGCCCGCGAGCTGGCCATCAATCCCAACACGATCGCCCGCGCTTATCGCCAACTTCAGGACGATCGCGTGCTGGCGGCGGTGCGCGGCACCGGTTTGGAAGTAGCGGCCGGCGCCCAAGAGCGCTGCCGCACGGAGCGACTCAAGCTCATCCGCGCCCGCTTGCGCCAAGTGCTGAACGAAGCCCGGCAAAGTCGGCTGGCCAATGGCGATCTGCGGGAACTCGTCGAGAAAGAGCTTTCGGCCCTTGAACGTGAATCGAGGTAAGGCAATGGAAAATGTGATCCGTTTGCAAAACGTCTCCAAGCGCTATGGCTCGCAAGTCGCGCTCGATCATGTCTCGTTTGACGTTCCGCGCGGCGTGGTGTGCGGATTGTTGGGCGAGAATGGCGCCGGCAAGACAACCGCCATTCGGCTGCTGCTGGGCCTCACCACGCCCGACTCAGGCAGCGTGACGGTGCTCGGGCTCGACAGCACCCGCCGCGGGCGCGAGGTGCGCAGCCGCGTGGGATATGTGGCCGAGCGGCCAACGCTTTACGACTGGATGACCGTCAGCGAGACGGGTTGGTTCACCGCCGGCTTCTACGGCAGCGGGTTCCTGGAGCGCTATCTTCGTCTCACCGCCGAGTATCACCTGCCGCCTCATTCCAAAATCAAAACGCTCTCCAAGGGCATGCGCGCCAAGGTCTCGCTGGCCTTGGCCCTGGCTCACGAGCCGGAGCTGCTGGTGCTCGATGAGCCGACCTCGGGCCTCGACACGCTGGTGCGGCGCGAGTTTCTGGAAGGCATGGTCGACATCGCGGCGGCGGGCCGCACCGTTTTGCTCTCCAGCCATCAAATCAGCGAAGTCGAGCGCGTGGCCGACCTGGTCGCCATTCTCAAGCAAGGCAAGCTGCTGGCCCTTGTGCGCGTGGACGATCTCAAGGATCAGATCCGCGAGCTGACGATCACCCTGGCCGAAGGTGTAACCGCGTTACCGCCACTCGCCGGTACGATTCTGCGCGAGCGGCGTCACCATCAGCAGCTGCAGCTCTTGGTGCGCGGCTTGGATGAAACATTGGTGGATCAGTTGCGCGCTCATCCGAACGTGCGCGAGCTGGGAACGCGCACGCCCAGCCTGGAAGAGATCTTCGTCGCTTATCTGAAGCGCGCCGAAAACCCGCCGGCCGCGGCCGCCAGTCCAGAGGTTGCCGTCCCATGACGCGCACGCTGCTCATGCGATTGGCTTGGAAAGAGTACCGGGCAATCCGGGCGTTCTGGCTTTCGCTGCTCGCATTGGTGGCATTGGCTGTAGCCGCGGTCGCTATGTTTTCGATACCGAGCGGGTGGACCACCAATCTGGTCTACATGATCGCCCTGGGCGCGCCCGCCTTTTTCGCGTTGGGATGCGCGGGCACTGCGTTCGCGCTCGAGCGCGAAGAGGGCACGTACGAGCAATTGCGTGCCTGGCCTGTTGAAGCGTGGCAGCTTCTTGTGAGTAAGCTTGGCGTGGCGTTCGTCGCCACGGCGGCCATGTTCGCCGCGGCATGGCCGATCGCACTGCTGGCGACGCGCCGAGAAGTGCCGCAGGCCGAGATGCTGCACGACATGCTTGCCCTGTGGCTGACGGCGGCCATCGAGGCCATCGCATGGGGCACGTTCTTCTCATTACTGAACGCTCGCCCGCTGATGGCCGTGCTAATGGGTTTGTTCGTCAGCACCAGCATCGCTCATCTGTTGAGCTGGATGGTCTCCGCGGACGCACATAGTTTTTTTGTGAAGCACTACGTGCAAGCCGTGCCTTTTCGTCTATTGGTCGCGGGCGCGGCGCTGGCAATCGATATCTATTTGGGGCTTCGCTGGCTCGACCTGGGCGACACAGTACGATCCAGGTCGCAGTTTCGACTGCCACCGCTGTTCAGGAGAAAGGCCCGCGTTCAATCCGTCGATTCGCTCGTGCGGCGGCCCGAGCGTCTCGCCGCGATCGGCCGCTTGTTCTGGCAAACCTGGCGGCAGTCGCGCTGGGCGATGTGCACGATCGTATTGGGCCAGGTCTCGCTGACCGGTCTCTTTTTGGCCACGTTTACGGCGCCCGACTATGCAAGCATTTTGCTCTTGATGCCATTCTGGGCCGCGATAGCCGGGTCGTTCGTGTTCCACTCCGACCAGGAACGGAAACACTACCGGTTTTTCATCGAGCACAATGTCTCGCCACGCTGGATGTGGCTTATGCGACAGTTGCCATGGTTCATCGTTCAGACTTGCGCCGTGGCGGTTCAAGTTGCGCTCGTGCTCGCGGTTCTGTTTATCCGGCGCGAGCGGCTTGGCGATGATCTCGCGGTTACGAACCTGAACGCGCGCATTTTCTCCGGAAGCGTCTTCCCCATCCTTTTTGCATGGATCATCGGCTTCGCCGCCGGACAGTGGACTTCGATGTTCGTCAAAAGCGGCCTATTGGCCGGCTCCTTCGGCATTGCGCTGACGATAATTCTCGGCGGCTGGATGCTTCTTAGTGGCGCCATGCACATCAGTCCGCTGTGGACGGTCGCTCCGCTGGTTACCGCCTTGATGGTCGGCACCTGGTTCCGCTCGCCCGACTGGATCGCCGACAACACGTCCTGGCGCGCCCGCATTCAAGCCGCCACCGTGGTGCTTGTTCCCACGCTGGCAATTCTGGTCGGCGTGGCAGCCTATCGCGCCTATCAAATCCCGCTCGTCAATCCGGGCTTCGATCCTGATGCCTATCTGGCTGAGATCACGCCCGAGAGCCGCGAAACGGCCGAGATGTATCGGCGGGCCAACGATCTGTTCCTACACGAGTCAGCGCGTGAGGAAGATTTGGAGGCGATGACAAAGTTAGATGACAAACAGTACGTCGAACACGTGAAACAAACCAAGACTGCTCGTCGTGCCAAGTTCATTGAAGAAAACGAAGCATGCCTGGCGGTTTTGTTGGAAGCCAGTAAGCGGCCAAGCTGCACGCTCTATGATCCACGAAAGCCAAACGAGCGGGTGAAGTTGTTCAATAGTCATTATTTAATTCGACTGATTTGCGACAGCGGCGACGTTCTGGGGAAAAACGGAAAACTCGACGAGGCATTCGATCACTACCTGTGTGCCTTGCGAACGATTGCACTGTGGTGCGATCATCTGCCAACCCTAGGGGACCCGGGGGCCGGCCTTTTTCAAATCCCATTCGTGTTTGGGCGTATTGCAACGTGGGGCCAAATGGATGGGCAAACGCCCGAGCGTCTCCGGGCAGCGGCCAGTCGACTGCGCGACTACGGTGTCGGTCACATCCACTTCACCGATCAAATTAAATCGAATTACCTGGTGGCGCGGTTTGCATTGCTTGGCAATGTGGGCGATCGCGATGAGTTGGCGACCGAGTCGGACGCCGTCGCGCACCGTTTGTCGTTGCTCGACTGGATGCCCTGGGAAAAGACTCGCGAGCTGCGGGCCCAGAACGCACTCGCCCGCGACGCCTTGCAACGCATGGCGGGACTTCAAAAGCAACTCGAAAATTATCCGGCTTTCGATTATCGCATCCAGCAGTCGCGGCTGATGCGCACTCCCTACTCGCTTTTCCGTGAAATCTCGGCATTCATACCCGCTCTGCAAGCAGGCTTGGGTAATGAGTCTCGCGATGTAGACACGGGACGCGCGCTGCTCAGCTTCAAAGAGCACGATGTTGCCCTGCGATTGCAGTTGGCTGTTCAAGGCTTCATAAGTGCGCACAGCCATTTGCCTGAAACTCTCAATCAACTCGTCCCAGAGTACTTCGATCGACTGCCGTTCGATCCGTACACCGGCCGCAATTTCGTCTATTTTCCGCATGGAGTCTTCCCTCCAGGACTAAGCGACCGCATGAATTGGGCTACGCATCTGCGGCAATTGGGCTGCATACCGGGTCAGCCCGGCTTCTGGTCACCAGGCGAACATGTTGTAGTCTCTCCGTGGGTGAACTTGGATGGTGATAACGACGTGATTCGGCAGATGGGCAATTCCTATGACGTCGTCTACAAAGCCGGCGAGCACCCGGACGAACCAGTTTCAGAGAGCTTCTACTACGTGCTGATTCGTGGCCATTGGTATCCAATCACCGTTCGGGCCGACGACCAGGGTCGAGAAGCGAAAGCGGCTGAAGATCCCGCCGCCGCCCCCGCCAGCCCGGAGGTCGCTGTCCCATGACGCGCACGCTGCTTCTGCGACTGGCTTGGAAGGAGTACCGGGCAATTCGGGCGTTTTGGATTTCGCTGCTCGGTCTGGTTGCATTGGCCGAGTTGGGCGTCGTGACGTTCGGGATACCGGGAATCTCGCGCATCGACCTAGTCTATACCATCGCCCTGGCCGCGCCGGCTTTCTTTGCGCTGGGGTGTGCGGGCACGGCGTTCTCGATGGAGCGCGAGGAGGGGACTTACGAACAACTGCGAGCTGCGCCGGTCGAAGCCTGGCAACTGCTCGTGAGCAAACTGGGCGTTGCCATCCTGGCGACCGCAGCCATGTTTGCCGTTGCCTGGCCGATCGCGCTCGTTGCGTCCTCCCGCACGCTGCCGCAGACCGAGACCTTGAGCGGCATGGTCGAGATGTGGCTGGCCGCGGCGGTGGAAGCAATCGCGTGGGGGACATTTTTCTCGCTGTTGAGCGCCCGCCCTCTGATCTCGGTGCTTCTCGCGCTTTTTGTTAGCTCAACAACCGCACACTTCTCAAGCTGGATGATAGGAAGTGGTGCGCAGGCATTTGAAGCGAAGTACTACATTCAGGCGGTGCCGCTGCGCTTACTGATCGCTGGCAGCGTGTTGGCCATCGACATCTATTTGGGCTTGCGCTGGCTGGACGAGCACGACGAGAAGCGTCGCTGGCTGGCCTCGCGGGTGCGGCGAAAGTTGCCGAAAGCGCGGCTGCGCGATGTTGGCAATGATGAGAAGACCCTCCCGCGGCAGCCCGATCGCAGCGCCGTGGTCGGCCATCTGGTGTGGCAGCAATGGCGGCAGTCGCGCGGCGCGATGCTGCTTTTGGTCATCGCGCAGTTGCTGTTCCAGGTGTTCATCTTTTTCATCGGACAGCCGAACGATTACCTAGCGCCATTTGCGATCGCTCCTTTCTGGGGCGCTATCGGCGGTGCGCTTGCGTTCCGACCCGACCAGGAGCGCAATCACTTCCGGTTCTTTATCGAGCACAATGTTTCCCCGCGCTGGGTTTGGTTCACGCGACAGGTGCCCTGGCTGCTGGCTCTGGCGGCGACGGCGCTCCTGCAATTCGTCGTGATCGGCGCCGTGCTCCTGCTGCGGGGCCGCGGGCTTCAGGCCTTGCAATACAGCCCGGTGCAATACAGCCCGGGGTACAATTCGGTGCTTCTCTTGGCTGTTCCGTTCACCTGGCTCATTGGTTACGCAGTCGGCCAGTGGACGTCGATGTTCTTAAAGAGCGGACTCATGGCTGGCTTTCTGGCGCTGGTCTTGACCGGAGTCTTGGTTTGGTGGGGCGCGGTCACGACGGCGATGGGCTACAGCGTCACCTGGACCGTGCTTCCGATCGTCGTTGCGCTCGTGGCCAGCACGTGGCTGCGCTCGCCCGACTGGATTGCTGAAAACACCACCTGGCGGGCGCGAATCCAAGCGGCCGCCGCGATACTCGTGCCCACGATCGCGATCCTGATCGCAGTCGCAGCCTACCGCGCTTATCAGATTCCGCTGGTCGACCCCGGCTTCGACCCGGCCGCGTACCTGGCGGAGATTACGCCCGAGAGCCGCGAGACCGCCGAGATGTATCGGCGGGCGAATGACCAGCTCGTGGTGTCGGAAAAGCGTCGGGCCGATTTAAGCGAAAACAATAAAATCCTGGAGCTGCTTCTCGCGGCGAGCAAGCGGCCCAGTTGCACGTTAGACGACCCGCGAGTTGCGCACGACACGATTTACCTGCACAATGCAGAGAAGATGATTGGCCTCGTGCTGACGAGCGGATCGAACCTGGAAGCGTTTGGAAAATTTGACGAAGCTTTCGATCGCTACTGCGCGGCGTTGCGCATCGTGTCGCATTGGCGCGACCACGCGCCGACGATCGATTACAACGTATACAACGTGAGTCAGTGTCGGATAATTCTAGGCTACCTCGAGCGTTGGGCTGAAGATTCTCGGCAAACGCCGGAGAGACTTCGGCAGGCTCTCGAAAAACTTCAAGATTACGACCGCCGCATTTTGCGTTCGAAGGACGGAATTAAATCGAACTATTTGCTGGCGACCTATGCCGTTCGAAATCAGCATGGCGCGCGGCAGGTGCTTGATATGACCGAAGAGGGTGCCCGACGGTTGGCTGTGTTGCCGTTCTTGCCGTGGGAGAAAACGCGGGAGTTGCGCGCTCAAAACCAGATCTCTCACGACGCCCTGAACCGCCTCGTGCAGATTGAAATCTGCTTCCAGGAAGGGCACCCTCCGGCCCATCTGATTCCAACCGCTCCAACCGCTTGGAAGTTTGGACGCTCTCCATCTCCATCCTTTGCGTCGCTCGAAGCCGGGCTGGGCAATCAAGAACGCGATCGAACCATCGCGGAAAACCTGCTCATTTATCAAGAGGCGTTCGAGGCGCTTCGCCTGCGCATCGCGCTTTGCGCTTTCAAGCTCGAACACGAAAAATGGCCGGAGTCGCTGGACGAATTGGTCGGACCGTATTTCGAAAAACTGCCGCTCGATCCTTACACCGGGCGGACGTTTGTCTACTTTGCGAATGGAATTCCAAGCCCACGCACTCCAATCGAGGAGGTGGAATTCACCGAAGCCCAACTGGACCGGAACTGGGTGCAACTGAAGCAACCTGGTTTCTGGTCGGCAGGACCCAACCTGCAGGCGGTGCCCTGGCGTGGATCGGGAAACGCTGAAAGCGCCTGGAACATTGAGGAAGCGCACCACCTAAATAGCAACTACGCGATTGTCTACTATGTGTGGACCCATCCGGGCTCGGATCGCAGTCGTTTGTCCTTCTACACCGCGTTGTCCAAGGGGCGATGGCATCCACTCTCGGAATTCAAACTTCCAAACCGCTAGCCAACACGCCGCAATCCGGTTCGCTGTCCGCCCGGCCCCGGGTTATAGTGTCCCCGGTCACACGCCTCGTCGTGCCTCGGGGGCTCAGCATGTCCGCTTATTGCTTACGGGCTGTCGTTTTCTTGACCTTTCTGGCGGCTGGGCTCGGTTCGAACAGGGCCGACGAACCCTACGATCTCGTAATCGCCGGCGGCACGCTTTATGACGGCACGGGCGGAGCCGCGCGCAAAGCCGACGTCGGCATTCGCGCCCAGCGCATCGCGACGCTTGGCGATCTGAGCAAGGCCGAGGCTCGCAAGCGCATCGACGCCGGCGGCCAGGCCGTTGCGCCCGGCTTCATCAACATGCTCAGTTGGGCCACCACGTCGCTCTTGCACGACGGCCGCTCGCAAAGCGATATCCGCCAGGGCGTCACGCTCGAGATTTTTGGCGAAGGCTGGTCGATGGGTCCGCTCAACGCGCGGATGAAGAAGGATCTCATCGAGCATCAGGGGGACATCAAGTACGACGTGCCCTGGACCACGCTGGGCGAATACCTGGACCACATGGCCAAGCGCGGCGTGTCGTGCAACGTGGCCTCGTTCGTGGGCGCCACCACGGTGCGGATTCACGCCATCGGCCATGAGGATCGCCGTCCCACTGAGTCGGAAATGGCCGAGATGCGCGCGCTGGTCGATCAGGCCATGCGCGAAGGAGCCTTGGGCGTGGGCTCTTCGCTGATCTACGCGCCAGCTTTTTATGCCGATACGCGCGAGCTCATCGAGCTGTGCAAAGTCGCCGCCAAGTATCAGGGCATGTACATCTCGCACATTCGCAGCGAAGGAAATCGACTGGTCGAGGCCACCGAAGAGCTGATTCAAATCGCGCGCGAAGCCGGCTTGCCGGCCGAGATCTATCATTTGAAGGCCGCCGGCCAGGCCAACTGGCCCAAGCGCGCCAAAGCCATTGCGGTGATCGAAGCCGCACGCGCGACCGGCACGCGCATCACCGCCGACATGTATACCTACACGGCGGGCTCGACCGGCCTCGATGCTTCGATGCCGCCCTGGGTGCAAGAAGGCGGAGTGCAGGCCTGGATCGGCCGCCTGCGCGATCCCGCCACGCGCCAGCGCGTGATGAACGAAATGCGCACGCCGAGCGACAAATGGGAAAACTTGCTGCTGGCGGCGGGTAGCCCCCAGCGCGTGCTCCTGGTCGGCTTCAAAAACAAGGAGCTCAAGCACCTGACGGGCAAGACCTTGGCCGAAGTGGCCAAGCGGCGCGGCGTCTCGCCCGAGGAGGCGGCCATGGACCTGGTGATCGAGGACGGCACGCGCGTCGATACGGTGTACTTCATGATGCAAGAAGATGACGTGAAGCGCAACGTCGCGCTGCCGTGGGTCAGCTTTGGATCGGATGCATCTTCCGAAGCTCCCGAGGGGCCGTTTTTGCTCTCGCAGCCGCACCCGCGCACCTACGGCAACTTTGCCCGCCTGCTCGGCAAATACGTGCGCGATGAGAAAGTGATTCCGCTCGAAGTGGCGATCCACAAGCTGACAGGCCTGGCGGCCACGAACCTGGGACTCGCGGATCGCGGATTTTTGCGCGAAGGTCAGTTCGCTGACGTGGTGGTGTTCGATCCGGCCAAGATCGAAGACCACGCCACCTTCGACAATCCCCATCAATACGCGACAGGCGTCTCGCACGTCATCGTCAACGGCACGCCCGTGCTCGTCGATGGCGAGCACACGGGCGCGAAGCCGGGGCAAGCCGTGTGGGGAAGAGCGCGCGCCGCAAAGCGCTAATCAACTGCTTACCGGCCATCCTCTCCGACCAGTCGAAACACGGCATCTACCACATCCAACGCTTGCCTCCGGGAATACCTCGATGAAGTGATCGCGATTCGCCGATCAGGCGGGATGGGCAATTGTGCCAAGTTGTTCTGCCGCACGTTGGTCGCCGACGTGGCAGGCACCAACTCGTGAGGCGGCGTGCCGTCGGCGACGACTGACGGAAACGGCGTCACCGCCGTTTGCGTATCACCCATATTCGTTACGCTGGGGATAGTAGCCGTTTGAGGGGCGACCAGCGCGATAACCGGGGCGTTGAGCGTGAGGGCGAGCAGATAGTTGCCCGTAGTGCCGACGATGCCGCTGCCGCCGGTGGCGGGGTTGTAGCTTTTATTGTTGTAGCCGGTGACCCCGACGTAGTACGTGCCGGTAGTGGTGAGGGCAAAGTTGGCAATCCGCGAATAGAAATTGGTGCTGCTGATATCGTCATTGGACGCCAATTGCGTGCCCGCGGAATTGAACAGTCGCAGGAAGGTGTCCATGGTCGGACTGCTTGCAGGCTGTGAGGTCTGCAAGGTGATCGTGCTGCCGGCAACGGCCTGGAAGGAGAACAGATCGACGTCCTTGGTGCCGAAGCTTCCGTTGCCGATCGCATCGCTTCCCTGCGCGGTGCCGCTGGCCGGGCCCAGGCCGGTTGCCTGCGCCGTCGCCAGCGTATCGCCCACGTCTGTCGCGCCCGTTCCCTGGATCACGAAATCGTAGGCGTTTTCATTGCTGTCGTTATTGGCGATGCTGATCGTGGCTGTCCGCAGCCCGGTGACGCTGGGATCGAAGACCACGCTAAAGGTCGTGGAACCGCCAGCGGCCACCGAAGAGGCCGGCTGCACGCTCACCGTGAAGTCACCCGCATTGGCGCCGCTCAGCTGCACCAGCGGCGAACCCGTGAGGTTGAGCGCCTGGGTTCCCGTGTTGGCAATCGTAAAGGTGCGCGTCACCGAGCCGCTGGCGACGTTCTGGCTGCCAAAGTCCGTCAAGTCCGTCACGCTGGGAGTCGTATCACCGTCAACAATCGACACGTTGTTACCACGCACGTCGATCTCAGGCCCAGGGACATTGGGGTCGGCGTCTATGTCGTTGGAGTCGGAACTCTCACCGCCCGCGTTTACGCCGCGGACAAAGTAGTGATAGTGCGTGCCGTTGGTTACCGTCGTGTCGGTGAACGACGTGCTGCCCGAGCCCAGCAGAACTGGCGTGCCATCCGCGACGCTGCGGTAGACATGGTGACTCACGGCCAGTGGATCGGATGTCCAGGTGAGGGTCACCTGCCCGTCACCGGCCACCGCCGTCACATTCGTCGGTTCGAAATCGACATAGCGCACGCGGTAGACGTTGGCGCCTGCCGCCGTCGGGCCGCCTACGCCATCGTCTCTGAAGAGATCTGAAAAGTAGAGGCCGTCGGGTCCGGCCGCCAGCGCCGCGACCGTAGCCTTGCCTGTGCCGTTATACTCCACCAAAGTAACCGGCGCTGTCGTCAATTTGCCGTTCGCGTTCCGCGTATCAAGGTCCGTGAACTGCTCGATGCGTTTGGCATCGGTCTCCAGACCGCTAGCGTAGGTCGCGCCGGTCAGAGTTACAAACGCATCATTTTGGACGGCGCTGGGATAGAGACTGCCGCCAAACGTTTGCGATTGGACAAAAGCGATGTTCACCGGCGCGACGGCGGGATTCCAGTTGTACAGTGAGTAGGTCGTGATGGCGCTGTCGTCGCCTGCCCAGCCGTAGCTTTGGCCCGCGGTAAGCGCAGCGAGGCGATCGATATTGTTACCGTTCTCGACGACGTATTGGACGCCTTCGCTCGCGCGCCAGGCACCACCAAAGGGGTTGCGGTGCCCGTAGGTGTACACGTAATCCTTTGCGGTAATGCCATCACTGGCGTTGAAAAACGGGTTATCACTCGGCGCCGTGCCGTTGACGTTCATGCGCAGCACTTTGCCGTCGAAACTATTCAGGTTGAGAGCCTTTGATTCCTCGAAGCCATCGCCCATGTGGACGTACAGCTTTCCATCCGGACCTAAGCTGATGTTTGAGATCTGGTGCGACTGGGCTTGAACCTCCGGCTGCATGTTCAGCACTAAGGTGCGCGTCGCCATTGTCAGTCCACCGTTGTTGCTGTGAAGTCTCTCGATCTTGGGAAAGTGCAACGTGGAGCCGCCTCGCTGGGTGTCCGTCGTGCCGTTGTTCCACAGCATCCCAACGAACAGGTCTCCTGTGGTGGGATCGACAGCGATTCCGGTCAGCCCCTGCTCGCCGGAACCTGAGATCGGGCCGTCAGGGTTGTAATCGAGCAACCCACTGGCATAGTTACTGACCTGACCGGATCGGGTAACGACCTTGATGGACCCGTAAAGTTCCGTGACGTAGTAATACGGATCGCTAGGATTGGGGCCGGGATTGGGCAAAAAGGCGATATTCACCGGCAGACGGAACGCCTGGGCCGTCGCGGCCAATTCAACCTGGTAGCCCTCGCGGGCAATCCAAGTGCCCGCTCCTGGCACCGGAAGAAAATCCGTCTGGGTTCGGAACGAGCGCACAGACGCAGCGCTAACCTCTCCATTGCTGTCGGTGAACGTGGCACGTACCACGTAGTCGCGGTCGGCCAAGAGGGCCGCTTGGCCCGCGAGTGTACCGACAAACGTGCCATCGCCAAGATGGATGTGCTTCTTTGATAGCGGGTCCGTTATGTTGAGCGCTTGCCAGACAGTTGCACCGCCGTTCGCCGAAGTCTCGCGGATCTGCCAACTAGTTGCACTATGAGTGTCGCCGTCGGCGTCGAAGAACGCATTCTCGTCAATCTCCATGTGGACGTCGAACTTGCTGACGAGCTGTCCATCGGTGACCGGTTCGATGATGACTGGGGCAGCCGGAGCCGTGAGCGCGAAGCGGCTCTCTAACACCTCGAAAGTTGGTCGGCGAGTTTTACGACGGTCAATGCGCGCGGCGGAGTGGCGAAATTTACCATCCATGTTCGTCTCGTTGCTCCTAGATGCGGTCCTGTTAGTCGAGTTTGAACTTTGGCTATTACTCCCTGGATCTCCACAATTCGCTCTACCGCGCCATCTCCCAAAAACGCCGATGGTGAGGCCTGGAGGATTCGGCTAGAACGCACAAAATGGGTTGGCGGCGAGCGAGTTTAGCGAATGAGTTACGAAATGGGAAGGATTCGGCGCAATCCAACAAGTCCCTTCGTGCAAGCGAACCTTAATTTTTGCCAGGGCTGGCCGCCTAGACGGCGATACCGGTGGATTGGGCAGCCTGGGTCGTGAGGACCGATCCGCGCAAGGTCCAGCGACGTGACGGTGGATTGATTCGCCAGGCCAGATGCGGGCGGGCCGCGAGAAGCCGTTCGGCCATCTCGCGTCCGCGACACGCGGTAACCCGCTTCCGCTTCGTGACACGGGCGGAAGGCGAGAAAGTAACTCGACTCCTGCCGTAATGCCGAATGGTGACTACTCTTCGCGTTGAGCCGTTATGGAAAAGGCGGCAGCGCAACCGAAGAATCAAAAAAGCGAGTAACTCGCATCCGCGGGCGATGGCTGCGTTACAGCAGCGAGCCCTTGCGAAGATGCACGGCAATGATGGCGCGCTGATGATCGAGCGGGACGGTCTCGACTTCGAACGCGGCCTGCACCGCTTCCACCTGCCGATCGGCGGCCAATGCGCGGTTGAAGTTGGTTTGCGTCAGTTCATAGTTCAGCTCCAATTGGCGCATCGCGGCCGCGAGCTGGTGCGAAACGCTCAGTTCCTCATCTTGCAGCCTGGCGCGTTCGCGGGCGAGATTTCTTTGATCCTGCCGAATCCCGCCGCCGCTGAGTGATGTCGGATTGGCGACATCATCCGAAGTTCCCGAGGTACCCTTTTTGCTTTCGCAGCCGCACCCGCGCACCTACGGCAACTTTGCCCGCCTGCTCGGCAAATACGTGCGCGATGAGAAAGTGATTCCGCTCGAAGTGGCGATCCACAAGCTGACAGGCCTGGCGGCCACGAACCTGGGCCTCGCCGATCGCGGATTCTTGCGCGAAGGTCAGTTCGCTGACGTGGTGGTGTTCGATCCGGCCAAGATCGAAGACCACGCCACCTTCGACGATCCCCATCAATACGCGACAGGCGTCTCGCACGTCATCGTCAACGGCACGCCCGTGCTCGTCGATGGCGAGCACACGGGCGCGAAGCCGGGGCAAGCCGTGTGGGGAAGAGCGCGCGCCGCAAATCGTTGACGGTTTAGGCCGGTCAATCGCAATCGTTGCCATCGTGTGCCTGCTGCGCGACGGTTGATTGCGTGTGGGTCGCTTGCCCTCACTAAGGGCCGTGCGCACTCCCCACCTATGCGGCTTGCATTTTTCTTGCATCTCCGACTAAGCTGAACCCCAGCGTGAGCTCGGTTTGCCGCTGTGGGCACGCGCTAGGAACATTTCTCTGCGGCGAGAAGAGGCATCGAGTCGCTCGAGACTCCGATTGACTGGGAAGCCGCCCCTGGCAAGGGCGATGCGCAAGGAACATGCGCGCGTGGCGCTCTCTGCCACGACCTCCTGGCGACGACGGACGACGTCGACCTGCATGCCCGAACTACGTTCGGAGCATATCTATGCAGTCAAGGAAGCTGTTGGTTGAAGGGCTTGAAGAGCGCCGGCTGATGTCCGTAGCCCCCCACTCCGTCATCGGGGAGGCGAGCGTCGAGGCGGAGGGCTCACTGTTGCAGGATGCCACGGCAAAGCCGCTCGTGGCGGGCGCGACCGGCAGCCCGGGATTGAACGCCCCGATCGGACCGCAACAAGGCGTGAGCGCCC
>DATJEN010000144.1:0-3495 GCA_035496575.1 Pirellulales bacterium
GTAAGGCACTTGGCGAACCTGCTCCTGCTCTTCCCAGCGGCATGTTTGCACCGGCACCTTGTTCACGATCCGCTCGGTGACCGGCTTCTGATAACTGACCTGCACGTCGCGGGTTTCTTCCGTCGTTTCCATTCGTTGCACGCTCACCGGAACTTGCTGCGTAACGACCTCATCGACCAGGCGATTCACTGTCACCGGCACTTGCTGGGTCATCGTTATCGGCTGATAACTGGTCGTCGCCACCTGCTGCTGCACGATGTTCGGCATGTACACGCTCGTCGGCTGCATGTACGTCGGCGCGGGCTGTTGCACCCACCGCAGGCCGCCGCGATAGTACGTCGATTGTCCGGTCGCCGGATTCACGGCACATTGGCCGGGGATGCACCGCAGGCAGCAATGCGACCGGCCGGTCACCGGCTGATATGCCGTCACGTACTGGCCTTGATCGACAAGCTGCGTCTGATACGAGGTCACCGGCTGATACGCCGTGTAAGCCTGCTGCTGCATCACGGTCTCTTGCACAGCGCGCTGCACCGTGTATTGCTGCTCGCGCATCTGCGTTTCCACAACAGGCCGCTGCACCAGATACTTTTGCTGGCGCATCTCAGTCTCAGTCACATACGAGACCCGATCGTACGCTTCCTCGCGATACTCGGTTTCGTAAACAGGGCGGCGCACGATGTAGCGCTCCTCGCGGGTCGCCGTTTCCGTCACCGGCTTCGCCACGGTGTATCGCCGTTCGCGGATTTCCTCTGTCCATTCCGGCCTCAGCGTCGTGACCTGCTGATCCTCCATGATCGTCTCGTACTCCAGGCGGTACGTCGTCACGGGCACCTGGTCATAGACAACCTTGTTAACGATCTGATAGCTGGGACAGCCGCAGCCACATTGAGCCGCGGCTTGGCGTCCGCTAAACAAGGCGGCGCCAACGAACAGAGCGGTCCCGACCAGACGATAGCGCAGATTCATTTTGCTTCTCACTTACCCGCAGGTTGCTTTCTCGAGTTGCCGGGCGCTGGGAAGCATCGTGCGATAGCGCCGGTGTACGTGTCGGAGGCGCAGTCGAACCGCGCCGCTTCGTGCGTCAACACAACATTGGAAATGTGCCGGATTCCCGTCCAGTTTTCAAATGGATTCTTGGTGCTGTCAGTGATGTCAGCGCGGTAACGTATTGCTCACCACGCAGTTGCGCCGCAAAAAAAAATTTGAAGTTTCTCCAAGGCCCTGCCGACAGCAAAAAGTGTCGATTTTCCCGATGTTTTTGCTGCTTTTCGACTTACGACACAACTCACCGCAAGCTGCCCAATCGGAATAAACGGACCTCACGTGAAAACGCGCAGTCACGACACGCAATCGCATCGATGTTGGCAACGCTTGCGAGCGCTGGGTCACCGGCTGATGATGGTCAACATATGAATGACGGCAAACACTATATGAATGACGGCAAACACTGTCCCGCGTGCGGCAAAGACGTTGGGATGGCATCGGTGATGACCGCACTCTGGCCGACGCGCGTGAAGTGTCCACATTGCAAAGTGCGTCTCGCGTATCTCAATGGCACGGCTCTAGTGATCAATCTGCTCGCCGTGTGGGCGGCTCTCGGCGTCGTTGCGTGCTATGTGCTGCAGCGCTGGTTCTCGCCGCAAAAACCGCAGTTTTATTTTGCGATCGCGGCGATTGTTGTCGCGGCGTGGCTGCCCATCGAATTGGCAGCAACCCTTTACATGCGGCGCTTTGGAAGGCTGGAAAAAACCGATTGAGGCCGAAAACCTTGCGTCTGGCCGACGAGCGGCAGACAATGGGCGTTTTGCTTTCGTGCCTTAGGCGGAGTTGGCGGTGATTAATAGACTCCTCTATCTAGGCGTGACCTGGGCAGTCGCAGCGTCGGCTCTTGCCGCCGCGGAGCCGCCGTCGCGAGAAGGCGCCGGCCTGGAGTTGTTTGAGAAACGGATTCGACCACTCTTGGCAGAGCATTGTTACCAGTGCCACGGCCCGAAGAAACAGGAAAGCGGCCTCGTGCTCAGCACGCCCAGCGGCCTGCAAAAAGGCGGGGATCGCGGCACGCCAATCGCGCCGGGCGAGCCCGAAAACAGCCTGTTGATTCAGGCGGTCCGCTATGCCGATGACGATCTAAAAATGCCGCCGCGCGGCAAACTGAAGGACGATCAGATCGCCGATCTCGTCTCCTGGGTCAAGCTCGGCGCTCCACTGCCGGCCGACAATGATTCGAGCCTCGCCAGCGCGCGTCCCAGCAACGACTTCAATCTGGCCGAGCGCCGCACCCATTGGGCCTATCAGCCCCTGCAACAGGACGGGGTCGGGAGTCTTTGGCGGCAGACATCTCTCAATACTGTTGAGCAAACCACCGCCAAAAACTCCCGACCCCCTTCGCTTCCGTGGTGCAAAGAACCGATCGACGCTTTCATCGGCGCGCGTCTGGAAGCCGCTGGACTTCAGCCAGCGCCTCCCGCCGACAAGCGCACCATGATCCGTCGCTTGACCTTCGATCTGACCGGCCTTCCACCATTGCCGACAGAAGTCAACGCGTTTCTGGCCAACACCGCGCCCGACGCCTACGAGCGCCTCGTCGATCGCTTGCTCGCCTCGCCGCGCTACGGCGAACGTTTTGGCCGGCACTGGCTCGACATAGTCCGCTACAGCGAATCGCTCGGCTTCGAATTCGACTACGATCTGCACAACGCCTGGCGGTATCGCGACTATGTGACCCGCGCGTTCAACACGGACCTGCCCTACGACCATTTCGTCATCGAACATCTGGCCGGCGATCTGGTTCCGCAGCGGCGGAACCCCATCGACCATACGAGCGAGTCGATTCTGGCCACCGGCTTCTGGTGGATGCACGAAGGTAAGCAAACGCCCGTTGATATCCGCCAGGACCAGGCCGACCGCATCGACAACCAGCTCGACGTGCTGGGCAAAGCTTTTTTGGGACAGACCATCGCCTGCGCCCGCTGTCACGATCACAAGTTCGACGCCATCTCGACGCGTGACTACTATGCCCTGGCGGGCTATTTGCGCAGCTCGCGGTTTCAGCAAGCGTTTATTGATCCGCCGGAGATTGCTGAGTCAAAGGTCGCTGAACTGACGGTTTTGCGAGCGTCGCTCCAGGCCGAGCTTCGTCAGAAAGCGGCCGAAATCTGGAAAACGCAGGCCTCGCAAGTTGCTGATTACCTGCTGGCAGCGGCGAAGCAGCGCGAGGAAGCCGGCGTAGATCCCGAGCGGCTCAAACAATGGACCAAAGCGCTGGGCGACGATTCGCTGGCCAGCGCCGATCACCCACTGTTTGCCTGGTCGCAGCGAACGAAGCAAGAGCCGGGCTCGAGCGCAGAAATTGCGGCGTCGCTAGCGAAACAGGCGGGCGAAGCAGATCGACTTCATCAGGCAAGCGACGTTTTTGCAGACTTTCGCTTTGCGAGCCCCGAAGACTGGTTTGTAACAGGCAATGCCTTCGGTGCAGAGTCGCCAAAGGCCGGA
>DATJEN010000145.1:0-25341 GCA_035496575.1 Pirellulales bacterium
GATCCTTGGGGATGATTTAAACGAACCCAATGAGACTTTCTCAGTCGTGCTGGTCAGCCCTTCGGGCGGCCGCCTGGCCAAGAACACCGGGGTCGCCACGATCATCGATAATGACCCGCTGCCAGCCATCTTCGTCAACGACGTACAGATCACGAGTTCGGGTGAATCGTCCCAGAAGGCCGTGTTCACAGTGGCTCTCGATCGGCCCAGCGGCACGCCCGTGAGCGTCCACTACACGACGACGGACGGAACCGCGCTGGCCGCTAGTCAGTACACGGCCCAGGCGGGCACGCTTCTGTTTCCGCCCGGCGTATCCACCCAGCAGATTGCGATCGATGTCACGACGCCAGACGTGGACACCCCCAACACGGCGTTCTATCTCGACTTGTCGGCGCCCACGATGTCGTCGATCGAAGATCCGCGCGGCGTGGCAACCTTCGTGTACTCCTCCGAACCGGTCGACAACATCATCATCGACGATGGCGACCCCGGCTTTAGTCAAACGGCGGGCTGGACGAGTCTCACTAACTTGCTCGCCTACCAGCTCGACTACAACTATCACGCCCCGGGCAACGGCAGCGGGGTGGCAACTTGGACGTTCAGTGACCTGCCGGCTGGAACTTACCAGGTATTCACCAAGTGGATCGCCTTTGGCAACCGGGCCACGAATGCCCCCTACACGGTGTTCGATGGAGCGACGCCGCTCGGTACCGTTAGCGTCGATCAAACGATCCCGCCCACCGGCGATCAGTCGAACGCGATCGTGTGGCAAAGCTTGGGCAGCTTCAGCGTCTCGAGTGGCACGCTGGCCGTGAGACTGAGTGACAATGCCAATGGCATTGTGGTTGCCGACGCCGTGCGAATCGTCCGCGGCGGCATCGCCGCGCAAACGCCGGAAATCAATGTTTCTTCGTTCGATCAAGGGATCGCAAACGGCGACTCGTCTCCCACGTTCATCGACGGAACTGATTTTGGCCAGATTCCGGCCGTGACCAACTCTGTCACGCACACGTTTACGATCACCAACAACGGCAACGCGACCTTGCACCTGAACGGCGTGTCGGTCGAGCCGGAACCCAGCGCAAACCCCGACCCGTTCAACATCGTGAACCAGCCGGTCGCAAGCGTTGAGCCGGGCGCGTCGACGACGTTTACCGTGATGTTCCATGCCACGGCATTCGGAGTGCAGACCGCGGTCATTTCGATCGCCAATGATGACGATAGCGAGCATCCTTACACGTTCGCGGTGCAGGGAACGGGAGCGGATCCGGGCCCGGCCGAACTGACCATCGACGACTCGCAGCCGGGCTTCAGGGCAATCGGCAATTGGGCCACGAGTGCAAATACCATGGCCGTCGGCAGCGAGATCCGCTCAAGCGCGGCAGGGCAGGGAACGAATGTCGCCACCTGGACATTTCCAAATCTAGCGCCCGGGGTGTACCAGGTGTACACATCCTGGATTCCGTTCAGCAATCGGGCCAGCAATGCGGCGTTCGTCATTTCTGATGGGCCGACGGTGCTTTCGACCGTGACGGTCGACCAGCGGCAGACTCCCGCCGATCAGTTTTTTGATGGCGTCGGGTATCGCTCGCTGGCCAGTGTTTTTTCATCCAACGGCACGATCACCGTCAGCTTGAACAATCAAGCGAATGGGTTCGTGATTGCCGACGCCGTGCACCTCGTGCGGACGGATCTGCCAGCACTCCCGCTTGCTCCCGTTCCAACCATCGTAGCCAGCGCACTCGACGTCAACGCTGATGGCAGAGTTTCAGCCGCAGACGCGCTGCTGGTGATTCAAGCATTGCTCAAACCGCAGGGCGTCGTGGCGTCGTCCTTGGCATTGACCAGTTCAGCTCCCGCAGGATTGGGTGGACGATTGGACGTCAACGGTGACGGGCGGGTTTCGGTGCGCGATGCGCTCGAGGTGATTAGCTACCTGATTACGCCGCACATTCCGGCCGCCACGCAACTGAGCGCTCCGGCCTCTGTATCCGTTCCAACAGCCACGGCCCTGGCCGCGGTCGATCAGGCGCACAGCGACGATGACGACCCCGTCTCGGCCAACGTGCTCGTCGATTCGGACGCCGAGGAATTGGCCTCGGATACCACCACCCGCGACCCAACGTGCACGGTGCAAGTCGCGCCGGCTCAGCGCAGCGTCGCCACCGCGAAAAAGCCCAACTGCAGCACGACCGACCCCGGCGAAGCTTGAATCGACCACTCGCGCTCGTGAACCTGGCGCGGGTGAGCGGGGTCCTTCACCGCACGCTGGCGATCGGCTATATCTGGGGTGTGGGATGTCTCGAGGCTCGCCGGCCGGGTGAGCCGAATCGCTCAGGATCGTTTGCATGCCTACGGTTACGAAATTTGCGCCCCTTCGCAAGGAGATCGCCGGAGTTCCGGTCGAGCAGCTCGCGCGCGAGTTCGGCACGCCCGCGTATGTTTACGATGCCGCCAGAATCCGGGAGCGGATCGACGACCTGCGCGCGTTTGATCACATCCGCTACGCTCAAAAGGCCTGCTCGAACATCGCCATTCTCGACCTGGTGCGGCGTCGGGGCGTGCTCGTCGATGCCGTGAGCGCCGGCGAAATCCGCCGCGCGCTGGCCGCCGGCTACTCCGCGGCCGGCGACCCGCCACCGATCGTCTACACGGCTGACATCTTCGATCGCGAGGCCATCGATCTCGTCGCCGAGCTCGGCCTGCACGTCAATTGTGGGTCGCCCGACATGATCGAACAGCTCGGGCAGGCCGCTCCCGGCAGCGCGATCACGCTGCGACTCAATCCCGGCTTTGGTCACGGCCACAGCCAGAAGACCAACACGGGCGGAGAGCATTCGAAGCATGGTATCTGGCACGAGCAGCTTGTGGATTGTTTGCGATCCGCCGACCACCAGGGGCTGGGCGTGACGGGCCTGCACATGCACATCGGATCGGGCACCGATCTCGAGCACCTGGCGCAAGTGTGCGGTGCGCTCGAAAAAGCCGCGATCGAAGTTGGCCGCACGCTCACCACGATTAGCGCTGGCGGCGGGCTGCCCGTGCCCTATCGCGACGATCAGAGCTACGTCGATCTGGAGGCATATTACCGGCTATGGGATACGACGCGCCGCCGGCTGGAAGATTCGTTTGGCCACAAGGTGCGGCTTGAAATCGAACCCGGCAGGTATCTGGTCGCGGAGAGTGGGTATCTGGTCGCGCAAATTCGCGCGATCAAGCAGATGGGCAACAACACGTTTTATCTGCTGGACGCGGGATTCAATAACTTGGCGCGGCCGATTCTATACGGCGCCTATCACCCCATGTCAGTGGTCCCTAGCGTCAACGGCGAGGAGCGCCCCTTGCGCGATGTTGTCGTGGGTGGACCCTTGTGCGAGTCGGGGGACATCTTCACGCAAGAAGAAGGGGGGTACGTGCGCACGCGGTCTCTGCCCGCGGCCGAGGTTGGCGAGTACCTGGTAATCGAGTGTGCCGGGGCGTATGGGTTCGTGATGGGCTCGAATTACAACAGCAAGCCGCTAGCGGCCGAGGTACTCGTCGAGAATGGCGCCGCGCGGTTGATTCGCCGCCGGCAGACTTTCGAGGACCTGGTGGCGGGCGAAATCATTCCGCGCGGCTAGAACGCCCTCTTGTACCGGGCGGAAAGCAGACACGCACGGCGGCGCACCCCTTGCCGTCCCCATTTTCCGCCGATTCTGGCATGCCGCACGGAAAATGAGCGGTTGGCTCAAACGCGACTAGCTCTTATGATTGAGTCAGGCGCCGGCCCGATCCGCGGGCGTTCTGGGCTGCCTTCCAGCTTGGGGATTTGCTGAACAGGGGAATGCTCCATGGCCAAACAAGGGCCTCGCAAGAAGCTGCCAAAGGAACTGGCGGTTATCAACGCCGATAACTGCACGGGTTGTGAGGCATGTTTGGAAGTCTGCCCGGTCGACTGCATCGTCAAGCTGCAGCAGTACGACCACATGCAGAACCTGCAAAGTTGGTGCGAGATCGATCTCGAGCGCTGCGTGGGATGCGAAGTCTGCGTGCACATCCCGGGCAAAAAGACCAATCCCTACGAGCTCAAGGTCTGCCCGTGGGATGCGATCGAGATGGTGCCGACCGAGGAAGTGGCACAAGTCGTGGCCCAGATTGGCGGCCCGCCCCAATACATCTATGACAATTGGGACCGGTTAGTCGGCACGGCTCAACACCTGGCCGAGCTGAAAGCCGCGAACTAGCCGCGCAGGGCGGAGCTAGCCGCGCGGTGAATCAAGCGGCCGCCGCATGCGCGGCCTTCAGATTCGCGATGCTCTCTCGCGCCAGCCGCTCGATGCCGGGCGAGTAGTCGAACACTTCGACCGACACCCAGCCGCGATAGCCCGCTTCATCGAGCGTGGCCAGGATGGGTGCGAAGTCGAGCTCGCCAAATCCGGGTCCCTGCTTGTTGGGATCGTTGGCGTGAAAATGTTCGAGCTGCCCGACGTGCTGGCGAATGAGCTGGGGAATGGAGATCGACTCGCTGGACATCGCCTTGCAATCGAGGATCAGCCGGCAGTTGGGGTGATCGATGCGATTGATCAGTTCCACCGCCTCGGCGGCCGTGTTCAAAAAGTTGCCCTCCGCGGGGCCCAGCGGTTCGACGCACAAAGTCACGCCGATCTCTTCCAACACGCGCGTGCATGCGGCAATCGCGGCGGCCGCGTAGTCGCAGGCCTCTTCTCGCGTGACGCCGGGCATGATGTTGCGCTGCAGGGGTGAACCGAAGATCATCTTCGAGCCACCCACATCGCGGCACAGCCGGGCCAGCTCGGCCAGGTATTCGCTCGTGCGCGCGCGCACTTCGGCATCCGGATGCGTCAGGTGGTAGCCATGAGTTTTGGCCAACAGCCAATGCAGCCCAACCACCTCGAGCCCCGCTGCGGCGGCCTGGCGGGCGGTTTCTTTCCGTTGCGCCGGGCTGATTTCGCGCGCGTCTACGGCCAATGTGAAGGGCGCGATCTCGATTCCGGTGTAGCCGCACTCGGCCGCCAGCGCGCAGGCGCGTTCGAATGGCCAGTCGAGAAACGTCTCATTGCAAATCGCGAATTTCATTTGCGTTGGTTCCGCTCGCTCGACAGGGCATGCTGCGCCTTGCGCTTGCGCGGCTTTTTGCCATTCTGGACGTCAGCCAGTTTTCGGCCGCGCGCCGTGTCCGGCGCGCTAACCAGCGGTTCCGCGGCGCCGTCTAGTCGATCGCCCGCCGAAATGGTGGAAAGCCGAGACTCAACCCGCGCCGCATAGTCCTTTGAAAGTTCAAATCCCAAGTACTGCCGACCCAATTTCTTGGCCACGGCCAGCGTCGTGCCGCTGCCAGCAAACGGATCGAGGACCAGGTCGCCCGGGTTGCTGCACGCGCGCACGATGCGCCCCAATAGTTGTTCGGGCATTTGGCAGCCGTGCCAGCCGGCGCGCTCCTTGAACGTGCCGCACACGCGCGGGAAGTACCAGGTGTCCTCGTCCGCCTGAAAGCTTTCAGGCACGTCTTGAGGGCGAAGAATCCACGTATCGTCAGGCAGCCGCCCGGTGGGATCGGCGCGACGATCGCCGTAGACGAGCTGGCGCGCCGATGGCACCCGCACCGCCTCGGCATTGAACGTGAAACGATCGGCGTCTTTGACCATGTGAAACAAGTGGGCGTGCGAGCGGCTAAACTTCGCCTTGCAGTTCACGCCGAAGGTGTAATACCAAACAACCCAGCTACGGCAGGTTAGCTTGTGCTCGCGCTGGAGCATCAGCTTCAGCTCGGCGGCATATTCATCGCCAATCGCCAGCCAGAAGGTGCCCGTCGGCTTCAGCACGCGCACGACCTCGGCGGTCCAATCGCGACTCCAGGCCAGGTAATTCTCGCTTTCGAGCTTATCGTGATAGATATCGTAGTCGTACCCGATATTGAACGGCGGATCGGCGAACGCCAGGTCGACCGTTGAGTCGGCAACCTGCTTGAGTCCGGCAATGCAATCCTGGTTGAGTACTCGATCGATCGTCACCGTGGCGCCTCCAAGCAAATGCCTATCCTATATGCGGCGTCATCGTAGCAGGTCGATTGCCCGCTTAAAAGCAGCTTTCGCCGCGCGAGGATGCTGATCCGATTGAGGGGATTACGGGGTCGCGCTTTGCTCGCGTCACGGCTTGCGGCCGCCGAGACAATATAGCGCGGTTCGACCCCGAATGTAGATGCGTCCGTCGGCAATAGCGGGCGAAGCGAGTGTGCTGTCCGATAACTGGTTTTCCGCGAGCTTTTCAAATTCCGCGGCTAACTTAACCACGGTGCACAGCCCACGCGTGTTCAGGAAGTAAACGTGGCCATCCGCGGCCAGTGGCGACGCCTTGTAATCGCCGGGCAGCCGCTGGGTCCAGTGCTGGCGACCCGTGTTGGCATCGAACGCGCGGGAAATTCCATCGTCGGTGATCGCAAACAAAATTCCTTCCGCGACCACGGGGCAGGGCGTGTCGGGCGTTCCCTTTTCCTGCTTCCAAACAATGGCCGAATCCGATAGCTCGCCAGCGCCATTTGGCTTCACGGCGATCAGCGGGCCGCGCATGCCGCGCGTGACAAATAGCAGACCATCGGCGGCGGTGGGGCCAGTCACCGTGCGGCCACCAACCAGCCCGGCTAAGAACCAGAGTTGTTTGCCGGTCGCGGGATCGTAGCCGTCGAGCTGATTCCCGCCCATCACGACCAGTTCTGCTTGGCCGTCACGATCGAACAAAACGGGGGTCGTATAGGCATCGCATTGTTCGGCCGCGGCTTTGGTCATGCGCGACGATTTCCACAGCAGCGCGCCCGTTCGCAGGTCGTGGGCAACCAAATAGCTTTCGACGGGCTTCTCAGCCACGTCCGCCAACGAATCTTGCATGCACGCCGAGATGACAGCTCCCTTATAGATCACCGGGCTATTGGCGTGGCCCCACCAGATCGTGTATGCGCCATATTCGTCTTGCAGGTTATGCCGCCAGCGCTCTTGTCCGGAGAAATCGTAGGCCACCAGGTCGCCATTTCCAAAGTGGACAACGACGGTGCGGCCGTCGGTGACGGGCGAAGGGCTGGCCAGGTTATGAAGCTGGTGGAATTTTTGCTGCTTGCGCTTGGGGGCCTCGCGCACCGTCTGCGCGGCGCCAGCCTTCTGTGTCCAGGCGAGCTTGCCGGAGCGCGCGTCAAACTTGAGCACCAATAGCTCGTCGTCGTGCTGCGTAGTGACGAAGAGGTCATCGCCCCAGATCGCCGGCGTGCTGCTGCCCCACTCCGGCAGCTCGGCCTTCCACAGGACTCCCTGCGAATCGCTCCACTGGATTGGCAGGTTGCCCTCGTCGCTTGTGCTATTGCCGCGCGGGCCGCGCCATTGGGGCCAGTTTTCAGCCTGAGCTCGTCCGTCCCACGACAACATGCCGAGGGTAAGTGTTAGCGCGACTAATACGTGATTCCGTTGCAGGCCTGGAGCGATCATGCGTTTTGAATGTCCTCGTTCTTCGAAGTTAAACGATCGGCAGCTTGTTCGCGGCTCCGGCCACTTCGCAGACGTAACGTGGCACGGCATAGCCCGGCAGTTGTGCTCTCATCTGTTCAACCAGCTCCGCGCCGCGCTCGTGGTCGACCTCGAAATGTGCCGCGCCGGCCACGGGGTCAAGCTGATGCAAGTAATAGGGCATGATGCGCAGCGCGACGAGCCGCTCGCTGAGTGCCACCAGCGCGGCTAGGTTGTCATTAACGCCCGCCAAGAGCACGGCCTGGTTCAAAAGCGGAATGCCGGCATCGATAAGTCTGGCAAGCGCTCGGCCCACGTGCTCATCCACCTCCTGGGCGTGATTCACGTGCAGTACCAGAATTGGGGTCAAGCGCGTGCCGCGCAACCAACCGATGAGCTCGTCGGTCACGCGCTCGGGGATCATGATTGGCACTCGCGTATGCACGCGCAGACGCGTCACGTGCTCGATCGCAGCGAGCCGCCGGGCGAGCTCCGCCAGGCGCTCGTCGACGATGGTGAGCGGATCCCCTCCGCTCAGGATGACCTCGCGGATCGAGCGATCCGCCTCGATGTGCCGCAAGGCCGGCTGCCAATCATGAAAAAATTTCCCGTCCTCGGCGTAGGGAAAGTGCCGCCGAAAGCAGTAGCGACAATGGACGGCACAAGTCGGGGTTGCTACGATCAAAACGCGGCCAGAATACTTGTGCAGCAACCCCGGCGCAACGGCGGCGGCAACGTCGCCTACCGGATCGCACGAGTAGCCCGGCACGCTGTCGCCTTCGGCCGCCAGCGGCAGCACTTGCCGCAACAGCGGATCGTTCGGGTCGCCATGCCGCATGCGGGCTATATACCCGCGCGGCACAAACACGGGGAAATCACGCTCACCGGCATTCATGCCACGTGGAGCGGGAATTCCCACCATTTGGCACAGGTCGCGCGCATCGCGCACGGCGTCCTTGAGCGCTTGTTGCCAAGATACGTAAGCAGCCGCGGGGCGATCCCGTTTGGACTGCGAAGAGTTGACCGAAACGCTTACAATGCTCATTGAGAGCCCGCGGCAATCTGGCTGCGAAAGCCTTTAGCATAGCCCCCGAATCCCACCTAGCGAAGCAGGAAACCACGTGGCAACGTACAGCACGAGTGATTTCAAAAAAGGACTTAAGGTCCAGATCGATGGCGATCCGTACTTAATGGTCGAGTGCAATTTCGTCAAACCAGGCAAGGGCAATGCGCTGTACAAGTGCAAGATGCGAAACCTGATCCGCAACACGATGCTCGACCGCACCTACAAGGGCGGCGATTCCCTCGAAGCCGCCGACGTGACGGAAATCGCGGCCCAGTTCCTGTATCGCCAGCAGGATATGTGGGTGTTCATGGACAACACCAATTACGAGCAATACGAGCTGAACAAGGACCAGGTGGACGAAGCCTGGAAGTACCTGAAGGAAGGTATGGTGTGCCAGATGGTGCTGTTCAACAACAAGCCCATCTCGGTGTCTCCGCCGAACCACGTCGTGCTCAAGATCGAATACTGCGAACCCTCGATGCGCGGCAACACGGCCACGAATCTCACCAAGCCGGTCAAGCTGGAAACGGGCGCGGAGATCATCTGCCCGGCGTTCGTCGAAATTGGCGACACGATCAAAGTCGATACCCGCAGTGGTGAGTACTTGGAGCGGGCAAAGGCCTGAGCAGAGTTTCCCGCCCGGCGTACCGGGCCGTCTCGAAGTGGCCGCACGCCCTGCGCGTAACGAACTCTGGCTGCAAGTGCCGTGGACCCTGACGCCGCTCAATCTGATTTCCTGCCCACCGCAAGCTGGCCGATGTTGCGGAAGCGGGCCGAACTTCTGGCGCGGGTGCGGTCGTTCTTTGCAGAGCGCGCGTTTCTGGAGGTCGAAACCCCGCTCCTCTCGGCCGATACGATCGTCGACCGGCATTTGGATCCGCTGCGGGTGATTCTGCCGGAAGATCCGCGCGACCCCACCCATGGGCCGACGCGGTGGCTGCAAACGTCGCCCGAGTTTGGCATGAAGCGGCTGATGGCGGCCGGCGGCGAGGCCATCTTTCAAATCACCCGCGCCTTCCGTGCGGGCGAGTCAGGAGAGCGACACAATCCCGAGTTCACGATGGTCGAATGGTATCGTCGCGGCGACACGCTCGAGCAGGGCGTGCAATTGCTGTCGGACCTGGCCGAGGCACTCTTCGAGCGAGGGCCGAGCGAACTCGTCAGCTATGCCGATGCGTTTCGACGCGCAGGGCTCGTGGATCCGCACCGCGCCACGCCGCACGAGCTAGCCGCGGCCGCGCGCGAGCGGAAGATCTCGATCTCAGACAGCATGGCGTCTGCCGATCGCGACACCTGGCTGCACCTGCTGATGTCGCATGTCGTCGAGCCTGGGCTCGGTCGCGACCGGCCGGCCATCGTCTGCGACTATCCCGCCAGCCAGGCGGCGCTGGCACGCCTGCGCGGGAATCCGCCGCTGGCCGAGCGTTTTGAGCTGTATGTCGGCGGAATGGAGTTGGCCAACGGCTATCATGAGCTCGTCGATGCCCAGGTTCTTCGACAGCGAAATCGCCAGGCGAACGCCGAGCGGCGCGCGGACGGCAAGCCTTCGCTGCCCGAAGAAAGCCGGCTGCTGACGGCCATGGAGCACGGTCTGCCAGAGTGCACGGGCGTGGCTTTAGGATTCGATCGGGTGGTCATGGTTGCCACTGGCGCCCAGCACATCCGCGAAGTAATCGCATTTCCGAGCGATCGCGCTTGAAATATTCGCGGCAAAGCGCTCGTGTACGCGCAATTCTCAACCGCTTCTCACATGGGCCTCACATCCGCTTGCTAGCTTGTCGTTCGAAACTTCCCTTGCTGAACAGATTGCAAACGGAGGCCAAGCCATGTTGCTCCTATCGCGCAAGTCCGGCCAGTCGATTGTCATCAATGACGACATCGTGATCACGGTCGTGGCTATCGATCGAAGCCGCGTTCAGATTGGAATCGAGGCGCCCGGCTACGTGCCGATTTTTCGACGTGAGATCGTGGAACGCATGGTGGCCGATGGCGAGATTGAGCCACTGGCATGCCTGGCCGGGCCGCCGTCCAAATAATCGGTCGATGTCCGATTCGACTAGTTCGCCGGTGCGCACGGCGAGCGATGGAAATGAACGTGGCGCCACCCGGAAGCCTGCCGCTGCCAGACGCGCGTTTCTTCAAAAGCCGTGGTTACGGTTTTGCCGCCTTCCAAAATGGATTGCACGAGACGCACGTAGGCCACCACCGCCACGTCGCCCATCAGGCGCACGTGCGGCGCGGCGATCGTGGTGTTTCGTGGGCTCGACGAGGGGCCGAGCGCGAAATAGTAGCGATGGAAATCCAGCCCCTCGATCAAATGGCCGCGGCCCTCGGGCTCAAACGCCGATAAACTGGGATCGCACAGTTGTTCGTAGGTGGCCCAGTCGGCGTTGGCGATGCTATCGAGCAATCGCCGCGTGAGCTCGAGCAGTTCTGCCTCGGTTGAATCGGTCATGGCCGTGGAACCTCGCGCGCAAGCTACTCGAGAATCTTGAGCCGCCGCAGCTTGTCGCGGCATTCGTCGCGCTCGCGGCATCGTTGCAGATCCGCCCAGCTTGGATCCTGCACCGCCAGAAAGTCGGCTTCACTGGCCGGCAGCCCACGCTGCGACGTGAGGCGCGCGATCAAGCGCGCGAGCACCTCGCGTTCCAGCCGCGTGAGAAACATGCCCTCCAGTCGATAATCGACGAATGCCTCCCACACCAGCGGAAACAGAGGCTGCACGATTTCTCGGCCGATCGTGGCGGCGTATTCGCGAATTTCCCATTGGGCATGGCTGTCCATGCGGAGAGCCAAAAAGTGCAGCAGATTGTGCAAGTCGACCTTCCAGTACGCCTCGGTGTAAGTCGACAGCGGCAGGTCCTTGCGGGCTTGTTCGCGCGCCACGCCGGCCGCGATCCGCGCTTCGTAGAGCTGGCGGGCCTGCTCTTGAAATGCCGACTCCGTGCTTGTGAGCTGTTCGCCCCTGGCCGCATCCAATAGCGCGCCGCTGCCTTGCCGGTTTTCAGTGGCTTGCGTTCGCCAGGCTTCCGGCGGCGTGGTTTGCATGGCGTCGATGGCCAGCGAGTACCGCGTGCTGTACTCGTTGACGTTGGCGGTGCGATGGCGAATCCATTGCCGCCAACAATCCATGGGCACGCGCACCAGTAGCTTGACCTCCGCCATCTCGAAAGGCGTGGTGTGCCGGTGCCGCAACAAGTAACGGATCAGCCCTCGATCGTCGGACACCCGCCGCGTGCCCTGGCCATAGCTGACGCGGGCGGCCTGCACCACGGCCTGGTCGTCTCCCATGACATCGACCAGGCATACGAAGCCATCGTTGAGAACCGGAAATTTTTTCCAGCGCAACGCGGCGATTTGTTCGACATGGGTGGACATCGCGCCGGCCTACTTCTTCGCCAGGAGTTCTTCGACCAGCTTGGCAACCAGCGACGGATTGTCCTGCTTCACCAGATGCTCGATGCGGGCGGCTGGGATTTTCAGCTTTTCCAGCGCGCTTACGATCGCTTTCCATTGCCGCTGGCGCGCTTTGCCCTCGGCCAGGTAGAGCTCGGTCACGAGCTCCGACAATCGTTGTAGCGAGATCGCCTCGCGATTGTCGTAGTAATTCTTGATGATCTTCTGCTGGTACTTCGAGCGTTCCGCCACGCCGGGCCTCCAACACGCGTTATCGGGATCGAGTCCGTTCGCATTGATCTTCCCGAAAACCTTGTGATTTGGCAACCGGCGGGTTTTGTGCGTCTCCAGCGGCGAAAGAATCGATCTTGACAATCGCGGCCGCCGGGGGTGTGGCGCCATTCGGCTTCTCAGAAACGTGCAAGCCGCCTAGGATTCGCCCCATGCATGGCGACGAGCGGCGTCAATTGTGGGCCGGATTCTGGCAAAACAGCTTGGGCACGCTGGCCAGCCGAGTCTTGGGCCTGGTCCGCGACATGGCCACGGCCGCGCTGTTGGGTCTCGGCACGGGCGGCGTCATGGATGCGCTCGTCATCGCGTTTCGCTTGCCCAATCTGTTCCGCCGCCTGTTCGGCGAAGGCGCGCTTGCGGTCAGCTTCTTGCCGGCGTTTCGAGCGCAGTACGAGCGCGAAGCGGGACTGGCATGGAAGCTCACCAGCGTCTTGCTTACCTGGTTGGCCGTCGCGCTCGGCGCGGTGGTGATGATTGGAGAAGCCATTTGCGTGGCGGTGCTGTGGCAATCGGCCGATGCGCGCGCTCTCGAGCTCGCGCGGCTGTCGGCGATCATGCTGCCCTATCTTGTCTTGATCTGCCTGGCGGCACAACTCACGGCGGCGCTGCAGGCGCTATTCTCGTTTAGAGCGCCGGCGCTAGCTCCCGTGTTGCTCAACGTGTGTTGGCTGGGCGCGGTTTGGTTCGTTTGCCCTTGGCTGCCCGACGAGCGCGCCCAGGCCGCGGCCATCGCGGTTGCCGTGCTCGCTTCGGGCGTGCTGCAGGTGGCCTGGTTATGGCCTGCCTTGCGGCGGTTTGGCTTTCGCTTCGACTACGACTGGCGCGCCTCGCGCAACGCCGCGGTGCAAGTCGCGAAAGCCGCCGTGCCGATCGCGCTGGGAATGGCTGTCACCCAGCTCAACACGTTGGTCGATAGCCTGGTTGCCTGGGGACTAGCGGGCGAGGCCCATCAAACGATTGCCTGGCTGGGCGATGTGGTCGAGTATCCGCTACGAACAGGCGCCGCGGCCGCTATCTATTACGGCGAGCGTTTCTATCAGCTTCCCGTCGGCTTGCTCGGAATTGCCGTCGCCACGGTCTACTATCCGCGCTTCAGCCAGCATGCCGCGCGGCGCGACCGACATGCGATTGCCAACGACTTGAGCGTGGCCTTGCGACTCGTGGCGTTCGTGGCCATTCCGGCCAGCGCGGGGCTGGCGCTCGTTGCCTTGCCAGCCACGCGGCTGTTTTTCCAGCGCGGCGCGTTCACGTCGGCCGATTCCGCGCGGGCCGCCAACATGATCGCCACCTACGCTCTTGGCATTTGGGCGTACTGCGCGCTGCCGGTTTTGGTGCGCGCGTTCTACGCGAGCGGCGACCGGCTGAGTCCAGCCAAAATCGGGCTGGTTTCCGTGGCTATTAATGCGGCTTTGAATGTGACGCTCGTGTGGTTTCTGGCGGAGCGTGGATTGGCCGTGGCGACGGCGGTGGCGGCGGCGGCACAGGTGATCCTGTTGACGACCCGGTTTTCGCGCGCACACGCGAAACTAAAGTGGCCAGGTCTTGGCCGCACGTTGGCCAGGTCAGCGCTCGCGACGGGCGCGATGACCGTGGCGGTGACGCTCGTTCAATTGGCATTACCGCTCGATGCCCAAAGCTCCTGGGCATGGCAGGCTGTTGCGCTGGCAACGCTGACAATCTTGGGCGCCGGGGTTTATGTCGCGCTGGCGCACTTCATGCGAATGGACGAGCTAAGCGCCTTCCTTAGACCCAGCACAAGCGCGTCCGAACCAGCCACACCGACCCGCGCGGCGGCGTAGGTGGCATTGTCTGCGTCAATCTTCCGCGCCGTGCGCGCGGAGGATCTGGTTCGCACGGTACGACCACTCGCCGAGGACGCTTTTGCCCTCCTTGTCGCGGACTCTTGGATCGGCACCCGCAACCAATAGCAGTTTGACGCTGTCGATGGAGTGTACCGCGGCGTGGTGTAAGGGTGTGCGGCCTTCATGAACGCGAGCATTAGGGTCGGCGCCATGCTCGAGCAGCAGCTTGGCGACTCTTGGCCACTGATAGATGGCGGCGGCCATTAACAGCGTATGGCCCTTCGCGTTGCGTGCCTCGACGGCACCACCATGACCGAGATAATGTTCGACCCCCGAGAATTGCCCTCGCTCGACAAGCTGGAACGCAGGCAGCGTCTCTTGATCGTGCTCGTCGCAGAAGTCATAGACGAGCATCGCTAGGAAGTCAGTGAAGGAATCGGCAAGCCAATAAAAGGCCGGCTCTCCTTCTGAAACAAAGAACGCATCGCTATCCCAGTACCATACTCCTTCAAAGTGAGAGTTGGCGCCGAACTTGAGCAGCACGAGATCACGGCCATTGCAGTCCGCGATCGGCTGGAACTCGGGCGGGATGCGATCGCGAAGGGTCTCGGTGATGGATGTCAGACCACGATGTTTTATTCCATCTCGTGGCTCTCCATAGAATTTCGTAAGCAGACCAGCTCTGACGAACTTGGTTGGGTTAGGAATCAGGAACTCAACCCACCGATAGAACGTGCCGCCGTTGTGCCGAAGCAAGAACCGGGCATAATCCTCCGGAAAGCGAACACCGAGCGTCGATTGGATTTCGCCCAGCAAGGCGGACGTCAAAGGCGGATCTTCCGAATCCTGTAGCAGATCAAGAATCGGGAACTCCTGCATGGATAACAGTCCTCAGCCGATCGGTCCGTTTGCTGGTTTCGGCCGTTGCGAAGCCCGCTCCAGACGTTTGCGCAAGCGTTCTTTGATTGTCTTTGCGGCAGTGTCGAAGTCAAACTGTGCACCGTGAAGATGCTTCATATAATTCGCCGAGCTCATTTCGTTGTGATACCCCACAAGAGCTTCTGAAATCGCTTCGGGAGACACGAGAGCGTCATCGGAGGATATGGGCACATTGGTGACTTTGATTTGTGGCGCTAGTTCCTTGAAGGCTTGAATAGTCTGCTCGGTTGCTCGTCGATTTGCCTCCTTGAGCGGATCATTGATTTCTTTGTAGGTACGATCCAAATTCGTGTTCGCGTTATCCACAATTATCCCGGCCAGCTCACTGGCTAAGTCTGCCGCGCCTATCAAGTCTCCCAAAACTGGGGTTGCTCGGGCGACGGCACCTACAAACCCGTGAGCCTCTGCATTGTCCGCAAACTCGATGACGGCCATCCCGGTACTTGCGATCGGGATTAGCCTTATTACGTTTCGTCCAACAAGCGAACGAATCCCCTTTGCCACCGTGCGCGAGACAATCTTCTTTGAAGCTTTCGCAACAATTTGCCCGCCGGTTTCCGCTTCATGCCTCGCGAGCTTGCGAATCGCGTCGGTATCGCTATTTAGGCCGTGGTAGAACTTCCGTGCAATACTCGCTGAGCCTTCGTGGAAGACCGCATCGTTCGCGGCGGTCGGGACTAGAACCATCTTGCCGACAAGCACTTTTGTTTTTTTCCCATCAATTTCCACGATATGTTCAGTGGTGTGTAACAAATCATGGTGAAAGGTGGCGTCTTCGGGGAACGGAATTCCTGGATTCTGCTTCATCCATGCGATCTTTGCGTGACGTATGTCCGCGTTTCTATCAGCAGTCAAAATAACGGTAGCTGTCTTACCCGGCAGCTCAAACTCGTCCAATACTGGAAGCCCATCAATGTATTGAATTTTGTCGATTATTCTACCATTCGCTTCAATGGGCCTTTTCAATGTGAACGTGCTCTTCCCCTTTACGCCAGCCCAAGTGCCTTTGTCATCAGATGGAAGATACCAATGGGACGGATTGCCGGGGTCAGGTTTTGTGACCGCCTTGGGATTCGCACCTTTTTGAGGTGAGTTCGCAGCCGACATCTCCGCACCCGCCGAGCCTCCGCTGGCCAAGCCGCCTCCCGCACCCCAGCCCGTTGAGAACTGTCCCCCGGTTCTCCGGATTGCCGCCGCGCGGGTGCTTGCTGGGATCGAAGCTGCGATTTGTCAACGTCTCGGCGAATCGTTCCGCGCGTGCCCAGGCTTCGTCGATCTCGGCTTCACGTAGCTTGATGGCGCTCAGCTTGGTCTCACAATCGCCCGAGATTTGCGCCGCCCATTCCAAAAGCTCACGTTCATGATGGGCATCTGCCTCGGACTTCGGTCGCCCGGCTCCGCACCGCGGTGCGTCGTAAGCGGCTTGCTCTGCAACCAATTCACTTGATCGCACAGGTCGCACAATCTTGGGAATGGAATTGCCCAAAATCGCCTGCGCGAAGAGCCAGGCTTCGCTCGGCGGCTCCTCGTTCGTTTTCGCCTCCATCATCTCGGGGAATTTAGGCGGCCAAATGCGCATGAAACCTCCTGTTGCACCCAGTGCGCGCGCAGGCGCATCGGTGGCCGCAGCGAGTAAGAAAAGCCTGCGTAGGATGTGACCGCGTGAGCCTGGTTCCGATCAGAACCGAAGGAGTGGTACGCTCACGACGAAACAGACCTTAACAGATTGTCTGACGTCATCCAGCGCAAAAGTGAGCCACTTGAAAAATTGCGATGTGCCCCGCAGCCGCGATGGTCGCAACCGCGAATACGCTTATCAGCCAGCGCTCGCCGGAAAAAATCGGAAGAGATATCGGCAGCTTAGGCAATAATCTCCGCGATCGGCTGGCCGAAATCGATCGCCAGGCGCTTGCGACCGGGCACTTCCAAGCGGCGAGCGTCAATGCCCAACTGTTTGAGCACGGTGGCGTGAACGTCGGTGACATAGTGACGGTTTTCGACCGCGTGGAAGCCAAGCGCGTCGGTGGCGCCGTGGGCCACGCCCCCTTTCAGACCACCGCCGGCCATCACGACCGAAAAGGCAAACGGATGATGGTCGCGGCCGTCACTGCCTTGCGTGCCCGGCGTGCGGCCGAACTCCGAGCCCACAACAATCATCGTCTCGTCAAGCATGCCGCGCTGCTTAAGGTCCTTGACCAGGGCTGCGATTGGCCGATCCACTTGCGCGCACAGCTTGCCATGATTGGATTTCAATCCGCCATGCGCATCCCAGGCGCCCGCGCCGCCGTTGCTGCCGTGAAAGATCTGCACGAAGCGAACGCCTTGCTCGACCAACCGCCGGGCCACCAGGCACTGCCGCCCGAAGGTTTGTGTCTCTTTGCCGTCGAGGCCATACAGCTCGCGAATCGACTGCGTCTCCGACTCGCAATCGACCACCTGCGGCACGGCCATTTGCATCTTGAACGCCAGCTCGTACGACTTGATCCGCGCCCGCAGGGCCTCGTCCTGCGGATACTCGACGCTCGCCAGCCGGTTCAGCCGGTCGAGCAGCTCAAACTCGGCACGCTGCTCCTCGCGAAACACGTCCTTGCCCGGCGAGGCAAATGGCAACGGATCCTTCGGGTCGACGCCCAGTTGCACGCCGTTGTGCTCCGGTCCGAGATAGTTCGCGCCGTGCGCGCCGATGCCACCGCAACAGTCGGCAATGGGAGTGCCCAGTACGACGAAGCTCGGCAGATTGTCGGCCATCGCGCCCAGGCCATAGTGAATCCACGATCCGATCGTGGGGTGCGGCCCTTCGAGCACGTGGCGCCCGGTATGAAATTGCAGTTGGGCGCCATGGTTGTTGTCGGTGGTCCACATCGATCGCACGATCGCCAGGTCGTCGGCGCAAGTGGCGAGTTGTGGCCACCAGTCGCTGATCTCCAGTCCGCTTTGCCCGCGTTTTTGAAACCCGACTTGCAGCGGAAACAACTTGTGGCGGATGTGCCCGTTGGCGTCATCGGGCACGACGATCCGCAGATTCTCGTGAATGAACGAGGCGGAGAGAACGTCCTTGTGCGGAGTGTGGCCGATTTCCTGGCCCGCGAACTCGTTCAGGGCGGGCTTGTAATCAAAACTCTCCAGGTGGCTCATTCCGCCTACCAAGAAAATCCAAATCACATTTTTGGCGCGCGGCTGCAAGTGAGGGCGTCCATCCGGCGGTGACCACGCTTGCTCCGCGGCGCGACAGATGCCATCGCGCAGCAGCAAATCTCCCAGCGCCAGGCCCGTGAAGCCCATGCCCAAGTCGGCCAAGAACGCGCGACGGTGCGTGACTCGTGAATGTGCTGGCAGGTCGTGGTTCATAAAATCGCTCCGACTAGCGGACCGTCAGAAAATCGTTGTGGTTGAGCAGCACGTGGACTAGGTTCTCGCGCGCCCGAGTGTGCGGATCAGCGGCCGGAGCCAGCGAATTCTCCTCGCCGGAAGTGAAGCGCGTGAGCTTGTCCGGCGCAGCCAACTCCCGAGCTTGCGCGACCAGGAAATCGAGAGCCGTTTTGCATTCGTCCTGTTTCGCGGGCCGGCACAGCAGTCGCTCGAACGCCGCATTCACGAACATCTCGTCGTTCTCCGCATGCGCGCCCAGACTATCCCGCAGAATGCCGGCTAACTTTCGCGACTGCGTGATCGTCAACGAGCTATTCACCATGGCCAGCGCTTGTTGCGGCACGATGGTCTCGCTGCGGCGGTAGCAATCGACCACGTTTGGCCGATCAAAGGCGTCCAGGAACGGCACCTTCTTTTCTTTGCTGCCGCGGAAGTACAAGCTGCGGCGGGTCGCGGCCAGCCCTTTGGATTCATCGAGCTCCGGGCCGCGCATCGAAAAATCCAAACTGTCGGCGACCGCCAACGTTGCATCGCGCACGGCCTCGGCCTCAAGCCGGTGCGGGTTCATCCGCCACAGATATTGATTCTCGGGATCTCGAGCGCGGTTCGACGCATCGATGCTCGTCGACTGCATGCGATAGGCCGCGCTGGTGACGATCATGCGGTGGATCGGCTTCATGCGCCAGCCCTGGTCCATCAGCTCCACGGCCAGCCAATCCAAGAGCGCGGGGTGCGTCGGCCGCTTCCCGTTCAATCCAAAATCGAAGACCGTGGGCACGAGCGGACTGCCAAAGTGCCGCATCCACATGTGATTGATGGCCACGCGGGCCGTCAGCGGGTTGTTGCGCGAGGCGATCCAACACGCAAGCGCCGCGCGGCGCCCCGTGCTCGTGGCAGGATATACGGGCGTGAAATGCGTGTAATTTTCTGGCGGTGCCGCGAGCGCTGCCTGGGCAGTTTCGCGGGCTTTGGTCGCTTCGGGCAGCTTCTTCATTAGTTCAGTGAGTTTCTTCTTCGAAGCATCATCCTTGTCACGTCGTACCTTTTCGATTTGGGCGTCGACCTCCATAAGCTGAAACTTGGCTTGCTCCAGTCGCGCCGCGCGCTCGGCCCGAATGGCCTCAGCCTTAAGTTTCCCGGCTTCCGCCACTGGAGGATTTGCGAACTCAGCCGCGTCCGCGGCGATTTTCGCGCGGATCTCTTCAACACCGTTCGACGCTGCCAGGTGAGCTTTCTCCGCTATTGCCAGCGCGCCTGCCGATTCAACGACCACGCGCCGAGCGTCGGGAGCTTGCTTACCCGCGTCATCAGTTTTTTCAACTGATCCCTGCGGCTGCGGCGATTGAGAGCCCGTTGTGGCAACCTTCTCAGTTGGGAGTGGTTCTCCCTGCGTGGCCTTCTTGAGGGCCTCATCAAATTCATCATTCGCCTTGGCGAGTGCTTGTTTGGCGGCCTTTAGCCTGGCCTCTGCCTCCAGTAGCACCTCTTGTTGCACGTAGCCGCGCAGTCCCGGATAGTACGTCGTCGCGGCAAGCGTTACCGGCGCGATCGCCAGCGCGTCGCCCCCCAGCGCTCGCGGCACGGCGGGCGCGAGCGGATGCTCTTTGTCCGGTTGAGCCTCGTTGCCGCGCACGAACAGAAACGTCGGCTTCTCCAGTTCAGAGTCGTACGCGCGCACCAGGCCGTCTTGCTTCGTGTCCGCCTGGCCGGGCAGCCGATCGGTGCGAATTCCATGCGGCTCGAAGAACGCGCGGAACTGGTAATACTCGCTCTGCAGAATCGGATCGTACATGTGATCGTGGCAACGGGCACAATTGAGCGTGATGCCCAAAAAGGCCTTGCCGGTGTGCTCGACGGTCGCCTCAAGCCACACGTTGCGGTTGTAGCGATACCAATTGCGGGCCAGAAATCCCGTGGCCCGCAGAGTCGATTCATCCTCGGGCGCGATTTCGTCGGCGGCCAGCATGGCCTCGATCATCTTGTCGTACGGCTGGTCTGTGTTGAGCGACTCCACGATCCAATCGCGCCACCGCCAAATGTGCGGCTGGCTTTCGCGGACCTCGGCGCCAAAGCCGTCCCAGTCGCTGTAGCGCCATACGTCCATCCAGTGCCGGCCCCAGCGCTCGCCGTATTGAGGGCTGGCCAACAAACGGTCGACCACGCGCTCGTAGGCGTCGGGGGAGTTGTCCTCAACAAACGAACGCAGCTCGGCGGGAGTGGGCGGCAAACCGATGAGGTCGAAGGTCACGCGGCGCAGCAGCACGTTCTTCGCAGCCGGCTCAGCCGACGTCAGGCCCTGCCGCGCGTGCTCCGCTGACAAAAACCGATCGATCGGGCTCGACCAATCCGGCCGCACCACTGGTGGCAAAGGCGCTCGCTGGGGCAGCCGGAAGGCCCAATGATCGCGCGGGTCGGGCGGCAGGGGCTCGTCGGGCGCTTGTGCGCCTGCGCGGACCCAGGCCGCAAGCGTGGCGATTTCCGCTTCGCTCAGCGGTTTTGACTCAAGCGGCATCCGCTCGCCCAGCTCGCCGCGCACGGCCAGCAACAAGCGCGCTTGGTCGTCCGCCGGTTCCAATGCAGGCCCGCCATCTCCGCCGGCACGCATGAAGCTGACGTGGTCCAGCCGCAAGCCAGATTTCTGTCGCAGGCTGCCGTGGCAGCGATAACAATGCTGCCGCAGGATGGGCTTCACATCCGCTTCGTAGTCGACCGCCGCGAGCGGCCGCGCTTGCGAACCACTCAGCAAAACCGCCAGTAAGCACGCGGTCGAAAGTCGCATGTCAGCCGTGGGTCCTGGCTGGTTGGAAGGGGGGCACTCGGGCCCTGCAAGGCGCCCGAGCGATGGCTAGCCGCCGCGGTTCATGATAGTGACGGGCCAAACGGCATTCAACGTTCAGGCCAGCTCAGCCAACGGCGGATGTCCATCGGTCAAATACTGGGGACGCCCGGCCAAATCGGGGATAGTGGTTTGCAGCGGGTCGATTCCCAACGCGCGGTAGAGTGTCGCGTGCACTTCTTCGAAGTGGACGGGCCGATCCTTGACCTCGGCTGCATGGCGGTCGGTCGAGCCGATGACCTGCCCCGCGCGCAGTCCGCCGCCGGCCAACAGCGCGCACGACACGTTGGGCCAGTGATCGCGCCCGGCAGCAGCATTGATTTTTGGAGTACGTCCGAACTCGCCCCACACGATCACCGTGACGTCCTTGTCGAGGCCGCGGTTATATAGATCCTCGACCAGCGCGCTGGTCGCCTGGTCCAACAGCGGCAGCTCGCGCTTGGCTCCTGCAAAGTTCTGGCCGTGAAAGTCCCAGAAGCTGTAGCTGAGCGTGACTAGACGCACGCCCGCCTCGACCAGCCGGCGGGCCATTAAAAACTGCTTCAGCAGCCGCGGCGCACCATCGCCCTGGTGTTGCTCGGTGCCAAAGCCGTAGCGCTCGCGCAAGGCGCGTGGTTCCCTTTCCAGGTCGAGCGCTTCGGCCAGGCGGCTCGAGGTCAGCACGCCGAATGCCTGCCGCTCGAATGCGTCCATGCCTTCCATGACGCCGCTGGAATCGATGCGTCGATTCAAACGGTCGAAGGCGCGCACCAAAGTCTCGCGATCTGCCAGTCGCTCACTGCTGACGCCTTGCAGCACCAGGTCGTCCTTGCCATCGCCGTTGGGTTGAAAGGGCGCATACGCCGGACCCAAATAGCCTGGCTTGCCCGAGTTGTAGGGAGTGTGCTGCATGCGCGGCGACAGCCCGACATAGGCTGGCATCGCCGGCGTGAGCGAACCTTGCAAGCGCGCCACGGCGGATCCGATTTCCGGCCAGCCGCCCGGTGGTTGACGGCGATGGCTGCGGCCCGTCATGCATTGAAATGAATAATGGTCGCCGGTTGCGCCCACCAAGGAGCGGATCGCGATCAGGCGATGCATCATGCCGGCCAATCGCGGCATGTGCTCGCACATTTCGATCCCCGGCACGCTGGTGCCGATCGGCTTGAATTCGCCGCGGATCTCGGACGGCGCATCGGGCTTGAGATCGAACATATCCTGGTGGGGCGGGCCGCCAGGCAGATAGACCATGATCACCGATTTGTGCGATTGCTTGCCTTGCGCCGCTTCGGCGCGCAGCAGATCGGCCAGAGACAATCCGCCGAACGCCAGGCCACCGATCTTCAGGAAGTTGCGCCGCGAAACGCGGTCGCAGAAGCGTGGGGCACAATGGCTCGCAATCGTCAGCATGCGGCACCTTGCGTCAGGCAAGAATCTTTTCGACCACCTTGCCGGCAACGTCGGTCAGGCGGAAATCGCGCCCTTGGAAGCGGTAGGTCAACTTCGTGTGATCGACGCCCAACAGGTGCAGCACCGTGGCCTGAAAGTCATTGGCGTGGACGCCATCTTCGACCAGGTTGTAACCAAAATCGTCGGTCTTGCCGATAGTCATGCCCGGCTTGATGCCGCCGCCGGCCATCCACATGCTATAGCAGCGCGGATGGTGATCGCGGCCGAAGCTGTTCTTGCTGATCGCGCCCTGGCTATAAGCCGTGCGGCCGAACTCGCCGCCCCAGATCACGAGCGTCTCGTCCAACAGCCCGCGCTGCTTGAGGTCGGTCACGAGCGCAGCCGACGCCTGATCGCACAGGCCGCATTGGCGCTTGAGCTCGTTGGGCAGATTGCCGTGATGGTCCCAGTCGCGATGATAAAGCTGCACGAAGCGCACGTCGCGCTCGGCCAGTCGCCGCGCGAGCAAGCAGTTATTGGCGAACGACGCCTTGCCCGGTTGGGCCCCGTAGGCATCGAGCACGTGTTTCGGTTCCTTGCCGATATCCATCAGTTCCGGCACGCTGGTCTGCATGCGGTAAGCCATTTCATAAGCGTCGATGCGCGTGGCGATTTCTGGATCGCCCACCGCCTCGAGCTGCAGGCGATTGAGCTGCTGCACGCCATCGAGCAGTTCACGCCGCGTGGCAGGGTCGATGCCCTCGGGATTCGACACATAGAGCACCGGGTCGCCGGTCGAGCGGAACTGGACGCCCTGGTACTTGCTGGGCAAGAAGCCATTTCCCCAATACCGCGCCAAAAGTGGCTGACCGCCGCCGCCGGAGAGCAGCACCACGTATTCAGGCAAATTCTTGTTGACGCTGCCCAATCCATAGGCCATCCAAGCCCCGATCGTCGGGCGGCCTGGCTGCTGGTTGCCGGTGAGCAAGTAGGTGACCGCCGGATCGTGATTGATGGGATCGGTGTGCATCGAGCGGATCAAGCAGATGTCGTCCGCGATGCCGCCGATGTGTGGCATCATTTCCGTGATTTCAGTGCCGCACTGGCCATAGCGCTTGAAGTCGTAAGCTGGGCCCACCATGAGCAGCTTGGCCTGGCCACTGGTCATGCCCGTGATGCGCTGATCGCCGCGCACGCTTTTGGGCAGCTCTTCGCCGGTGAGCTCCTTGAGCTTCGGCTTGTTGTCGAACAAGTCGATGTGCGAGGGGGCCCCGGACATGAACAGGTAGATGACGCGCTTGGCCTTGGGCGCGAAGTGCAGGGCCGGCAAGGCCCCGTGCGTGCCGTGGGTTGGAGCGGCGAGTCCGCTGGACTCGTTCAGAAGCGATGCCAGCGCAAAAGCGCCCAGGCCGCGTGCCGACTGGCCGAGCAACGTTCGACGCGTGATGGCCCGACTGATTCGCTGTTCGAAATCCATGGCTAACCCTTGGTGATCGTTTCGTCGAGGTTCAATAGCACGTTGCCGATGGCGGTCCAAGCGGCCAGTTCAGCCGCATCGAGATCGGCCGGTCGGGGCAGCTCTCCCACACTGGTTAGTTTAGCCGCGGCGGCGGGGTTTTGCTGAAAGCGCTTAAGCTCGGCGCCAAAAAGGCGCACCAGCACCTCCAGCTCTTGGGGGCGTGGCGGGCGCGACGTGCACAGCACAAAAGCGAACCGCATCCGCTCTTCGAGGGTCGCGCCGCCCTGCCGGATCACGCGCTGCCCCAAAGCGCGGGCCGTTTCCACGAACCCAGGATCGTTGAGCAGCACAAGCGCCTGTAGCGGCGTGTTCGTGCGGGCCCGGCAATCCGTGCAGACCTCGCGATTGGGGGCGTCGAAGGTTATCAATGGCGGATAGGGGAGTGCCCGCTTCCAATACGTGTAGATGCCGCGGCGATAGAGATCGGCTCCATGGCTTTGCGTATAGCTCTGGGCGCTAAATCCGCCGCCGAAGCCGACTTCTTCCCACAGCCCGTCCGGCTGATAGGGCGAAACGCTGGGCCCACCGATGCGGTTGTCGATCAAACCGCTCACTGCCAAGGCACAGTCGCGAATCATCTCGGCATCCAGGCGGAAGCGCGCGCCGCGGGAGAGCATGCGGTTGTAGGGATCGTATTTGATCGATTCGGGCGTGGTGCGCGAGGACTGCCGATACGTGGCCGACATCACAATCATCTTTTGAATCGCCTTGACGTCCCAACCGCTGGCGATGAACTGCGAGGCGAGCCAATCCAACAGCTCGGGATGCGTGGGCCACTCGCCCTGCGAGCCGAAATCTTCGCTGGTCTTTACCAAACCGGTGCCGAAGTATTGCTGCCAATAGCGATTGACCGTCACTCGGCTCACGAGAGGATTGCGCGGATCGACGAGCCACTGGGCAAGCCCCAACCGGTTCGGCGGGGAGCCCTCGCGCAAGGGCGGCAGGCGAGCTGGCACGCCGGGCGTGACCGTCTCGCCAAAAGTGCGGAAATCACCGCGCACCAGGATGAAGGTGTCGCGCCGCTTGGGCATTTCCTCCATCACCATGGTCGACGAGTACGAGGCCTCCAGATCGCTTTGGGCCTTGGCCAATCGCTCGGCCTCCGCATTGAGCGCATTGAACACGGCACGCGCCGGAGCATAAAAATGGCGGACGAAATGATTGCGCACGGTCTCTTGTTGGTGAGGCGTGCGCGTGTCTGTTGAAACGGTGAGCGCGTCGCGCACTTCTTGCGGCAGGCTCGATTTCCTGGCGCGCTCCACGACCTC
>DATJEN010000146.1:0-14361 GCA_035496575.1 Pirellulales bacterium
ATGGCATTGCCTTTGCCGCCGGTGAGCTTGCCGATTTCGCGCGCGGCAAGCGCGCCCCCGCGATAGTTATCGGTGGCAACATAACTCACGACGGCTGAGTCGTCGGCTAGGCCGCTGTCGAAGATAACGGTGGGAATGCCCGCCCGCTTGGCTTCCACGACCGAGGGGACGAGAGCTGTCGAATCCAAGGGCGCGAGCACAATGCCATCGACTCCCTGCGCGATGAAGTCTTGAACGACGTTGATCTGACCTTCGCGATCGTTCTCAAGCAGGGCGCCCTTCCACTGGATCTCCACAGGAATGCCGGCCTGTTGCAGCTCGCGCGCGGCCTTGAGTGCTCCGGCATGAACCGATTTCCAGAACACATGCGTCGTCCCCTTGGGGATGACGGCAATGCGGTACGTCTTGCCGCCACCCGCGGAGGAGGAATCCGAGGACTCGCGGTTGCCACAGCCGGCCAATACCACGATGAACCCACACCAGGCGGCCAGCCAGCCGAGCTTAAGCCCTCGATGAATCATGCTTGGCTACTTGCGCCGGCCATTACCGCGAGAATTGCCGCGACCGCTGCGCCCACGACCTCGGCCGCCTCGCGATTGCGGGGCACGGGGGTTTTTGGCGCGAGCCTCCATGTTCACGCTCACGATATAGCCGATCGCTTCTTCCCATGAGGGAATCGCGCGGTGGCTGTTCTTGTCGCTCGATCCCTCCGCGGCGATTTCTTCTTCGTCGGAATCTATTTCGAGAAACGGCTCGTCCTCATCGAAATCTTTGGCGGCCGGTGATGCGGCGTCAGTCTTGGAAGGTCGCTCGGCTTTGCGACCCTCCCGATCCGAACCCGAGCCGCGACGCCGACGACGCTTGTTGCGGCCGCGCCGCTGCTCCGGCTCGGCGTCCGCCGGCGCAGTGTCCTGAACCGCTTCATCGAGTGGCTCGAAACCGACGAGATCTTCCGACTCGCTGCCGGCCGACTCTGACTCGCGCCCGGCATCGCGCTCGCCAGTTGCTTCCTGCTCTGCGTGCTCGCCACGATCGCGTTTGGAGCGCCGTCCCCCCCGGCGTCGGCGCCGTCGGCGGCGGGCGGGCTGCTCTTCGTCGCCCTGCGCCGCACGCTGCTCACCCGCCGCGGGTTCATCCGCATCCGCAAGAACGTCGCTCTTGGAAAGCTCGACTTCATACGCGCTGAGTTCGATCGTCTCGGCGTCCCATTCGTCCGCCGACCGCTCTCGGATTTGTTCGCGCGGCTGTTCCACTTCTTTACTCGAACGGCCGCGGTGCCGATCGCGCTCGCGCGGACGCTCTCGCGACGAAACGTCGCGCGGGCTCGGCTTGCCAGTCGATGGCTCCTCTCGACGGCTGGGACGCTCGGCAGGCTTTGCCGGCTCGGCGGGAGCGGCCACGCCCAAATCCTGAGCCAGTTGCGACCAATCGGGCGCAGGTCCGGGAGCAGGTTTCTTTGCGGCCGGCTCGCGACGGGGCGCCGGCGGTTTGGGCTTGGGTTTGGACTGTGCCTCGGCGGGCGAATCTTGCGGAATCGGAGTCCCCAACTCAGACGCCAATTCATTCCAATGGTCGGAACTACTCATTGAAAGGACAGATCTCTTTGAAAGAAAACAGCGAAAGTAAATTCACCCCGCACAATGCTCACAAGTGGGATAGCCTGGACAGGGAACGGCCAGCGCGAGCAGCGGCCAGGGATCCACGACCACCCATTAGCATCCAGGCCTGTAAAGTATAAAGGGCTCACCGCTTTAACGCAAAGCCGGCCTGCAGGCGCGTTGTTTGCGCACGGCAAGCGCACCTAGAATGCTTTCGGCAGCGGCACTACCGTGTCCCAAAACCCAGCTCGCACCACCACGAGTGACTCGATGGCGACTAGCAAATTGCTCGACGAACAACAAGCGGGCGCCCATAGCGAGGAAGTCCAGATCACCGGGCATATCATCGACAGTTTGATCCTCCCCAAGGTTCTCGACCTGATCACCGCCGGAGGCGCGACCTTCCGGTTCAAGAAGATCACCATTGGGCAAGCGCGCGAGAATCCTAGTTATGCGCTGATCGAAGTCCGCGCGCCTTCGGCCGAGGTGCTTAGCGCCGTGTTGGCTCAAATCGGAGATCATGGCGCAATTCCGACCTCGCAGCAGGATTGCCAATACATGGCAACCGACATTGCCGGCACGTTTCCCGACGGGTTTTACAGCTCCACCAACCAGCGCACCGAAGTTCGCATGGGGGGGCACTGGGTCGAAGTCGCCGACCAGGAAATGGACTGCGGCATCGCCATCGACCCACAGGCAAAGACGGCGCGGTGCGTCGCCATGAGCGATGCGACCGTCGGCACCCCGTTCGTCGTCGGGCACGGCGGCGTGCGCGTGTTCCCGCAGGAGCGATCGCACGACCGGCAGGTCTTTGAATTCATGGGCAGCAGCGTTTCGACCGAGAAGCCCAAGGGAGTCGCCATCCGGCAGATTGCCCATGAACTTTTTCGCAACCGCAAGGAGGGTGGCAAGACGCTGCTCGTGGGCGGACCCGCCATCGTGCACACCGGAAGCGGCCAGCACGTGAGCCGGCTGATCCGCGGCGGCTATATCAACCGATTATTTGCGGGCAATGCGCTTGCGACTCACGACATCGAGCAAGCGCTGTTCGGAACCAGCTTGGGCGTGCACTTGGAACAGGGCGACCTGGCCGAAGCAGGACACGAGCATCATTTGCGCGCGATCAACCGCATTCGCCGAGCTGGGGGCATCGAGCGCGCCGTGGCCAGCGGATTGCTGACCTCGGGCATCATGTACGAATGCGTTCGCTCGAAGATCGATTTCCTGCTGGCCGGAAGTATTCGCGATGACGGACCGCTGGGCGAAGTGATCACCGATGCTCTCGAGGCCCAGCGCAAAATGCGCGAAGGCATTCGCGATATCACCTTTTGCTTGATGGTGGCGACGACTCTGCATTCGATCGCGGTGGGCAATCTGCTGCCAGCCTGGGTCAAGGTGGTGTGCGTCGATATCAATCCGTCGACCGTCATCAAGCTGAACGACCGCGGATCGTTCCAGACCGTGGGCCTGGTCACGGATGTCGAGCCCTTCTTACGCGCGCTCGTATCGGAGCTGGATGCTTTGGAGTCGAAGGGATGAACAGCCCAGCGAGATCGAGCGCTGCGAGCGCGGCTGCCGCTCAAGATGCAAATGGTTCACAGCCGCGCATCCTGATGTGCCCGCCGGACTATTACGGGGTCGAATATGAGATCAACCCTTGGATGAGCCGGCAGAAACAACCCGACCATGCGATGGCGATCCTGCAGTGGACAGTGCTGCGGGACTTGCTGTTGGAGGTTGGCGCGCGCGTCGAGCTGCTCGAGCCTGTGAGGGGTTTGCCCGACCTGGTGTTCACGGCCAACGCCGCCATGATCTTTCGCGATCAAAGCGTGCTGGCGCGCTTTCGTTTCCCGCAGCGGCAAGGCGAGGAGTCCGTCGATGCGGCCTGGCTTGAGCGCGCTGGCTACGCCGTGCGGCAACTAGCCGAGGGCGTATTCTTCGAAGGCGCCGGCGACGCCCTCTTCTGCGGCGATACCTTGTTTGCGGGTTACCGCATTCGCAGCGACATTCGCGGGCATCAAGAGATCGGGCAAATGTTCTCGTGCCGCGTCATTCCGCTCGAGCTCGTCGATCCCTACTACTATCATCTCGACACATGCTTCTGCCCGTTGGCGCCGGGCGTCGCCATCTATTATCCGCCGGCCTTCGACGATTACGGCCGGCGCGCGCTCGAAGAAGCGGTCAGCGAGCTGATACCGGTAAGCGAGAACGAAGCTCGTCGGTTTGCTTGCAATGCGGTGGTGGTGGGGCGATTCGTCGTCACGAACACTGGCTGCAACATGCTGCAGGCGCAGCTTCGCGAGCGAGGTTACGAACCGCGGCCCACGCCGCTCGACGAGTTTGTGAAGGCGGGCGGAAGCGCCAAGTGCCTCACCTTGCGGCTGGACGGCGAGGACGCAGCGGCGTGGAAGTACACTCCGGCTCGCTAATTCAGCTGCAGCCGGTTTCCGCCGCGCGGTTTAGCGCGTCGTTTCCATGAACCAGCCATTATCGGCAACCGGCATCAACGGCCGGTAGTGATTGAACGAATCGTTGTCGCAGCGATGGCCGGGGAACCACACCAGGCTGATCATCAGGCTCCACGATTCCCTGGTATTGTTGGGCAGGCTATCGTCGTTGCGGGGCAATAAGTAATTGTACGAGGCCTGCATTCCCCAGCGGTTCGAGAATGGCACGACGGCATCGCTACCGAAGATGCCGTCGGCATGGCCGCTCAAGCCAGCCCACGTGCGCGCATACGATCCGTTACAAAAGGTGTAGCGGTAAAAAACATTGTATTGATTGATGGCGCGCCACGTGACGTTGTTTTGTTCCAAGAAGGCAGGCGGCGTTCGAGAGTCGCTGTTCAAATGCGCGGCGAACCAAAAGCCGATTTCGTGTGGGGCGAACAAGTAACTGACTTCGCCGCGAAGCTGGCTCATCCGCATGTCCACGTAGAAATTGTCGGCCAGGTAGTCGTACACCATGCCGCCTTGCCACCCTCGGCTGCACTGCGCGCGATGGAAAAAGCCGGTGGTGAGAAAGAATTGGGTGCGGCGATGCCCGAGCGGTCCGCTGTTGCCCTCGAAGTCGCTCAGCAAGACTGCGCCGCCGAGCTGATAGCCAACGCCATAGCGATTCCAAAATGGCGAACCCCAGTTCACGCCCGCGTGGTAGCCAAAGTCGCCGTTCAATCCGAGATCGGTGGGGTTCTTAAAACCTTGCTTGCCCGTGTAAATGCTGAGGTTCTTCCAGGCGCAGGGGCTGAACAAGTAGGTTTGCTTCAGACATTCGTTGCAGCCTTTGAGAAAGCCGCAAAAACCGATGCCGGGGCACTCATCGCACTGGTCGCAGCCGCCACAGCCGCCGCATCCCGGTTGGCAGTAGCCGTCGTCATCCAGCATGGCGCCATCCGTCATGCCGTCGTCCGGCATTTGGCCGTCCATCATCTCGCCATAGCCAGGCGGAGGTAAATTACCGCCGCTCTCGGGATAGTATTGGCCGCTGTCCGTGGTGCTCGGCGGCACGCCATCGCCAAACGGGTCGAGTGGCTCGCCGGGCGGAATGGATTCGCGCGCCGGCTGCGCAGCGCGCGCCATCATGCGGTTCCCCCGCGGAGCGCCGGCTTGCTCATAGCGCAGGCGCTGCGACATGCTGGGGCCGCCATAGCTCGGAGCAACCCAGCCTCCTTGCGGTGAAGCGTAATTGCGACGGGGAGGCGCGGGCGGTCGGTCCGGCCGAGACGCCACGAGTGGCACCGCTTCACTCGGCCGCATCATCGATGGCGCCGGATCAGGGCTGGCATAGGTCAGCCCCGATGAGCTGGCGCGCGGTTTCGGCTCGTAGTTAAACGACTGGCCCGCAGCGCCATCGAGCCAGGCGAAGCTTGCGCAAAGGCTCATCGTGCTGATGAGGCACTTGAGGATCCAGGACTTCATAGCCGTACACCTGCTGCAAGGATCCCCCTCCTTGGCCGCGCCCAAGCGGGGCGCGATTTCCAGGCTGCGGCCATTTATCGGAATCGCCCAGGCAGAACTTTCACGAAAACCGGAAAAGCTTTCGCAGACTGCCAAAGGCAGCCTCAAAAACAGCTAGCACCGCGCCCGAGCGGATCGGCCAGCGGATGCGCCGGCTCGTGCCGCAACTCGCGACCCTTCAAGCCTTTTGCCGATGCTCGGCCGGGCCTTCGCCCGCACCCAGATTGCGCGCGCTGTTCACCAGGCCCACGTGCGAGAAAGCCTGGGGAAAGTTGCCCAGCAGGCGCTTCAGGCGCGGATGGTATCCCTCGGATAACAGTCCCAAGTCGGTGCGGATCGCCAGCAGCCGCTCGAACAGTTCGCGGGCTTCATCCAGCCGGCCCAGCAGGGCCAGGTTGTCCACCATCCAGAACGAGCACGGCAGGAAGGTCGCCTCGCCTGGCGGCAGTCCATCGACGTGGGATTCGGTGTGATAGCGGTCCACGAAGCCATCCCGGGTGAGATGTTTTTGAATCGCGTTGACCGTCCCCTCGATGCGCTTGTCTTTCGCGGGCAGGAAGCCGACCAGCGGCAACATCAGCAGGCTGGCGTCCAACAAATCGCTGTCAAAGTACTGGACGAACGAGCCCAGCTTCTGATTGAAGCCTCGCGAGCAGACCTCGGCATGGATGGCCGCGCGGCATTTGCGCCAGCGTTCGAGTGGGCCTTTCTGACCGCCGGATTCAACCGCCTTGATGGCACGGTCGAAGGCGACCCAGGCCATGACCTTCGAATGGGTGAAGTGCCGCCGCGGGCCGCGGACTTCCCAGATTCCATCGTCGGGGTCGCGCCAGGCATGCTCAAGGAATCTGAGCAGGGCAAGCTCGAAGCGCCACACAAAGTGGTTGCTGTTCAGCTTCTGACGGCGCGACAGGTGGATCATGTCGAGCACTTCGCCGTAGACATCGAGTTGGAATTGCGCGGAGGCGGCATTGCCGATCCGCACCGGGTGGGAGTTTTCGTACCCGGGTAGCCAGCCCAGCTCGAGTTCGGTCAGGCGCCGCGCGCCGCCCAAGCTGTACATGATCTGCAATCCGGCCGGGTCACCGGCCACGGCGCGCAGCAGCCAATCTCGAAAGGCCATCGCTTCTTCCGAATAGCCGGTCACGAGCAGCGAGTACAAAGTGAAAGTCGCGTCACGCAGCCAGCAAAACCGATAGTCCCAATTGCGCACGCCGCCCAGCTCTTCCGGCAACGACGTGGTGGGCGCCGCGACGATGCCTCCGGTGGTAGCGAACGTCAGGGCTTTAAGTGTGATGAGTGAGCGGATGACCGCCTCGCGCCATTCACCCTGATGCGTGCAGCGGCTCGACCAGTCGCGCCACCAATCTTCGCTGAACGCGATCGCCTCGTGCGCATCGACTTTCGCCGGCGCCGCTTCGTGCGAGGGGTGCCACATGAGCACGAACGGCACGGTCTCGCCCGCCGAAACGCTGAACTCGGAGGTGGTGGTAAGATCTTTGCCTTTCAGCGGAGCGGGCGTATGCAGCACGAGAGTGTCTGGCCCAGCGACGGCTTGAATGCCGCCCTCGATTCGCTGCACCCAGGGGACGACCCAGCCGTAATCGAAGCGAATGACAAGCTCCATCCGCATGGGCACTTTGCCACGCTGGCCTGTGACGACGCGCACGAGGTCGGGCTCTTGGCTGCGCGGTGGCATGCAATCGACGACCGTCACCGCGCCCTGATCCGTCTCGTAGTACGTTTCCAAGACGAGCGTGTCGCCTCGATAACGGCGGCGCGTTTCCCGCACTTTGCCAGTCGGCGCGAGCAGCCAGCGCCCATTTTCCGGCGTTCCCAATAGGGCAGCGAAACACGCCGCGGAATCGAAATTCGGGAAGCACAGCCAATCCACCGAGCCATCGCGGCCCACCAGGGCAGCCGTTTGGCAGTCGCCGATCAGGCCGTAATCTTCGAGCGGGAGCGCCATCGTGCGTGCGTGACCTGAGGATTGAAGGGCCGCATGCGATATTAGAAGCTGTCAGCGATTGAAGCAATTCTCGCGCCTTAGCGAGTGCTCAGAGCTCGAGCGCCCGGAAGGCGCGCAGGCCGATCAACATCGGAACATAGGTGGCCAGCACGGCCATGGCGATAGCCGCGATCGTTCCCAAAGCGAGCCAGGCTTGCACCCAGGTAGGGTCCATATCGGTTTGAATCACCGAGAGATAGAAATGCGAAGGCAAGGCGGTGCACAGGACCACGATCACGATGTAACTGGCGCTCAGCACCAAGCACAAAGTGCCGCCAAACCCCGCCGCGATCTTGGAAGGAGATTCCTCGCGCAGGTCGGGCATCTTGGCGCCCAGGCCCACGGCCATTCCCGACAGGCCCACGCACAACAGCACGCAGATCAATTGATGGATCAGCACAATCAATGACGAGATGCCGAGCATCAGGTCGCTGAGCAGGATCAACAGGCAGGAAGGAATCGCGCAGCCGGAAGCGGCGAACAGAAACTTGCCCCACAGGATCGAATCGCGCGACAACGGAAGCAGGCCCAGGATCCACATCCGCCGCCCCTCCAGGCTGAGCATCGGGAAGATGAAACGTGTCGTGAAGGTCGACAGGATCAAGCCAATCACTGCCAGATTCAGAAAGCTGATCATGTTGACCCACGCGACGTAATTGACGTCATAGCTGAAGCGGCGAATGTTCGCGAAATACAATCCCAGCAGCCCGAAGAAGATAATGAACTGCGACCACTGCATGGGATCGCGACGAAAGAGCCGCAGGTCTTTGACGATCAACAGCCGCATTCCGGGCGTCAGGAATGGGCTGAACCTCATGACGGCGCGGTCGAGCCAGAATGCCTCGCTGGGGCGTCGTCGAGCGCGCTCGGTGCGCAGCTCGCTGTAACTTCTGCGATACACGCGCGCCCCGATGGCCACCGCGATCACGCGCAGCAAGAGCCCGTTCGAGATCAACAGGGACAGGAACAACAGGCTTTCCGCCCAATTGGCGCGGCTTTCATCCGCGCGCGATGCTTCGAGCAGCCCCGAGGTAAGCCACCAGCTCGGTAGCAGGCGGTGTTCGCTGAACTCTAAGCGAGCGAGGATTTCCTGGAACCAGGCGGGCGTCGGCAAATTGTGCTCCGAGGGGGCCACCAAGGACCACACGAGCACGATCGCGAGCCCGATGCCCGCTGCGCCCAACAACCACAACACACGATGATGCAGCCGCGATACACGATGCACGAAAACCAGGCACACGATCGCGCCCACGCCGCCGGGGATGTAAACGAAAGCGACCATGAAGGGCACCAACAGCGCGAAGAAGTACCACGGCGCCGCCACGCGCAGTCCGTGTGCGACCAGCATCGGGCTTCCCAACAGCAAAAATCCCCAACTGCTAAAAACGATCGCTTCCTGAAACTTATGCAGCACGATGCGCTGCGGCCGGATCGGCGTGGTCAGCAGAAACTCTGCCTCGGCCGAGCCATACAGCCCGCTGTACAGGATGATGCATGACGAAACAACGAGCATCATCAGCAGCGAGGCAAAGAACACGTTGTAGATAGCCTCGATCGTCTGGGCCATCATGATCGGGTCGCCGATCGTGAGATCGAGGAATTCAAAGCCTTTGCTGAATAGCTGAAACAGCCCGAACCAGAACAACAAGCTGAGCACCACGACCAGCGTCACCCGGAAACGGGATCTCGTCAGCGCCTGCCCAAGCGCGGTGAGCACGGTGAACAGCCGCAGGCGCCATAGCAGGCGAGCTTCCAAGCTCGGCGACAGGACGTCGGGCACCGGCAGGACGGCTGGCATCGCCGGATTGCCGCTCCACTCGACCGTGGTCATGGCGCGGGTCCCTCTGGCGAGTACGATTGCTGCGGGATGCGGTCCGGCAGCTTTTCCGCAAGGCCGGACTCATTGCCCATGAAACTCAAATACAAACTTTCCAGCGAGGCGTGTGAGCTGGCTAGCTGCGAGCGCAGCTCGTCGAGCGTGCCCAGGAATTTCAGCTGCCCGCGTTCGACGATGCCCACGCGGTCGGCGATTTCCTCGGCGATGGCCAACAAGTGCGTGGACATGAAGATCGTGCTGCCCGCCGCGGCTTTCGCGCGCAGCAGATCTTTCACCAGCCGCACGGTGCTCGGGTCGAGCCCGACCATGGGCTCGTCGATGACGAGCACGCGCGGATCGTGCAGCATGGCGGCGGCGAACGTCACGCGTTGTTTCATGCCGTGCGAGTAGGACTCGGTTAGATCGTAGACGAAATCCGCGAGCTCGAAAGTTTCAATCTGTTCCGCCATCCGCGCGTCGCACTCGTGCGGCGAAAGTCCATACATCTCGCCGATGAACCGCAGAAACTCGTGGCCCGACAGCTTGTCATACAAATAGGGCACGTCGGGTACGTAGCCGATGAGCCGGTTTGCGGCACACTGGTCTCCTTGAACATCCTGGCCGCAGACGCGGATGGTGCCCACGCTGGGCCGCAGCAAGCCGACGATCATTTTGATGGTGGTGGTCTTGCCTGCGCCATTCGGGCCGAGAAAGGCGAACAATTCGCCGGGCGGAATCGTGAGGTCCAGATCGCGCACCGCGACTTTCGATCCGTACTGTCGCGTTACGTGTTCGAACTCGATCATGCTCGCCGCCGCCGTCAGTACCGAAAGGGGTGGGTGGCGCTCTTAAGGCGAGCTTTCGGCCAGGTCGCCGAGAATCTTCCGCGCGCGATGCTCGGGTAGGCTCGCGCTCCAGTCGTCGCCGAGCTCGGAGGAAATTCGATCCGATTGGGTGTCGGAAAGCCGCACGAAATGCAAATGCGTGCGCAACAACGCAACTTCTTGACGCAGCACGCGTCCGTCGTCCGCCACCCAGGCGCGTGCGCGTGTATCGCGGGCGGCGGTCGACGATCCTGAGTCGCTGCGATAGACGATCACTTTGCAGGCTTGTGTCTGGCCACCCCAGCGCAACGTGTCCTGTCGCTCGACCACGGCCTGCAGGATATCGAGCGGCTTATTGGGGGGCCGGAAAGGGCTGTACATCGGCACCGTCCAGCTTTGACCGACACGCAGTCCAGGTAAGCGGGCCTGCGGCGATAGTTCGTCACCCAGCAGTGCGCGGGGAGGCAAGCTGACGTCCAGGTGAATGGGGGTGTCGCCGGTTCGTACGGTCAGCTTCAAAACGCCGCCTTCGAGCCGGCCTTGGACTTTGATCGCGTTGTCAATCTCTCCGAGCCGGATTCGCGAATCGAAGCCAACCAGGCCGCCGAGTGGATCGATGGTCAGCCTGGTTTTCTTGTCGAGATCCCAGGTGCTGAGCTCGTCGACAAGGGGCCGCAGCAGCGCTCCAATGCCGGTTGTCAATTCGTCGAGCGGCAGCTCGCCCAGGTAAACGCGGCTTGATAGCTCGGCCATGCCCTCTTTTCGCCGCACCAGCCGGTTGGCGGCCCAGCCGATGGTTCGCTCGCGCAGGCTGATCGCCCAGCAGACCGGTTTATCCAGCGTGCTTTCTTGAACGATGGCCAGGTAGCCGGGCGGCTCGCCGACGCGCATCGGCGGCAACACCTTGGCAACCACCAGCCAGGTCATCGTGGCGCACCAGAACAGCACGACCACGACATTGAAGTGAGAGCTGCCCATTCCCAGAAATCTGTGCCAGCTTGCCCTGCGACAAAATGCAGTCTAATCAATCAACCTTGTGTTGACGAGCAGCGGCAACGCCGGGGCCGCCGCCGCAAATCAAATGGTACGCCCGTCCAACCGCCAAGGGCGCGAACCATTGCGGACCGCGAACCCTCTAGTCACCTGTAGAGCGCTTCGGGTGGGTGGGGCGCGCGTCGCAAGTAGCTCGTGATTTGTTTCACAATCTTAACCTGCCCCTCGCCCGGCTTTCGTTGTCCAAAACGGTGGAATAGCGTACGATGATCAGACACTCGTGCCGCGGACTTGGTAACGGAGATACCACAATGTCCAGGTCTACCTGCTTCGTGCAGCCATGCCCTACATGCGGTCGCAGCTTGCAAATCCGGGTTGAATACCTGGGGCGGGAAGTCGTTTGCGAGCATTGCCACGGAAAGCTTCGGGCAGCCGACCCGCAGGCGGCCCAGGTGCCTCATGGCGGCGCCGGCGACTTGTTGCGACGCGCCGACGAGCTGCTGGAGTCGACGCGCTGGCCAACGCAGCCCTAGTTTCGCGCCGCCGTCGTTAATGTCGCCTTCGCGACCTGCCGACCGTGCCCGGCCCATCACTGTCAGGCCGATCACATTTTCGTCGACAGCCCCGCCAGATCGCCGAAATAGTTCGGATAGGTTTTGCTCGTGCAATCGGGATCGTCGATCACGACGCCAGGCACGCGCAAGCCAACCAGGGCCGCGCTCATCGCCATGCGATGGTCGTCGTAGGTCTGGATGACCGCAGACCGAAGTTTTCCAGGCACGATCGTCAGACCGTCATGGTGCTCATCGACGCGAGCTCCAAGTTTGCGAAGCTCGCAGGCCAGTGCGGCGATGCGGTCGGTTTCTTTGTGGCGAATGTGAGCGACGCCGCGAATCGTCGTCGGGCCCTCTGCAAACAGCGCGACTGCCGCTAATGTTTGTACTGTGTCGCTGATGGCGTTCATATCGACGTCAATGCCGCGAAGGGGTTTGCCCGTCACGCTCGTGCCTCGTGCGGAATAATCGACTTCGCATCCCATCTGGGCCAGGCAATCGCAAAAGGCCACGTCGCCTTGCAAGCTCGTGCGATTGAGTCCTTCGACGAGCACGCGCCCGCCGCTGATGGCGGCGGCAGCCCAAAAATAGCTGGCCGCCGAGGCGTCCGGCTCGATCTCATACGTGCGGGCCTGGTACACCGCTTGCGGGGTTTCGAAGTGCGTGAGCTCAGCCGAGCGAGTCACTCGCCCGCCAAAGGCTTCCATGACGGCAACGGTCATCTCGACGTAAGGTTTCGAGACGAGCTGGCCGGTGATGTCGATCTCAAGCTGCGCGGCCATGTGCGAAGGCTCGGCGTAGGGCGCCGCCATCAAAAGCGCGCTCAAAAACTGGCTGGAAACATTCCCACGCATGGCGACGCGAGCAGCGTGCAGACCATTCGCCTGGATCAGCACCGGCGGGCAGCCAGTTCCGGCTTCGCTGCGCGCGTTGACGCCAAGATCGGCCAGCGACTCGAGCAAGTCGCTGATGGGGCGCTCATGCATCCGCGGCGTTCCATGCAGGCGAAAGTCGCCATGCGCGAGTGACACGAGAGCGGTCAAAAACCGCACGGTCGTGCCGCTATTTGCGATGTACAGCTCGGCGCCTTGAGACGGGATTTTGCCGCCGCAGCCTTCGACCTCAAGCTTGCGGTCCCGATCGGACTCGGCGATTGAAATGCCCAGGGTCCCCAGGGCGTCAATCATCACGCGCGTGTCTTCGCTGGCAAGCGCGCCATGCAAGGTGGAGCGGCCCCGGGCTAGCGCCGCGCACACCAGGGCACGATTGGTCAAGCTCTTGGAGCCGGGCGGCCGGATCGAGGCGTCGAGCGGTGCCGAAACGGGTTCGATCTCGATTTGCGACGCCACGTTCTTAACAACAAGGAGTTGCGCTGGATTCCGCTATTTCGAAGCCGCGATCTTCCATAGATGCTGGTCGCTGCGCACATAGAGGGCGCCGTCCGCAATGGCGGGCGAGCATTGCAGCGTGCCATCGAGCTGATTCTTGCCCACGATCTGCCCGGACCCCTCGTCGCTGACCTTAACGACTTGGGTCTGGCCTTTCTGGTTCACACAATAGATCAGGTCGCCCACCAGGGCAGGCGTTCCCCAGAACTCACCTTCTAACCGCAAGCGCCACAGAATCTTGCCGTCGCTCGTGTTGGCACACACCAGAACGCCGGCGCGATTGATCGCGTACAGCTTGCCCTTGTCGACGATCACGCTGGCGGCGCCGGGTTGCAAGCTGGGCACATTCCAAAGCACCTTAGGCGACTCAGCATTGCATTCTAGAGCGGTTGTCCCCTTGGAGGGCACGAACGCTGTCGAGCCCACCACCGCCGGTGACGAAATCGCGTCGCAGGGTACTGAATATATCCAGCGTCGCTCGCCAGTCGCCACGTCATGAGCGGACAATTCGGTGCTCGATTGCAAGAGAACCATCTGGCCCTTGTCGTTTGACATGGCCACGGGCGATGTCCAGCCGGCCTCGCGCGGACGAGGGATGCGCCAGCGCGATTCGCCCGTCTGTTTGTCGATGCCGCTCGCAAACGAATCGCCTTGGCATTCCACCTGAACCACGACCACGTCACCGATGACAACCGGCGAAGACGCCATTCCGACGTCGTTGGCGGCCTGGGGAAAATCGTAGGTCAGACCGCGAAGCCACTTCAGATTTCCTTCGAGATCCAGGCAAACCAGGTCGTTCGACGAATAGAAAGCAAAGACGAGACGCCCGTCGCTGGCCGGCGTGGGCGCGGCGTTCGCGCTCGATGGATGGCTGAGCGTTCGTCCGGTGGCCCAAAATTGGCGCTCCCACAGTCTCTCCCCGGAACGTGCGTCGAAGCACAGCACGTGCAGGCGGTCTTGTTGCACACGGCTCGAGCACGTGACGATAACGCGGCCACCGACCACGATGGGACTCGAGGGTCCGCGGCCGGGCAGGTCGGCTCGCCACGCGATGTTCTCGGTTTCACTCCAGCTTGTCGGCGGAGCTTGATCGGTGCTGACGCTGTTGCTCGCCGCGCCGCGAAACTGCGGCCAGTCGGCAGCCGCAAGCGGGGCCGCCGCCCTGAGTGCGGTCGCTGCTAGAACCGCCACTGCGAGCCAGCATCGGAGGTCGCGGTTGCCGCT